>JBJOKY010000489.1:0-3147 GCA_046045865.1 Pseudomonadota bacterium | reverse complement strand
CGGGTGGCCAGGAAGGTGATGTCAGTCACAGCCTCCCCTCAACCCAAGATGACACTGATCGGCGAGGTCCACGGCCCGACCTCGCCGTTCACGCCCACGGCACGCAGGCGCACCCAGGTCACGCCGGCCGGCAGCTTGTCGATCAGCAGATGGCGCACCTTGGGCACGATGAGCGCCTGCTTCCAGCCCTCCTCCTGGCCCGGGTCGCCGCGGGTGATCTGGATCTCGTAGGCGATTGCGCCACGCAGGGGCGAAGCATCCACCACCAGCGACCCTGTGTGCGGGCCGCGGCCGACGCGGAACCCCTCGGGCGGGTTGATCCGCAAGGCACTGCTGCCGCCCGACGACGACCCGGCCACCCGCCCCGGTTCACGCCGGATCTCGAAACCGCTGGACTTGAGCACCTCCTGGTCGCCATTGGCCACCAGCTCCACGAAGCCCGCCACGCGCTGCAGGCTGCGGGTGAGCCGCACGCGCGCCTGGTCGCGCCTGTCGATCTGGCCGAAATCACGCCGCTGCACCGCCTGCTGCAGTTCGCGGTAGGCATCCGCCTCGGCGCGCAGCTGCGCCGTGCCGGGCACCGACTCGTGCCACGGCTCGGGCAGCCTGGGGTTGTTGGTCACGGAATCAAGGATGATGCCGTAGCGCACCTGGAAATCGGCTTCATTGAGTGGACGGAACGCCACGGAAAGCTTGTTGCTGGTCATGCTGAAACTCCTTGCATATCAACAAACAGCGAACAGAATCGGCGAACTCCCTGGAAAGCCCCGGAAACTCACCGAGACACGGATGACGAAGCCGGCTTGCAGGAGAAAATCCTCTCCTCCTCGGCTCTGGTCGACCTGATCCTTGTCAGGACATACCTGCAAAACTGCTTCGTTGGGATGAATATCTGCCGAAAACGCCAGGATCGAATCATTCAAACTGTGGATACCCCGGGGCCGGATCGTGACATCTGCACGTTGCGCGCACTCGCACGAGCAGGCGGGATTGACTCTCGCATATTCAAATGCAAATCCTGAACAAAGGATCGGCAATCCCGAACAAATGATTGCCGATCGCGATCAATCGGCTACCGTTCCCGCACAAATCGCGGCCGGATTCGATACAGGGTCCGGCGCTTGCGAACAAGGAACAGCGGTACCCCGACAAGGATCTGGCGATGCCTGTGAGATCCCTGGTGCGCGTGCGCGATGGCCTGCCTGGTTCGCACAATGTATCGGCGCTCCCGCACGCACAAACATCGCGCCTGCACCCGTGGTCGGCGCATCCGCGCATTCGACGGTGCGTTTCGAACTCGTGAGAGCCGGGAATTCCCGCGTGATCACCGCTCCTGCACCGATGACGTCGGGTCACGCACACGAGACGCCCAGCCTATTGCGCGAAACCGGCGGGGATGAACGCGTCCCAGCGGGTTCATTGCGGATGAACGCCGGGAAATTGCGCGCGGACACCGTCGGATGTCGAACTGGTAAGGTGTTGCAATAATTCTTGCGCGCTTACCGCAACAGCGCCTGCAATCCCGCCCAGATCCGCAGACCCGGCTTGTCGTGAATCAGCGTCAATCCACGGCGGGCGGAACAGGTGCGCAGAGGTGAACGGCGCAACAGTCGACCCATGATGAACCCATGAATAAGCTTCCAGGGAATGGTGCAGCGATGCCGGGCAGCCCGGCCAGTTACCCCCGCAGGGTCTTGCTGGCCGTCAGTGGTTTGACGCCGCAGATCATCACGGAAACCTTCTATGCGCTGGCTGTCGGGGCCGCGCCGCGCGAACGGTTCGTGCCGACTGAAATTCAGGCAGTCACCACCACGGAAGGTGCGCGGCGCATCCTCGCCCAGCTGCTGGATCCCCAGCGCGGTGCACTGGCGGCCCTGCTGACCGAGCACGGCCTGCCGCCTTGCCTGTTCGGCGAGGCCCAGCTCCACGTCGCGCGGCGCCCTGACGGTGAACTGCTCGACGACATCCGCGACGACGCGGACAACTCCGCCATGGCCGACACCATCAGCCGCGTGGTGCAGGCGCTCACCAGCGATGCAAACTGCGCCGTGCATGTCAGCCTGGCCGGCGGGCGCAAGACCATGGGGTATTACGCCGGTTATGCCCTGTCCCTGTTCGGCCGCGACCAGGACCGGCTTTCGCATGTGCTGGTGCAGCCGCCGTTCGAGGGCCTGGCCGATTTCTATTACCCGCCGTCGCATCCACGCTGGATCACCCTGGCCGATGGCCGCCGGGTCGACGCCGCCACCGCCGTGATCCAGCTGGCCGCCATTCCCTTTCTGCGCCTGCGCCAGGGCCTGCCGCGTGGTTTGCTGGACGGCCAGCAGAGTTTCGTGCAGGCGGTCGATGCGGCCGCCCCCAGCCTGGCGCCGCCCGGCCTGACGCTGCACATCGATACCCACCGGATCGTGGCCGACGGGCGTGCCCTGGCCTTGCGGCCGGCTGAATTCGCCATCTACGCCGCCCTGGCGCATCGCGCCATTCACGGCAAGCAGGCCATGGCCGCACCGCTGCGCGACCAGCATGACGCCGACTGGGCCGAGGAACTGCTGGCGGACCTGCGCGCCGCGGTCGGGCTGCTGCACATGCCGGGCGACTTTGCCGAATCGCTGCGCCACGACTGCACAGCTGCCAAGGTCTCGCCGCACATCTCGCGCCTGCGCACCAAGCTGGAGCAGCACCTGCCGCCCAGCCGCCTGATGCATTACTTCGACGATGGCAATACCCCGCGCAACAAGCGCTACCGGATACCGCTGCCGGCAGCGGCCATTACTTTCGTCGCACCCCGATCCGGGGGGTGAGCTGCAAGCTTGCAGCTCACCACTTCATGAAAGTGCGCCTGGATACTGCGTGCCAGCCTTCGTGTCCGACTTGCCGTGGACAGCAGCACGAACAGACCAGGCGCGAACGAGGCGCATCTTCAAAGGGAGAATCATGACTACCAACGCAGACATCGAAAACCCAGCGATGCAGGAACACCCGCTGCATGGGCAAACGACCCGAGTCGCACTGGCGGCATACCTGCACGACCTTGGTAAATTTGCCGAACGCGCCGCCGTGTTTGCCGGCGACCCCAGGCTCGACGCCCACCTGACGCTCTACTGCCCGTTCCACGAAGAGGTCAAGGGGCGCGGCTGGCACAGCCAC
>JBJOKY010000488.1:0-3148 GCA_046045865.1 Pseudomonadota bacterium | reverse complement strand
CGGCGGGCCTGGGCGGCCCGGGTGGGCACCGCTAAGGTGGGCGCTGATTGTCCCTGCAGCCCGCCGCGCCCGCCTCGCCCCCCGTCACCCATGTCCGCCCTGCCCGCTCCCCGCCTGTTCGCCTGGGCCCATTCCCGGTCCCATGCGCCGGAGCGCCAGCCCGAGGTGATGCTGCGCCGCGCGCCGCGCGTGGTGATCGACAACACCCTGGTGGTGGGCGCGCTGGTCTTTGGCGGCGGGCCTTCGGCGCGGCTGCGCTCGGCCTGGCAGACCCAGCGGGTGCGGCCCATCATGAGCCTGGCCACGCTCTACGACCTGCATTGCCGCCTGGCCGATCCGCGCCTGGCGCTCTCCAGCGACGAGCGCCAGCGCCTGCTCAACGACTACCTGCCCCACACCCTGCGGGCCGATGTCAGCGGCCGGGTCGAGCGCCCGGGGCCCGAGCCCCTGCCCCTGGCCATGCTGCGCCTGGCCCAGGCCACGCGGGCCCATGCCATCGTCAGCGCCGAGCCCGAGCTGCTCGGCCTGCGTGGCGCCAGCCTGCCCTGCGCCGTGCTGAGCCTGGACGCCTTCCTCGACCAGGTGCCCGAGGCGCGGCAGCGCCGCCGCCCGGCCTGAGCCGGCGCTGATTCCGCCGTCGCCCCAGGCCGCCGGGGCGCATGCGGCCCCGGGGCGGGATCAGCCGGCCGCGGCCTTGCGGGCCGCCGTCTTGCCGGCGGCCGACTTGCCCGCCGGGGCGCGGGGGGCACGCGGCTCGAACTCGAACACCACCTTGCCCTCCTTCTTGTCGTAGCTGAGGAAGGCCTTGAACTTGCGGCGCGTCTTGTTGGAGACGAAGCCGTCCAGCAGGTCGGTCTTGCCGCTGGCCAGCAGCTTGCCCATCTGCGTGGCCTCGATGGTCTGCTGCAGGATGACCCGGCCGCTCTTGAAGTCGCAGGTCGGGTGGGCACCCACGCCGTGTTCACAGACGTAGTTCGTGCCGTGTTCGTAGACATGGCCCTTGCACTTGGGGCAGGCGCCCAGGCTCTGGGCCGCGCTGAAGTCCACCGGCTCGCCGTCCTCCTGGGCCTTCTTCTCGTCTTCGCCGAAGTCGAACTCGAGCCGCCAGTTGTGGATCTCCTCGTCATGCACGAGCTTGAGTTCGGCGGTGAAGGGCCAGCCGGCCTTGGAGCGGAAGCCCTCCATCGGGCCGATCTTGTGCTGGCGCAGCAGGGCGTCGGCCTCGTGCAGCTCGAAGCTGCGGCCGCCCGGGATCTTGGTGATGGAGAAGCCGCAGCCCGGGCCTTCCTGGCCTTCGACCGGCGCCTGGGTGGGGGCCGCACCTTCCTTGCCCACGCAGGTGAAGCGGCGGTAGTTCTCCTTCACCACGCCGCCGCAGTTGGGGCAGGGCGAGCTGAGCGTGGCGTAGTCGCCCGGGATGGTGTCGCGGTCGTATTCCTTGGCCTTGCGCACCACCCGCTCGGCCATCTCGGCGATGCCGCGCATGAAGGCGTCGCGGCTCAGCTCGCCGCGCTCCATCTGCGCGAGCTGGTTCTCCCACTGGCCGGTCAGCTCGGGTTTGGTCAGATCCTGCACATCGAGGCCGCGCAGCAGCGTCATGAGCTGGAAGGCCTTGGCGGTGGCGATCAGGTCGCGGCCGTCGCGCAGCAGGTATTTCTCGGCGATCAGCCCTTCGATGATGGCGGCGCGGGTGGCCGGCGTGCCCAGGCCCTTCTCGCGCATGGCGGCCTTCAGCTCCTCGTCGTCGATCAGCTTGCCGGCGCCTTCCATGGCCGACAGCAGCGTCGCTTCGTTGTAGCGCGCCGGCGGCCGGGTCACCAGCGCGAGCGCCTTGATGTCGTCGTTCGTGACCGTCTCGCCCGGCTGCACCGCGACCAGGTTGGCGTCCTCGCCCTGTGCTTCCTTGCCGTAGACCGCCAGCCAGCCGGGATTGACCAGCACCTTGCCGTTGGTCTGGAAGTGCTGCTCGGGCCCGACACCCGGCACGGCCACCGCCACCTTGGTGATGCGCGTCGTCACCATGAACTCGGCCGACGGGTAGAACACCGCCAGGAAGCGCTTGACGACCAGGTCGTACAGCTTCGCTTCCGGCTCGGTCAGGCTCTTGGGCGCCTGCAGGGTCGGGATGATGGCGAAGTGGTCCGACACCTTGCTGTTGTCGAACACGCGCTTGGTCGGCTTGACGTAACCGGCGTTCAGCGCCTTGCGGGCGTGCTGGGCCAGCTCGCGCAGCGGCCCCGGCAGGTCCTCGCTGGCGATCATCGAGAAGGTCTGCTGCACGGTGGCCAGATAGTCTTCCGGCAGCGCGCGCGAGTCGGTCCGCGGGTAGGTCAGCACCTTGTGCTTTTCATAGAGCGCCTGCGCCAGCCCGAGCGTGTTCTTGGCCGAGAAGCCGAAGCGGCTGTTGGCCTCGCGCTGCAGCGTCGTCAGGTCGTAGAGCAGCGGGCTGGCCTGCGTGCTGGGCTTGGCTTCCTCGGTCACGGTGCCGGTCTGGCCGCGCACCGCGTCGGCGATCGCCTGAGCCTGCTCGGCGTTCCAGAGCCGGTCGGCGCGCTTGTCGGGGTCCGGTGTGCCGTCCTCGGCCAGGCCGTCGCGGTCCTTCTTGTAGGACGGGTTGAACCACTTGGCGTCGTAGAGGCCGGCTTCGGCGGCGAAGCTGGCCTTGATTTCCCAGTAGTCGCGCGGCACGTGCTTGCGGATCTTTTCCTCGCGCTCGACCACGATCGAGAGCGTCGGCGTCTGCACCCGGCCCACGGTGGTCAGGAAGAAGCCGCCGTCGCGCGAGTTGAACGCCGTCATGGCGCGCGTGCCGTTGATGCCGACCAGCCAGTCGGCCTCGGAGCGGCTGCGCGCGGCGTCCGAAAGGCCCCGCATGCTGGCGTCCGAGCGCAGCTGCTGGAAGCCGTCGCGGATCGCCTGCGGCGTCATGCTCTGCAGCCACAGGCGCTGCACCGGCTTGTTGAGCTTGCCCTTGCCGCCATCGGCGTACTGCACGATCAGGCGGAAGATCAGCTCGCCCTCGCGCCCGGCGTCGCAGGCGTTGATCAGGTGGGTGACGTCCTTGCGCTTGATCTGCTTGACCACCGCCGACAGGCGCGCCTTGCCCTTGTCGATCGGCTCCAGATCAAAGTGCGGCGGAATCACCGGC
>JBJOKY010000487.1:0-3161 GCA_046045865.1 Pseudomonadota bacterium | reverse complement strand
GAACGTGCCGCCCCAGATGTGCACCACAGCCGTGGCGGACGTGCCCTGCGCGCCACGCAGGCGGATGGACGGGATGAAGACGGCACCGGTCACCGATGCGCCGTCGATGGCGATGACGCAGCGCTGCCATGTGGGCGTGATGGTGAACACGCCGCCGCCGATGCCGTTGAAGTCGATCCGCACCGCGTAGGTCGATGCGTCAGCCGACTTGAGCCAGATCGCGAACACCTGCGCCGTGCCCACCACCGATGCGCAGTCCGTGGAGTTGGCGCTGACTGTCGACCGGTCGCCGGTCGTGGTGCCTGCGCCTATCGACAGCGTGACCTTGTCGGCCGTGGTGCTGCCATCCGGCGCAACGCCGTCGTTGGCAACGACCGCGGGCACCGTGCCCGTGCCGGTGGCAGTCTTGACCCACCAGGCATTGTCGATGTCCTGGCTGAACCGGACGCGGTTCTGGCCGGGGTAGATCACGCCATCCAGGGCCAGCGTGGTCGCGAACTGCGCCAGGGCGCCATTGACCAGTGGCGACCCGGACAGCTGCAGCGGCTCGGCGCGCGCCTGGTCCCAGAGCTGAGCGCGGTGCTCGACCCCGCTCAGACGATGGATGAAGGCTTCGACCCGCGCACGGTCGGCGTAGAACTGCCGGGGCAGGGTCACGGTGAGCGCCCAGCGGGCGCCGGGCAGCGAGATGCCTTGCCCGGCGCCGCTCAGCGGGCTGGTGTTGAACCGCGCGTTGTGCCGCAGGCGCACAGTCATCTGCGCAGCGTCGAATGCTCGGTCTCCCGATGGCCAGGTGTAGGTGGTCATGATCAGGTGCGGAAGGCAGAGCGGTTGCGCCGCATGGTGTCGAGCACGGCCGCCTGCGCCTGCTGCGCCGCCTGGGCCATGCCCTGCACGACGAGCTGGCGCACTTGGGCCGCGTCGGTGCGCGCGTCGATGTTGATGACGGGCGCCAGCGTGAGCTGCACGGGCGGCATGGCGTCGCGGCTTGCGCGCGGATCAGCCGCGCCGGCCAGGCGTTCGCCGCCCTGGCTGCCGAACGCGCCGCCGGTGGCGAAGTGCACCGCTGGCGCGCGCAGCCCGAACGCCGCGCCGGTGGCAAAGCGGCGCAGCATCTGGCCGGGCTTCGGGCCGTCCCGCCCGGTCGCCGCCAGGGCGCTGGCGGCATCGAGCACAGCCGACAGGCGCCCGCCGCGCCCGCGCGCCAGGCTCAGCGTGCCGACCTGGCGGCCGCTGGCATCCAGTGCCGCCACGCCCAGGCCGCCGCCCGGGGCGCGGTCAAGCGGCATCACGGCCTCGGGCCCGGCCTCGCCCATGAGCCCATTGCGCAGCGCGCCGCCGTCAGCGAAACGGAACGGCGTGGGCTGGTCGACGACCTGGTTCGTGAACGCGCCGCCGGTGGCGAAGCGATGGGCGGACCCGAACACATCGCCGAGGGCCTTTGGCATGACCGGTCCCATGAAGCTGGCGTCACCCTCCACGGGACCATTGCCGCCAGACGCTGCCGAGAACAGCCCCATCAGGCCGCTGGCTGATGACGACGCCGACTGCGCCGACAGGCTGGCCACGAAGCTCAGTACCGCCTGCACTGCGCCGAACAGACCGTTGCCCAGCTTGCCCAGGCCGTCGCCCGCCGTGCCGGCCTGCGTGCCCAGGGCAGAACTGGCGTCAGCCGCGCCGCGCATGCGCGCGCCGGCTGCGGTGGCTGCATCGCCCAGATCCTGCAGCGGGCCCATGAAGCTGGCGTCACCCTCCTGGCCGCTGTAGCCCTTGGTCGACGTCGCGGCCTGCGGGCGCAGGAATGCGCTCACAGCGCCTAGCACGCCCTGGCCGCTGTCGCTGCCCAGCATCTGGCGGAACTGCAGCCGCAGCATCTGGTTGATCGCGTCGTCGACCAGGCTCTTCACGTTGAGCTTGCCCGTGCGGGCGAACTGCACGAAGGCGTCCTCTCCGTTCTTGACGATGCCCTGCATCAGCTCGTCATGGCCCTGGCGCATGAGGCGGTTCACATCCGCCCAGCCGTCCACCAACTTCCGCCACCCGGGCTTGAACTGCTCGGCCAGCTGCGCATTGCGGTCGACCAGCCAGGCCGCCAGCTCGTCCTCGAGGGCCTTGCGGTCATCGGCGCCCAGGGCATCCAGGTCGAGCTGCTCGCGCAGGCGGCGCTGCTCGATGGCCAGCTCGGCGCGGGCGCGCTGCTCGTCGTCGCGGATCATGGCCACGCTCAGCTGCTCGCGGCTGGCCCTGAGCTGCTCGCCGGCCTGCAGTGCGGCCTTCCAGCGGGCGTCCTCGCGCGCCGCCAGAGCGTCGTCGCCCTTGCGCATGGCGTCGCCCAGGGGGTCGAAATCCGGGGCATCGCTCTGCAAGCTCTGCGACGCCAGCGCCTTGTCGGGCGCCTGGCGGATCTGCCGCGTCACATCAGCCAGCTGGGCGCGCAGCGTGACAAGCCGGCCCTCCTGCTGCCGTGCGGCGGCGGCATCGCCCGGGGCCGTCTGGCGCAGCGCCTCCAGCTCGATTTCCTTGGCCACCAGGCGGGCCTTGACGGTCAGCCGGTCCTGCTCGATGCGCAGGCTCTCGTCAGCGGCCAGCCGCTCGCCGACCTGCCCGGCCTGGCGCGCCTGGGCCAGCGCGGTTTCGCGGTCATCCAGCGCCGCCAGCTCGGCATCGGTGCCGGCCTTGAACTGCGCCAGGGTCAGGCCGGCCTGGGCGTCCGCCAGCGCGCGCGCCTTGGCGCTCTGCCCTGCGGCCAGGGCTGCCAGCTTGTCATTGGTGGCTCGCTGACCCTCGATCAGGCGCTGATCGCGCTCGCGTGTGAGCTGCGCCACGCGTTCGGGGTCGCCCTGCGCCAGCTCGATGGCCTGGCTGTACTGTTTGGACAACTCGGCCGCATCCTTGACCCACTGGCGCTTGATGTCGACATCGAGCTGCGCGGTCTTGCCTGCGTCGGCGACCAGCTTGTCGCCCGCCTCGCGCGCCTTGTCGCCGGCCAGCTCGGACGCCTTGGTGTAGCGCACATAGGCCTCGGCCACCTGGCGGGTGAGTGCACCCACGAGCGCCTCGCGCGCCGCCTGGCCCATGCCGGCAAACTCGCCATCGCCCTTCATGGCCGCCTGGCGCTGCGCCTCCAGCCGGGCGTACTCGGCGCCGGCCAGTTCGGCACT
>JBJOKY010000486.1:0-3166 GCA_046045865.1 Pseudomonadota bacterium | reverse complement strand
GCGCGTGCTGGGCACGCGCGGCTGGCGGGGCTTTGTCGCGCAGCTCGTGCATCTGCACCTGCGCCCGGTCGACGAGACGGCGTTGCAGGCGGCCTGCTCGACGCGGTGGTCGGCGTGGCCGGGCTGCTGCTGCCCGAAGGCGCCGAGGTGATGCACCTGCACGGCCCCGGTGCGGTGGCCCGCCCGGTGCTGCGCGCCGTGCCGTCCGACTACGGCCCCTACGGCGCGGCCGCCACGCTGGCGCGTGCCGCCGCGGTCTGGCAATCCGTGCGCCTGCTGGTGCTGATCGACGCGCGTACCGGTGCAGGCGCCGAGGCGCTGGCCGGTGTGCTGCGCGAGCAGCGCCAGGCGCGCCTGATCGGCCAGACCAGCTTCGGCGCGGCCGTGATCGAGCAGGTGGTGACGCTGGACGACGCGGGCAGCATGCGCATCGCGGTGGCCGAGATGGCCACGCCCGCCGGCCTGCGCTGGCAGGGCCGCGGCATCGTGCCCGACGAGCTGCTGGCCGCACCACCGCCCGGGCCGCGCTGGGAGTACGGCGACCTGGCCGGCGACGTGCAGCTCCAGGCGGTGCTGGCGGGGCTCGGGTTGCCCACCACGCTGCCCGCCACGCCGCCGCCGCCGCACCAGCCACGGCCCTGACGCACGTGACAGGCACCCGGCGCGCGCGCCGCTATGCTGGCGCAGCCCGAGACAACGACGAGGACACCCATGGACAAGGAAAGATCCACCCGCTTCATGCTCAAGGTGGTCGGCGACGTGGCCACGGCGATGGCCGCCGGCCTGCTGGTGGTGGGCGACCGCGCCGGCCTGTTCCGCCAGCTGGCCGGCGCCGGGCCGCTGACGGCCGCCGAGCTGGCCGAACGCTCGGGCGTGCTGCCGCGCTACGTCGAGGAATGGCTGGCCGCGATGGCCGGCGCCGGCTACGTCGAGTACGACGCCGCGGCCGAGCGCTACACCCTGCCCGACGAGCACGCCCAGTTCCTGACCGACCCGGGCTCGGAGTACTACCTGGGCGGCCTGTACGGCAGCGTGCCCGGCCTGCTGGCCATGGCGCCCAGGCTGGCCGAGGCCTTCCAGACCGGCAGCGGCATCTCCTTCGCCGACTTCGGCGCCGGCATGCCGCAGATGCTGGAGGTGATGAACCGCCCGGTCTACGAGGCCCGGCTGGTGCGCCACTGGCTGCCCGCCCTGCCCGCGGTGGTGGCGCGGCTGCAGGCCGGCGGGCGTGCGCTCGACCTGGGCTGCGGCACCGGCGTCGTGCCCATCACGCTGGCGCGCGCCTACCCGGACGCGACCATCGTCGGCATCGACCTTGATGCACGCTCGATCGACATCGCGCGCGGCTATGCACACGACGCCGGCCTGGCCGCACGCGTGCGCTTCGAGGTCAGCCGCATCGAGGAACTGCCCGCCGGCCCGGGCTGGGACTTCATCAGCACCTTCGACGTGATGCACGACCTGCCCGACCCGGTGGCGGCGATGCGCCACATCCGCGCCGCGCTGGCCGAGGGCGGCACCTACCTGATGGTCGAGCCCAAGGTGGCCGACGACCTGCAGACCAACCTGGCCAACCCCTTCGCGCGCATGTTCTACGGCATCAGCTGCCTGCACTGCGTGCCGCAGTCGCTCGCCCAGGGCGGTCTGGGGCTGGGCGCCTGCTGGGGCGAGAAACGTGCGCGCGCCCTGGCCGCCGAGGCCGGCTTCACGCGCTTCGAGCGCCTGAACATCCGCACCGCCGGCCTGGTGTTCTACGCCCTGGGCGAACAGGCCGACGCGGCAGGCTGACGGCGCGCGTGCGCCCGGCGGTGGCGTGGCCGCACGGCGGCGCTATTGCTGCTGCATGAACAGCGCCATCTCCTTCCTGCGCCGCGGCGCCAGGCCGGCCGGGTAGATCCACTCGTTGAAGGCCTCGGCCGCCTCGACCCGCCCGCCCTGGTTCAGGTAGGCCACGACCTCGGATTTGGCGTAGCGCGTCGTGCCGATGTTGTGGCACAGCGAGACCATGGCCGAGAACTCGTTGCGCGTGACCGGCACCTTGACCGACGCGGCGACCTGGCGCTCGCACTTGTGCACGTCCTGGCGCAGCAGCGCGAGCGCGCGTTTCTCGGTGATGACCTGGCCGCGCACCGCCGGGTGGCCGTAGCCGATGAACCAGCGCTTGCCCTCGAGGTAGGCCTGCAGGCGCGGGCCGCCCGGGCTCTCGGCGGTCTTGATGATGTCCAGCGCGGCGTCGTTGATGGCCCACTTCCGCGCCGGCCGGCGTTCACCCGCCGTTGCATCGACGGGCGCCGACGCCGCAGCCTCGGCGTTGGCCGGGCCGGTGGCCGGGGGGGCGGCGGCGGCTACCGGTGCCGGCTCGGCCGCGGGTGCGGCGGGCGTCACGGGCGGGATGGCGAAGGTCGCCGCACCCGGGTCGGGCTGGACCTGTGCCGGCAGCGCCGCAGGCTCCTCCGGCGCCTCGCGCCAGGGCAGCCAGGCACAACCGGCCAGGCTGCACAGCAGCGTGATCGACATCCAGCTCAGACGCACGGCAGGCTCCCAGGTTGGTCAAGACGCCAGGGTAGGTGCAAGCCCGGGCCGATGGAACCGGGTATGCCCTTTGCACGCCCTCACGGTAGCACTTCGTGACCTCGGTCACCGTTGTGGCGTGACCGGGGTGACCGGTGTGACGGGGGGGGCCGTGACCGCTACAGGCCAGCTCGAAGCGGATCATGCCGGTGTCCCCGGGCCGTGGCGCGTGTTCGTGCACGGACAAAAAAAATCCCCGGGTGGCAGGGAAGCCACCCGGGGTGTCGCAATGAACAAACAAACGAAAAGACGCGTGTGCAGTATTGCCTGCGGGCGAGTGCCCCGCAAGTGCGTGGCACCCCCCCAAGCGGGTGGAATGTCGTGAAGAGGTGGTCGGTGCGCGGCCGCTTTTGCAGTTCGCGGCGCGCAATTTCGTGCCAGGGCTACCCGACCGGATGCTGGCTGGCGCCGTGCACGGCGTCACGCCCTGCTGCCGGCATGTGCCCGCGCGCGGTTCAGAGCGACAGGATGGCCGGCCAGGCCAGCTGACCGTCGTCAGTGCCCGCAGGCAGGTCGGCGGCCGGCATGCGGGCGTCGTCGGCCAGACGCAGGCGCCGGCACAGCTCGCGCGCGATGTTGGCCTGGATGGCGATGA
>JBJOKY010000485.1:0-3185 GCA_046045865.1 Pseudomonadota bacterium | reverse complement strand
TTCGACCGTGGCGCGGATCTGCGCGTCGCTCAGGTCGGCGCGTCCGCCCTTGGGCGGCATGCCCTTGGCGGTGCCGGCGATGGCGCTCCTGACCAGCGCGTCGATGCCGGCCTTGGCGCGCGGGCCCCACTGGGCGGCGTCGCCGAACTTGGGCGCGCCCAGCACGCCGGTGCCATGGCAGGCCGAGCAGCCGCTGTCGTAGATGGTCTTGCCGGCATTGGCCTGGGCGCGTGCCGACCCGGGCAGGGCCACCGCCAGCACGGCGGCGGCCAGCATGGTGGACATGCCGACGCCGACCAGCCAGCGGCCGACGCGTTCGAAGTCGGCCGCGCGCTGCGGCAGGGTGGCCGGCGCGCCGGCAGGGCGGTTCGGGGCGGCGTGACGGGCGGGCGTCATGGGCGTTTGCGTCATGGCGGCTGCTTCCTATTTCTTCACCGCGGCAGGGGCGGCGGCGGGTGTGGGTGCTGCTGCGGGCGCCGGTGCGGGCGCGAGCTTCTGCAGCGTGCTTTCGTGCACCTGGGTCACGGTGCCGGGCTTGGCGGAGTGGCACAGGTTGCAGTTCTCGGCCGACCAGGCGACCTCGCCGTTGTGGCAGGCGCCGCAGAACTGGCCGTCGATGATCTTGAGCATGTTGATCTGGTTGCCGCCCGCCTTGAACTGGAAACCCAGGTCGGCATGGCAGACCTTGCAACGGAATCGCACACGATGAAACCAGTGCGGGAAGATCACCGGGCGCATGCCGGCGGCGTCGGAGTAGTTGTTGATCACCACGTCGCCGTATTCGGCCCGCGCCGGCGTGCTGGCCAGCAGGCCCAGGCCGGCCAGCATGGCGCAGGCCACGGCCAGGTGCAGGGCCAGGCGCGCGGTCAGGCGCATGAGCAGGGCACGGGCGGCGCCGGGGCGGACGGGCCGGCGCGGCCCGGGCTGGGGCTGCGCCGCGGCCCGGTGCGGGTCAGGCTGCGAGAGGGACAGAGGGGTCACGGAAGGGCTCCTGATGCGATGGGGGCGGGAAGGTCGCAGGGCTGGTTTGTCGCCGAGGATGGTGGAGGGCGGGTGTCGGTCAGTAACGCCGCAGCACGCGCGCCTGCAGCGCGGTGATGTCGCGCCCGTCGACACGCGCGTAGCGCGCCGCCAGGCGGGTCTCGAGCTTGCCGATGGCGTAGTCGAGGCGGTGCTCGATGGACTGGGTGATGCGTTCGCGCGGCGCGTCGATGTCGCCGAAGGTGCGGCTCTCGAACTGCTGGCTGTGCAGGCCCAGGATGGCCGTGTAGCGCAGCCGCGGCACGTCGAGGAAGCGCTGGTCCTCGTAGCTCAGCGTGCCGTTGGTGTAGCGCTGCCAGCCCTGGCTGGCCAGGCGCAGCTCGCCGCTGAAGGCGTCGATCTGGCTGATGTCGTTGCGGCTGGCCTGCACCGTCAGGTCGCCCGACCAGCTGGCGTGGCGGGCCAGCTGCTGGCGCTGGCTGAACTGCAGGTTGACGAGCTGGAAGCGTGCCACCTCGGGCGCCCAGGCGCGCGCGTCGCTCACGCTCAGCCCGGCGTAGGACAGGCGCGAGCCGTCGCCCGCGGCCGGGTCGGACTGCCAGTAGACCGAGGCGCTGTGCGCCAGCGCGCGCGCGTTCTCGCGCGAGGGCGAGGCGCGCAGCGCGCCCAGGCTCTGGCTCAGGCTGAACGACAGGCTGCCGCGGCGGTCATCCAGCAGCAGGCTGCGCGAGGCGCCGTGCTCGATCTGCAGGCCCGCGGTGCGGCGCTGGCCGGGCTCCTGGGTGGAGATGTCGCCGCTGGGCAGGCCGGTCGGGTCGCTGGTGCCGGCCGGGCTGCCGGACTGGTCGCGCCGGCGCACGTCGCCGGCCGCGGCGCTCAGCGTGGCGCTGGGGGCATAGCGCCACTCGCCGCCCAGCAGCAGCGGCGCGGGGGCCCAGCCCAGCGCGGCGGTGAGGTTGCGCGTGATGCGGCCCATGCCGCCGGCAGCCTGCACCAGGCCGCTGGCGAACGAGCCGTTGACGCGCCAGCTGCGCCCCAGCTCCTGGCTGGCGCCGAGCGCACCGAAGACGCTGCGCACGCGCTGCGACACGCGCAGCAGCGGCGTGGCGCTGCCGTCCTGCCCGGCCGTGCTGCTCACGCCGGAGTCGGCCCAGCGCAGGCTGGTGCTCACGAGCAGCGGTGATTCGGGCTGGAACAGGCTGGTCGCACCGGGGCGCCAGGTGGCCACGCTGGAGAGCTGGCGCAGGTCGCTGCGCAGTCCGCCGTCGTCCAGGTCGGCGCCCACGCCGCCGGCGGGTGTGCGCCGGCCGAGCTCGAGCGAGTTCCAGGTCGCCATGGTGTCGACGTTGGTGCTGGCGTCGGGGCGCCAGCCGTGGCGCAGGCCCAGCGCGCCCAGGCTGCTGACCAGGCCGGCGGCGCTGCCGGGCGTGGTGCCGGCCGCCGCGCTGGCGGGGGCGTCCTCGCGCGTGTTGCGCGTGAGCGAGGCGTTGAACTCCAGGCTGTGCGTGCCGGCCTGGCGGAAGGCGTTGGCCTGCACGAAGTCGACGCGGTCCACGCCGACGATGCCGGACAGCCGGCTGTGCTCGAAGTTGAACATCAGGTTGCCGTTGCCCAGCTCGGGCCGCCACGACTGGGTGATGCCCAGGCGCTGGCTGCGGTAGTCGGCACCCAGGCTGTCGCCCGAGACGCGGCTGTCGCTGACGTCGGCGCGCAGCTCGAAGGGGAAGCGGCTGGCCGGAAACACCGCCAGCGCCACCCGGCCGGTGAGCGAGCCGCTGCTGGAGCGCGTCTCCCCCAGCCCGGGGGCGCTGCGGCCGTCGCGTTCGGCCAGCACACCCACGCCGACGCGCAGCTGGGCGAACCAGGGCTGCCAGAGGTGGGTGGCGATGTCGATGTCGTTGTAGACCAGCGCCTGACTGGTGCGGCTGCCGTCTTCCAGGCGCAGCCAGCGCAGGTCGAGCGCCACCGTGCCGCTGGTGCGCATGGGCGCGAGCGTCCAGCGCAGGCCGTTGCCGGCGGGTTCGCTGCTGCGCGCGGGCGGCTGGGCCGGGCTGGCGGCTTCGGCGCCGTCCGCGCCGGGCAGGTAGGCCGCGCCGTGGGCCAGCAGCGGCAGCAGCAGCGCGCCGGCGCCCAGGCCGCGACGGTGGGCGCGTCTCATGACGCGTGTCCTGGCGCCGCGCCCGGCGGCCATGCGGGCGGCGGGG
>JBJOKY010000138.1:0-10739 GCA_046045865.1 Pseudomonadota bacterium | reverse complement strand
GCGTCGATCTCCTCGTTGCCCTGGCCGGCGACCTCGCGCAGCTGCGTGGCGGTGGCGGCCACACGCTGGCGCAGCGCGCTGCCGTCGTCGATGCCGGCTGAATAGAGATAGAGCTCGTAGCGGCTGCGGTCGATGTGCTCCAGCGCCTCGACCAGCAGCATGGTGGTGGCGTGGTGGTGGAAGTCGCTCGACAGCAGGCCGATGCGCAGCCTGCCGTGCGGGCGCTGCAGGCGCGGGCGGCGCTGGCCGGTGACGCGGCTGACCTGGCGGTCGGGGGCCGCCTGGCCGGTGCTGCCGCCACTGTCCTGGCCCGCGGGATCGCTCAGCCGGCCGCAGGCCAGCTCGCCGGCCCAGCGCATCAGGGCCGGGTCGTCGGTGAGGGTGATGAGGCAGAACGGACTCAGGCCGTTGACGTGGCGCTGATCGAGCGCACGCCCGCTGATGGTGGCGATGCAGCTGCCCAGCCGGGTCAGGTCGCGGTCGAGCTCGGGCCAGTCGCAGGCCCAGGCGCTGTAGTGCGCGGCATACAGCGCCGAGCCGATCGAGTCGGGTTCGAGGTCGAGCACGGTGCGGTAGCACTGCCCGGCCTCGTAGTGCTTGCGCAGCACCGCCAGGCAGTGGCCGAGCTGCATCATGGCCTTGATGCGCAGGTTGGTGTCGCCGCCGGTGGCCGCCAGCGCATCCAGCAGGGCCTGCATGGCGTCCTGGTGGCGGCCCAGGTCGTACAGCAGCGAGCCGCGCAGCAGGTGCCAGTTGCCGTCGCGTGGCGCCTGGTCGGCCAGCTGGTCGAGGGCGGCCAGCGCCTCGCGGTGCAGGCCGTTGCCGCGCAGCAGCTCGCCCAGCATCAGGCAGGCCGGCGCGTTGCCCGGGTCGAGCGCGAAGGAACGCCGGGCCGAGGCCATGGCGGCCTGGTCCTGGCCGCACTTGTGCTGGCTGCTGGCCAGGTTGAGCCAGTACAGGCTGTCGCCCGGGCAGGTGCGGGTGGCGGCGTCGAACTGGACGGTGGCCGCGCGGTGGCGGCCCTGGCGGGCCAGTTCCACGCCGCGGCGCCACTGGCGTTCGCCACGCACGGCGGCTTGGACGGACGGGCTGTGCGGATTGCTGTGGGTGAGGGCGGACATGGCGGTGTCGATGTAGGGGCGCGGCGGGCCGCGATGCCGGTGCGTATGCAGGTCGGCGGCGCGTGGGCATGACGGCGGCACGCCGCCGGGCACCATGGCGACGACTGTAGGCAGCGCGCGTTGCGCGTTGGATCCGAATTGGCCGGTCAGGCCGGCGCATTTCGGCGCAGCGCCGCCGCGGGGTTCAGGCAAGGTAGAGGTGCGGTCAACGGCTGGCCGCATTGACCAGAGCGCAGCGACCCTAAAGTTCCATCCAGGCCACACCGATATGAAAACCAACGGACGTCCAAACAACCTCCGTGGTCCGGTTAGCCGGCTGATGGTTCGGGTGGGAGCGACCACGCGGAACAACAGGCTGTCTAGCGCTGGGCAAGACCGCAACCGCCCCGGTGGGTGCGGAGAGTTCCGACGGCGCTAATTGCCGGTTCCATCGTCACCCAGGAGTCCAACATGTCCACTTCCATCAACACGAACCTCGTCTCCATGAACGCCCAGCGCAACCAGGCTGCCTCGCAGTCCTCGCTGGCGACCTCCATGCAGCGCCTGTCTTCCGGTCTGCGCGTGAATTCGGCCAAGGACGACGCCGCCGGCCTGGCCATCGCCGAACGCATGAACGCCCAGGTCAAGGGCATGAACGTGGCCATCCGCAATTCCAACGACGGCATCTCGCTGGCGCAGACGGCCGAAGGCGCGCTGGGCAAGGTCGGCGACATGCTGCAGCGCATGCGCGAGCTGGCCGTGCAGTCGGCCAACAGCACCAACAGCGACAGCGACAAGGATTCGCTCGACAAGGAATTCGGCGAACTGGCCAAGGAAATCCAGCGCACCGTGGGCGGCACGACCTTCAACGGCAAGCACATCATCGGCTCGGACGCGGGCACGCTGACCTTCCAGGTCGGTGCGGGCACGACCGAGAACGACACGATCGACATCGCCACGGTCGACATGACCTCGGCCAGCGAGATCACCGACGTGGCCGGAACGTCGGTCACGGCCACCGGCCGCGCCGTGATCGACAGCACGACCGACAACGCGGCGGTGCACGACGTGATCGACGACATCGACACGGCGATCAACAAGATCAATGCCGAACGCGCCACCCTGGGTGCCACGCAGAGCCGCTTCGATGCGGTGATCAGCAACCTGCAGGTCTCGGTGGAGAACCAGTCGGCGGCGCGCAGCCGCATCGTGGATGCCGACTTCGCGGCGGAAACGGCCAACCTGTCCCGATCCCAGGTCCTGCAGCAGGCGGGCAACGCGATGGTCGCGCAGGCCAACCAGCTGCCGCAGCAGGTGCTGTCGCTGCTGCGCTGAGCCCGGCTCCTGGCGCTCCTGGCCTGTGGCGCCGGCCCCGCCCCGCGGGCCGGCCGGGATGTGCCGGGCCCGCGCCCCGCACCCGCCTGCACGCCCTTCGGGCCGCCATCCGGCGGCCCTTTTTGTTGCCCGTGCGGCCCGTGCGCCGCTACAGCGGCGAGTAATTCGGCCGATAAATATTTCGTTGGATTAAGTTATTCAGTGAAAACCCCGTGGGGCGGTCGGACGGCGGCTTATCGAGAAATAAGTCACGCTTTCTTGTCTGTGGTGTGCCCGGTACGCCGGTCGATCAAATTGACCTGAAACGTGGGTTTTTTCGCCCAACTACATGGCGGTGCACGCGGACACGGGATCGCTTCATTTTCAGTTAAGGCGAAGAATCGATCCTCAGATTCATTGATTAACTTGGCTTGGTATCCATTACCAGGCCTTACGACGACGACGTCATTGGAGGCTAGCGGTGCGATCAGCAACTAGGACTGCTGCCACGGGGTTCCCGGCCAAGTGCCGGGCGTGTGCAGTCGGCACATCATCAGGTTCTGGGAGTCCACATGAGGGCTTTTAACAAACATGGCAGCCGCGTGAAATATCTCGCGGCTGCCGCCATCGCCTGTCTGCTCGGCGCGTACGGTGTATCCGTCGTGGCACGTGGCATGGGCAAGAACGCGGCCGGTCTGGACGACCTCGGCCCGGACATCTTCATCGCCGATTCGCTCGGCCTGCCGCACCACCTGGTGCCCGACTTCGAGTCCTCCGACTTCGTGACCGGCGAGGGCATGCTCGGCACCACCTCGGACGGGCGCACGCTGGCCCTGGGCGGCACGACGCTGTCGTCCGGCGGCGTGATGATGACCACGCTCGAAGGGATCAAGCTGGTCGGCAACTCGCACGGCCAGGCGCTCATCCCCGGCATCGACACGCCGCTCACGCCCGACCTGCTGCCGCCGATGACGGCGCTGAGCAACGTCGGCATCCCGCCCATTCCGGGGCTGGAGCAGTACATCGTCAACAACGACGCGGCGATCCTGCTGGGCAAGGCCTTGTTCTGGGACGCCCAGGTGGGTAGCGACGGCGTGGCCTGTGCCAGCTGCCATTTCCACGCCGGTGCCGACGGCCGCATGAAGAACCAGCTGCACCCGGGCGCGGACGGCAAGTTCGCCCGCACCGCGGCCGGCCTGGGCGGCCCGAACTACACCCTCAAGCCGACCGATTTCCCGACCTACCGCCTGTCCAACCCGAACGATCGCAACTCCGTGGCCACCTTCGACAGCAATGATGTCGTCGGGTCGCAGGGCACCATGGGCGGTGCGTTCGTCCAGCTCGCACCCAAGGGGGCCGAGGACTGCACCACGCGCCAGCTCGACGCATTCAACGTGCACGGCACGGGCAGCCGTCAGGCCACCGGGCGCAACACCCCGTCGGTCATCAACGCGGCGTTCAACTACCGCAACTTCTGGGACGGCCGCGCCAACAACGTGTTCAACGGCGTGACGCCGTTCGGCAATCGCGATGACGGTGCACGCCTGCTGCGTCTCATGCCCGACGGCTCGACCGTGTGGGGACGCGCCCAGCTGCAGAACGCCGCCCTGGCCTCGCAGGCGGTCGGTCCGGCGCTGTCCGATGTGGAGATGTCCTGTGCCAACAAGGGCTTCCGCATGCTGGGCCGCAAGATGCTGGCCCAGCGCCCGCTGGCCAACCAGATCGTGCACGCCAACGACAGCGTGCTCGGTCCGCACCGCGCCCCCGGCGGCAAGGGCCTGAAGCAGAGCTACGCCGAGCTGATCCAGGCGGCCTTCGATCCGGCCTGGTGGCGTGCGGCGCAGCCGGTGGACGGCTACACGCAGATGGAGATCAACTTCTCGATGTTCTGGGGCCTGGCCATCCAGGCCTACGAGCAGACGCTGATCTCCGACTCGACGCCGTTCGACCGCTTCGTCGGCGCCGGCTACTTCGCGGCCGATCCGAACGCGCTGACCGCGCAGCAGATCAGCGGGCTGAAGATCTTCCGTGGCAAGGCGCTGTGCGTGATGTGCCACAAGGGCGCGGAGTTCACCAACGCCGGCACGCTGCTGCAGCCGATCTCGGGCGAGACCAACGTGGTCGAGCACATGTTCACCGGCGATCGCCAGCTGGGCCTGTACGACTCGGGCTTTTACAACATCGGGGTGCGTCCGACGGCCGAGGACACCGGCCTGGGCGGCACCGACCCGTGGGGCAAGCCGCTGTCGTTCTCGCGCACCTGGCTGACCAGCCTGCAGGGCCTGCCGGTGGGTGACTTCCTGTGGGTCGACCCCTGCATCTTCAGCGTCAAGCTCAGCACCAAGGACTGCTTCCTCACGCCCGACCCGCTCAACACCCGTGTGGCGGTGGACGGCGCGTTCAAGACGCCCTCGCTGCGCAATGTCGCGCTGACCCAGCCCTACTTCCACAACGGCAGCCGCTACACGCTCGAGCAGGTGATCGAGTTCTACAACCGCGGCGGCGATCGTCGTGGCACCGACCTGATCGACACGACCGGCTCGGACAAGCCCGACAGCGGCAAGACCAACGTGCACCCGGCCATCAAACCGCTGAATCTGACCGCGCAGGAACTGGCCGATCTGACCGCCTTCGTGCGTTTCGGCCTGACCGATTCGCGCGTTGCCTGCGAAAGTGCACCTTTCGATCACCCCGAACTGCGCATCCCGAACGGCCAGAGCGGCGACCACAACCGCGCCCTGATCGGCGCCCGCGGCCAGGCCATCGATGACTGGCGCACCCTGCCTGCCGTCGGCGCCGGCGGTCGCACGCTGGGCACCTGCATACGCAACGACAACGGCACCTACGTCATCGGCACGGAGCCGGCACCCAAGACCACGCCCGCTGCCCGCCCTGCGGCAGCCGCCACCACCAACACGTCCATCGCTGCGAGGTAAACATCATGAAATTTCGCAAATCGGCCATCTCGGCCCCTCCCCGCAACGCCAAGCAACCCGCCCGGGCGCGTGCCGCGCGCTGGACCCACATCGGCAGCAGCCTGGCCGTGGCCTTCTCCGGCCTGATGCTGGCCCTGCCCAGCCAGGCAGCCAAGGCGCCGCCCGGCGTCTTCAAGGGGGCACCGGTCGGTCGTCCGCTGCCTGTGCCGGCGCAGTTCGACTTCATCGGCTTCATCCAGGAAGCCCGTCTGGACACCAACAACGTGTTGTGCACGGCCACGGATCCCAAGCTGCGAGGCGGCTGGATCAAGGTCAACGGCAGGGAAATCGTCGTGCCCTGCAACACGGTGCTGCAGATGCCGGCCACGTCGCTGACCTGGGCCGAACTGTTCGACCCCTCGTTGGTCGACCCGACCGTGGTACCCACGACCAATCCGCCCATGACCGGCCTGGCGCTGGCCGACAAGGTGCGCATGCCGGTCGCCGCCGCCATGTATCCGTACAACGCGCCGATGCCGTCCTACGAGGTGCGGGTGCAGGGCAATGTCGTGGACGGGCGCCACATCGCCGGCCTGATCTTCATCTCGCAGCAGTCGCTCAACGTCGGCCAGGGCACGATCAACTGCATCGACTACGTCAATGCCGAACTCCACCTGGGTGGCGCGCCGGGCGTGTGTTCGACGGCCGACACGCGGGTGCGCATCAACGATCCGGTCGGGCGTTTCGGCAAGTCCCACGGCCGGCCCGGCAGCGGCGCCCAGCTGATCGAGGTGGGCTACGACAAGCGCTTCACCGCCGACACGGACAATCCGACGGTCTCGGCCGAGACCGGGTATCCGATGTGCATCCCGCGCAAGAATCCGTTTGGCACCGAAGTCAATGCGGTCCACAACGGCTTCGACCCCGAGTGCCCGCAATCCAACCGTCCGCTTGCGCCCTACTGCAATTCGCTGCCCGCCCCCTTCCCGGCCTTCGTGACCCCGCCGGATGGCGAGTATTGCCACACATGGGTGATGGACCCGCCCGAGCCGGCCAACTGCGCCGCCACCTCGAGCTGCCAGTACACGACCGATCCCACCAAGCAGGCCCCCTTCGCCATCGGCGACGTGGTTGACTACAGCGGCAACCTCAAGGTCGACGCCAAGGGGCCGTACGTCTCGGCGCACACCATCACCGCACGCCTGGGTATCTTCACCAAGCCGGGCACGCGCCCGGCCTACGTAGGCATCGAGGAGATGCTGCAAGGCACGGGCGCCCTGCCGATCGCCAACCTGCCGCAGGAAGCGACGTCACGCCTGTTGTTCGTCGGCTTCTCGACTGACCCGAGCACCATGGTGGACCTGTACGCCATCGACGTCGACCCGATCACCGGCGAGACCACCGATCGCCTGCTCGGCACGGCCAACCCGTCGGGCCCGCCGGTCCTGGGTCGCTTCACGTTCAAGCCCAACGCCGGCGCCTATCTGCCGGCCACCAAGGAACTGCGCGTCGTCAGTCGCAGCATGTGCTCGGTCGGCAGCATGACCAACAACTGGGCCGTGTGTTCCATGCCTGGCGACAAGCAGGTCTGGTGGGGTGGCATCGCCACGGTCGAGACTCATGCCAACGGCCTGGTCGCCGGCCAGTACCGCGCGCCGAACTTCGAGTTCATCTTCCCCGAGAACACGCTGGCGGGTGACCCGACCGTGCCCGGCAACTTCCAGGATCTGCCCTTCCTGTACTGCGGCTCCGGTCCCCTGTCGACCATGACCGTCGCCGCCGGCAGCACGGGCCCCGTGGTCGGCCAGCTCGACCCGGCGCCCTGGGCTGCACCGATGAACGACCCCGCCTTCGCCAGCGTGCTGTGCCCGTCGGCCAAGACCGTGGCCACCCCTGTGCAGCCGGCGAGCGGGCCCGCGCAGGACGCCATCTCCGTCACCACGGCGCAGTACGACAACTCGAAGAATCGCGGCCAGATCAGTGTCGTGGCCATCGACACCCACACCGCGACGGTGCCCGGTCTGCAGCTGTACATCCAGATGGGCACCTCGACCTACGACATCATGGCTGGCGCGGCGGTGGACATCAACTTCTCGCCGGCACCGCAGCCGATGACGCTGGTCAAGAACGTGCCTGGTTCACCGGCCGTGTGCCCTGGCACCGACCCGTGCTGGACCTACAACGCCCAGGGCGTGATCAACAGCCCGATGCTGCCCGGCACCTTCCTGGCACCGACCAGCATCACCATCACCTCCAACCTGGGCGCCAAGGTCACGGTGCCGGCTGCATCGATCCAGGTGCGCGTGCGCTGATTCAGCCTCTTCAGACCGGGACTGGCCCGGTCCACCGCCTGCAAGGGCCGCGCAAGCGGCCCTTTTTTCTTGGTCGACTGCATGTGCATCGGGTATGGCGATAATGCGCGTCGTCGACGCCGGTCCGTCCGTCCGGGCCGCAGCCGGCACTTCGCTAGGGGTGTTGCATGACCGTCAGGTCGTGCGACTGAGAAAGTCCCTTTGAACCTGATTGAGGTAATCCTCGCGCAGGGAAGCACGTTCTGTGATGCCGCATCCCTCCCACGATGCGCGTGAGCTCGACATGCCGACCTGCCATCGCATGAAAGACTCACGATGGCATTCCGTTCCGCCTCTTCCCCAGCCCGCCGCGCCACCTTGCCGTGCGCCGTGGGCCTGACGCCCGTGGCCCGGGCCAGCCTGGGCTGCTGCCTGTCCAGCGCGCTGCTGGCTGGCGCCTTGCCCGCCCAGGCCCAGGGCACCACGGCACAGGCCAGTCTGGCACCGGTGGTGATCACCTCGCAGGCCGCACGCGCCGCGGTCGCCGGTTTCGGTGACGTCGGCCTGCAGCAGCTACCCATGCAGGCCAGCGTGATCGGCAACGTCGCCCTGGCGGACCGCGACGTGCAACGCCTTGCCGATGTGGTGGCCCTCAAGGCCAGTGTCAGCGATGCCTACAACGCCGTGGGCTACTGGGACACTGTGGCGATCCGGGGGCTGGCCATCGACAACCGTCGCAACATCAAGCGCGACGGCCTGCCGATCAATGGCGAGACCTCGCTGCCGCTGGACAACAAGGAGCGCGTCGAGATCCTCGAGGGACTGAGCGGCGTGCAGGCCGGGCTCAGTGCTCCGGGCGGCCTGGTCAATCTGGTCGTCAAGCGTCCTGACACCAGCCTGCGCTCGGCCACGCTGGGCTGGGAGCAGTCCGGCAGCCGGCTGGCTGCGGCCGACCTGAGCCAGCGCTTCGGCTCAGCCGGCGAGCCACAGGCCTTCGGTCTGCGGGTCAACCTCGTGGCCCAGCACCTCGACCCGCAACTGCGTAGCGCCACCGGGCACCGCGAACTCGCTGCCGTGGCGGCCGACTGGCGCGTCAGTGCCGACACGCTCGTCGAGGTGGAGCTGGAAAGCAGTCGCCGCAGCCAGCCCAGCCAGCCCGGTTTCAGCCTGCAGGGCAATCACCTGCCCGATGCCCGCGCCATCGATCCACGCATCAACCTCAACAACCAGCCCTGGAGCCTGCCGGTCGTGCTGGCGGGCCATACCGGCTCGCTGCGCGTGACGCAGGCCGTCGGCCCGGGCTGGAAGTTCACCGGCCACTACGTGCACCAGGAACTGCGCAGCGATGACCGCCTGGCCTTCCCCTTCGGTTGCGATGCCGCCGGTCAGTACGACCGCTACTGCCGCGACGGCAGCTTCGACTACTACCCGTTCCAGAGCGACGGCGAACATCGCCGCAGCGATGCGCTGCAACTCGGCCTGGACGGCCAGTTCCAGACCGGTGCGCTGCGCCATGTCCTGAACGTCGGCTGGCTCGCCAGCCAGTACAGCCTGCACGTCAATGCGCGGCTAGATGACGGCTTCTATCCCCCCATCGGGCAGGGCACGATCGACGGCAACACCGTCGTGCCATTGCCGAACCTCGGCCTCATCCCCAACACCGGACGCGCTGAGCGCACGAGCGAGCTCTTCGCGCGCGACAGGGTGGTGCTGGCCGCAGACTGGACCGCCTGGCTCGGCCTGCGAGCCACCCACCTGCGCCAGTCCGCGATCAGGACCGACGGCAACCAGGGCATTGCCTATGCACAGAGCTTTGCCACGCCCTGGCTGGCGCTGAGCCACGAGCTCGGCGCGGGACGGCAGGTGTATGCCAGCTGGGGCCAGGGCATCGAGACCACCTACACACCGAACAAGGCGGCCTACGGGGACAGCGCCGGCCAGCCCCTGCCGGCCCTGCGCAGCCGCCAGTTCGAGCTGGGCTACAAGGCCCGCACGGCCGACGATACCCTGAGTGGCAGTGCCGCCTACTTCAACATCCACCAGCCCAACGTGAGCGACTCCGGCAGCAGCCTCGTCATCGATGGCCAGCAGCGCCGCCAGGGCGTGCAGGGGGATCTGAGCTGGACGATGGATCGCTGGCGCATTGAGGGCGGGGCCATGCTGCTGGATGCCAAGCTGCACGGTGCCAGCGTCAACGACGGCCTGCGGCCGACCAATGTGCCTGCACAGACCCTCAAGGCCCAGCTCAGCTACCGCGTGTCCGGCATGACCGGTCTGCAGCTCGGCGGTGCCCTGGTGTACGAAGGGGACCGCATGGTGCTGTCCGACAACAGCATCAGCATCCCGGCCTGGACGCGCATCGACCTGTCGCTCAAGCATCAGCAGCGCTGGGATGGCGGTGCGCTGCTCACATGGCGCGTTGGCGTGTACAACGTTGCCGACCAGCGGGCCTGGCGCGAATCACCCTTCCAGTTCGGTCACAGCTATCTCTACCCGCTGGCGCCGCGCACCTGGCGCATCAGCGTACAAGCCGATTTGTAATGGAGGGCTTGCGCGCCACGATCGAATAGGTTTATACTTTCCGTCTCGATTCCCCGATAGCTCAGTTGGTAGAGCGCCGGACTGTTAATCCGTAGGTCCCTGGTTCGAGCCCAGGTCGGGGAGCCAAAACTCCAAGGAAATCAAAGGCTTAGAAGCGCAGGCTTCTAGGCCTTTTTTCTTTCTGGTCCGATTCTGGTCAGCGCCGGAGTGGCGCTGCAGCCTCCCCGCAGCTGCTGTTCGAGGCCTTTGTGCAACAGATTCTTGATGGATCTGCTTGAACGAAAGGGACCGAGATGCGAGACCAATCTGACGTCGCTGTGCGTGCCGATCGCCATGCCGAGGATCGAGCCATGCTGGCCTGGCTGCAGGCCGCGGCGTCCGCCCCCGGCAAGGCCCTGCACCTGGCGCTGCTGCTGGCCGGTCAGTGCCGCGCGCAGGACAGCCTCAATGTGCACCTTACCCGCCCCATCCTGGCCCAGGTGTTGGCGCTGATGTAGATCCGCGTCTATTCGCTGGCGAGGTGGCGTATTTAGATGTGGGGGTGGATTTGCGGTGATGTGGCCACGACCCAATGGCAA
>JBJOKY010000137.1:0-10771 GCA_046045865.1 Pseudomonadota bacterium | reverse complement strand
AGGGCGCACGCGGGCCCGAGGCCGGCGCAACGGGGGCCGCGAACGAGCAGGGCGCGCCCGGCCCGGCGCGTGGCGGTGCATCGACCGACGCGCCGGGCGCGGGGCGCCTGGCGGGCGGCCAGGGCGGCCACCCTGCAGTGCAGGCAGGCGCACACCAGGCTGCGGCCTGCGTGGACACGGCTGCGGCCTACCGGGCGGCACCGCAGCCGGCCTGGGCGCCACAGGCGCCAGCCCAGCCTGCGCCGCCCTATGCGCAGGCGCAGGCCCAGACCCTGGCGCCAGGCGGGCCGGACGCCCAGCGCCAGCCGGGCACCGCAGCGCTGCCGCCACGCTCACTGGAGGACATCGAGATCTACACCATCCGTCAGGCCGTGGACGCTGCCGGCGGCAACATCTCGGAAGCCGCCAAGGCCCTGGGCATCAGCCGCAACACCATCTACCGCAAGCTGCGCTGGAACGTGGCGCGTTGACCGGCGCGCCACGGCGGGCCCGTGCTGACGCCGGCGGCGGTCAGCGGCCCGCTGCCGGTGCGGCCTCGTTGCGGGCGCGATCTGCCAGCGCCGGCGCCTGGGGCGGCGCGACGTCGAAGGCGCGGGCCTCGGCCTCGCGCCAGGCGCGCTGCCAGTTCAGCGCGTGGCGCGGGCTGGCCAGCCAGGCCTGCGGCACGTCCGGCAGCGCCGGTGCCGGGGCGGTTTCGGCGTCACCACGCCCCCAGGCCGCTGCGGCGGCGGCGGACAGCGCAGCCCAGTAGACCGCGTGCTGCAGCAGCAGGTGCGGGCCGGCGGGCGGGCCCTGTTCGGGCAGCCAGCGGGGTGCTGCATCCTGGCCTGGCCCGCTGCCGGGCGTGGTCGATGCCAGCGCCTGCAGACGCTCGACGGCCACCGCCATGTCGGCCACGCGGCTGTCGCGCAGGTCGGGTGCGCCGTCGGCCCACAGCAGGCCGGGTGCCGCCCACAGCCCGGTGTTTGCCAGGTGCCACACGGTCACCTGCTGAGCCGGGCCGGGCACCGTGCCGGGGTCGGGCCGGCTGCGTGTCACGCGCCACCAGTGCCAGGGCCCGAGCCGACCCTGCTCGCCGTGGACGAGCTGGCGCGGCACGGGCGCCTGGCGGGTGCCGAGGTCGGCGGCGGCCGGGCCCAGGCGTTGCGCCAGGCGGTCGATGCAGCCCGGGCAGCGTGCGGCCATGGCGGCCGCGACATCGGCATGGGCCCACAGCCGCACCCGCGGCATGCCGGCGGCGCCAAGCACGAGTTCGGGGCGCGTCCAGGGCGCGATCACGTCAGTCAGCCGCCGCCCGGTGCTGCGCCTGACCTGCGCGGCCAGCGTGCGCCCGTAGACCGCGCTGGGCCCGCTGCCCAGCGCCCAGGTGCGTGCGCCGTCGGCGACGATGATCAGGTTGGAGATGGCGCCGCGGTTGGCGGCGTCGGCATCACCCGCCGCGCCCGCCACCCACCACACGCCCGGTGCGATGCGCTGCAGGGCAATGGGGGGCGGCCGGCTGATCGCCGCGCCTGCCGGCGGCGCGGCCAGGCCGGCGCCCAGGCTGCCCGTGGCACACAGGGCCAGGCCCGCCCACCACGCCAGCCCCCGGGCGGCCCGCCAGGCCACGCCGGTACGCCCGGTCATGGTGCAGGCTGGCATGCCTGGTGTTGCAGGGCGTGGTACAGCCTGAGCCGGCGCGGTTTGCGCCGGCAAGGTTGCCGTGAGGTGCGGCGTGATGGTCATGGGCGCATCTTCGCCCGGCGCGCGCGTGCCGTGTCCGGCCCATCGTGCCCGGGATTGCCCTAGGGCACAGGGTGCGGCCGGGCCGGTGGTCTGCTCCAAAAGGCGACAGGCACGGCTGGATGCACCGTGGTGGCCTCGGTGCATGGCCACATCCGCCCGGCATGTGATTTGCAAGAGCTGTCGCCTATCAATCAGGGTGTACGCAGGCGGCCGTGCCACGGCTGCGGCGGGCGCCACAACAGGCCGTGGGGGTATCCACCCGGGCCGATGAGGGGAAACACATGAAACTGCTGGTCCTCAAGGGCGGAGACGAGGCCGTACCGCTGCGTGCGCCGGCAGGCCGTTCCAGGCGCAACACCGGCGTGGTGGCAGTGTCGCTGCCCGGTCAGGCCTGGGCCCTGCTCAACATCACACTGGCAGTGGCCGAGCAGCTCGGCAGTGATGCACGGTTGCTGCAGCACGCCGGCCTGGTCGACAGCCCGGTGCGTGCCGTGCTGCTGACCGATGCGCAGATCGACCACATCACCGGCCTGCTGAGCCTGCGCGACGGCCCGCCCATCCACCTGTACGCCACGCCGGCGGTGTTCGAGGAACTCACCCACAACCTGCCGGTGCTGCCCATGCTCGAGCACTACTGCGGCGTGCACTGGCATGTGATTCCGGTGGCAGGCGAGTGCCGCGAGGCGAGCTTCCGAGTCGACGGCCTGCCCGGCATCGAGTTCACCGCCATCGCCACCGAGGAACCGCTGCCGCCGCATGCCTCGCGTGCCGGCAGCCCGGTGGTGGGTGACAGCATCGCCCTGGCCATGCAGGACCTGGCCGGCGGCCAGCGCTTCTTCTGCGCCGGCAGCCTGGGTGCTGCCGGCGCCGATGCCGAGGAGTGGATGAATGGTGCTGACTGCGTGCTGGTCGGGCACACGCGCGAGGACGATGACCTGCCGCCGGGCGCAGGCCGACCCGCGCCCGACAGCGGCAGCCTGCAGCGCCTGGGCCAGATGACGGCACGCCGCAAGCTGGTGATGTGTCGCGCCGGCGAAGGTGTCGACGCCGGCGGGCCGCAACGCGCGGCGCTGGCGCGCCAGGGCATCGAGCTGGCGCAGGACCGCATGGAGATCGTGCTCTGACCGACCCTGCACACCGTGCCGGGATTTCTTCCCGCAGCAGCAGGCCGCCGGGGTCGGAAAAACCGGCCGATGCCCGGGCCGGTCGCGAAACACCGCGTCGCATCAGCCTGATCCCTGTGTGTGTTTCATGTCCCGTCCGACCGAGGGGAAACACGGGGCCGACTGCCAGCCCGGCTGACGGTAAAAACCGGGCTCGCCGCTGGAAGCACCCGTGCCGGGTGCGGCGGCGCCTGGAATGACCATGCTCAGCATCACCGGCCTGACCAAACGCTACGGCACGCGCGAAGCCTTGAAAGGCCTCAGCGTGCACGTGCCGGCGGGCCAGTTCGTCGCCCTGCTCGGCCCCAATGGCGCGGGCAAGTCCACGCTGTTCCAGGTGCTGACCGGCCTGTTCGTGGCCGATGGCGGCGACGTGAGCGTGGCCGGCCATTCGCTCTCGACCGCGGCGGTGGCGGCGCTGCGCCACATCGGCGTGGTGTTCCAGCAGATCTCGCTCGACCTCGACCTGAGCGTGGAGCGCAACCTGCGTTTCCACGCCGACCTGCACGGCCTGCCGCGCGCCCTGGCCAGCGAACGCATTGCCGCCGGCGTGGCCACGCTGGGGCTGGACAAGGACCTGGCCCGCCCGGTGCGCGAGCTGTCGGGCGGCAACCGCCGCAAGGTCGAGCTGGTGCGTGCGTTGCTGCACCACCCCGGCCTGGTGCTGATGGACGAACCCACCGTGGGCCTGGACCCGAAATCGCGCCGCGACCTGGTGGCGGCCATCCGCGCCGACGTGGCCGCGCGCCAGACCAGCGTGTTGTGGGCCACCCACCTGGTGGAGGAGGCCGAGGCGGCCGACCGCGTCATCGTGCTGCACAAGGGCCAGCTGCTGGCCGACGGCACGGCCAGCGAGGTGCGCGACACCCTGGGTGGCGCGAGCCTGGAGGAAGCCTTCATCCGCGCCACCAGCTAGCGACGGTCCGCCCGGTCGACCGGGGCCGGCCCGTGCCGTCGGGCCACCCGGCCACCGGCCGGGCCAGACCGGTCTGGAGCGCCAGCCGGCGCGGCGCAGGACTACCCGCCCGGCCGCCATCCACAACACACTGCCGCCTGCCCCGGGCAGGCACCAACGACGAGGAGACGACATGCACACCACCCTCCACAAGACGATAGCCGCCACTGCATTGCTGCTCGCCGCAGCAGCCGCCCCGGCCCAGGTGGCCTTCATCTCCAGCGAGAAGGACAACGCCCTGGCGGTGCTCGACCTCAGGACCGAGGCCATCACCGGCAGCGTGCCCACCTGCAAGCGCCCGCGCCACCTGCAGAGGAGCCCGGACGGCAAGCAGCTCTGGGTGGCCTGCAGCGAAAGCAATGCGGCCGACGTCATCGACATCGCCGCGCGCAAGTCGGTGGCCCGCATCCCCCTGGGCGACAACCCCGAGGCCTTCGACCTCTCGCCCGATGGCAAGACGCTCTACGTCTCCAACGAGGACGAGGGCGCCCTCAGCTTCATCGAGGTACCCGGTGGCAAGAAGCTGCGCCAGGTCGAGGTGGGCAAGGAGCCCGAGGGCGTGAAGGTCTCGCACGACGGCAAGACGGTCTACGTCACCTCCGAGGTGGCGAGCATGGTGCACGTGATCGATACCGCCAGCGGCAAGGTGAGCAAGAACATCAAGGTGGGCAAGCGGCCGCGCCGCTTCGCCATGACACCCGATGGCAAGCAGCTCTGGGTCACCAACGAGCTGGGCGCCAGCGTGAGCGTGATCGACACCACCAGCCTGGCCGTGACCGACACGGTCAGGTTCGAGATCAAGGGTGTGCGTGATGCCGACATCACGCCGGTGGGCATCATCTTCAGCAAGGACGGCAAGAAGGCCTTCGTCGCGCTGGGCAAGGCCAACCAGGTGGCGTTCGTGGACGTGGCCAGCCGCAAGCAGACCGCCCTGGCCCTGGTGGGCAAGCGGGCCTGGAACGTGGCCCTCAACGCGGCCGAGTCCAAGCTCTACGTGGTCAACGGCCTGTCGGATGACCTCACCATCGTCGACGTGGCCAGCGCCAAGGCGAGCAAGACCGTGCCGGTCGGCCGCGTGCCCTACGGCGTGGTGGTGGTCGAGTGAGGGCAGGGCGGATGAAGGCCTTGTGCGTCAGCCTGCCGGCGCCGGTGGCGCCGCGTGCCGCGCGCCGGGTGATGAAGCCGCTGCTGTCGGCCTGGGCCGGTGCGGGCCTGCTGGCGCTGGCCGGGGTTGCACACGCCGCCGCGTTCAAGGCCACGGTGATCAGCCGCGACGACGACCCGCGGCTGGAGCGCAGCCGCGTCGAGCGCGCCTTCCTCGGTCAGCCGGGCGGCCCGGCCATCGAGGCGGTGCAGGTGGCGCTGAAGGAAGCGAAGTTCGAGCTGGAGGCCGCCGGCGCCACGCTGGCGGTGGACAACGCCGCGGTCGCCAGCCTGGACGCCGCCAAGGCCGCGGCCGTGAAGGCCGAGAAGGCCGGCGCGGCCGCCCTGGTGGTCGACCTGCCGGCCGACTGGCTGCTGGCCGTGACCGACGCGGTCAAGCTGCCGGTGTTCAACGTGGGTGATGCGTCCGACCGCCTGCGCGAGAAGGACTGCCGCGCCCGCCTGTACCACCTGCTGCCCAGCGAACGCATGCGCGCCGATGCCCTGGGCCAGACCCTGATGGCGCGCAAGTGGACCAATGTGCTGCTGCTCACCGGCAGCGGCGCGGGCGACGCCGAGCGCAACGCCGCGGCGCTGGCCACGCTCAAGCGCTACGGCATGAAGGTGGTGGCCAGCAAGGCCTGGAAGCTCTCGGGCGACCCGCGCGAGCGCGACCTGGCCAACCCGCTGCTGCTCACGGGCGCAGCCACGGTCGGCGCCTACGACGCCGTGTGGGTGGTGGACAGCGACGGCGAGTTCGCCCGCACCTTGCCCTACCGCACCGGCCTGCCGCGCCCGGTGGTCGGGGATGCCGGCCTGGTGGCGCTGGGCTGGCATGCCAGCCACGAGCGCTACGGCGCGCCCCAGGTCAGCAAGCGTTTTGCGCGTGACACCAAGCGGCCCATGACGGCGCAGGACTACGCTGCCTGGCTGGCCGGCAAGGCCCTGGTGGCTGCGGCCGTGGCCGAGCCCAAGGGGCCGCTGGCGGCCTACCAGAAGGCGCTGGTGAGCAGCGAGCTCGATGGTTCCAAGGGCACGCCCATGACCTTGCGTGCCTGGGACGGCCAGTTGCGCCAGCCCCTGCTGCTCAGCGACGGCCAGGCCGTGGTCAGCCAGGCGCCGGTGGACGGCGTGATGCATCCCAGGGACGCCCTCGACACCCTGGGCGCCGACGCGCCCGAGAAACTCTGCAAGGCCCGCACGCCATCATGACGATGTCCATCCCCCATGCGCTGCAGGCCATGCGCGCCATCGTCGGGCGCGAGGTGGCCAAGTTCAGCCGCCAGAGCAGCCGGCTGGTCTCGGCCCTGGTGCGCCCGCTGCTGTGGCTGGCGGTGTTCGCGGCCGGATTCCGCAACGTGTTCGGCATGGCGATCGCGCCGCCCTACGAGACCTACATCTCGTACGACGTCTACATTGCCCCCGGCCTGATCGGCATGGTGCTGCTGTTCAACGGCATGCAGTCCAGCCTGGCCATGGTCTACGACCGCGAGATGGGCCTGATGCGCCTGCTGCTCACCGCGCCGCTGCCGCGGCCGTGGATCCTGTTCAGCAAGCTCGTTGCCACGGCGGTGCTGTCGCTGGCGCAGGCGCTGGCCTTCGTCATCGTGGCCTGGCTGCTGGGCACGCAGCTGCCGCTGCTCGGGCCGCAGACGCCGCATGTGCTGCTGGCGACGGTGAGCGGCGCGCTCATGCTCGGTGCCCTGGGCCTGCTGCTGTCGGTGCACATCAAGCAGCTGGAGAACTTTGCGGGCACGATGAACTTCGTCATCTTCCCCATGTACTTCATGTCCACCGCGCTGTACCCACTGTGGAAGCTGGAGGAATCGGGCGCGGTGTGGGTGTGGCAGGTGGCGCGCTTCAACCCCTTCACCCACGCGGTGGAATGGATCCGTTTTGCCCTGTACGGCCAGGACCCGGGCCTGTCGCCCTGGGTGGTGCTGGGCACGCTGGGCCTGTGCTTCTTCGTCGCCAGCTGGGGTTATGACCCGCAGCGTGGCTTTGGTGCGCTGACCAAGCGCCCGGGAGCGGCGTGATGGCCATGCCCCGATGGATGGCCGGCGTGCAGCGCGCCGGCACGCAGCTCGCCGTGCGGGCCGGCACCCGCACCCAGGCCGCCAGCGAGCCCTACCGGCGCCAGGCCGCCGACACCACCGCCCTGCGCGGCCCGGCCATCGAGCCGCTGCTGCTGGAGTGGTTCACCCTGGGCGGCCTGCTGGTCTTCGGCGCCTGGCTGCTGGGCGTGAAGGGCGTGTGGCAGCTGCTGCTGACCTCCGACCCCACGGGCCTCACGCTGGTCATCATCGTGATCTTCGGCACGGCGACGATCTGGTGCGGTGCGCGTTCGCGCGAGCTGCAGCGCCAGCAGGCCTGGGTGCACCAGGCCGAAGTGCCGGCCGACCAGAGCTGGGCCCATGCCTACTGGCAGGCCCTGAAGCTGGCACCGCGCGATGCCGACGCGCCGCTCGACCTGCTGCTCGAAGCCAGCCACGGCCCGCACCACACGGCCTGGTGGGTGAACGGCATCCAGCTCAAGCTCGGCCTGCTGGGCAAGGTGATCGGCTTTTCCATCCTGGCGCTGCAGATCGGCAACATGCAGAGCCTGGATCCCAACCAGACCCAGGACCTGCTCAAGAGCCTGACCTCGGGCCTGGGCATCGCCCTGCTGACGACCATGGTGGGCCTGGTGGGCAACATCCTGCTGGGCCTGCAGCTCACGCGCCTGGACCGCTTTGCCGACACCCTGGTGGCCGAGGTGCAGCGCAAGGGCCTGCAGCTGGCCAACGAGTCCGGCGCCACGCCGCCGCAGACCTGAGCACGTGAGCCAGCCCTTGCAGGTCCGAGACCCATCATGAGACGCCAGCGTCATGCACGCGAAGCGGAGGTCGATCCCTTCTACGACATGTTGTTCAACATGCTGATCGCCTTCGTCTTCTGCTTCATCATCGCCTTGCTGGCGATGAACCCCAAGGCGCTGAAGGCGGGCGACATCCCGGCCAAGGCCGAGTTCATCATCACCGTGTCCTGGCCGGACATGAACCCCGACGATGTCGACACCTGGGTGCAGGACCCGGGCGGCAACCTGGTGTGGTTCCGAGCCCGCGAGGCCGGCCTGATGCACCTGGACCGCGACGACCGCGGCCTGGCCAACGACAGCATCGTCGTCAACGGCAAGCAGGTGGTGAACCCGCTCAACCAGGAGGTGGTGACGCTGCGCGGCATCGCGCCGGGCGAATACACCGTGAACGCCCACTACTACGAGAGCAAGGACGGCAAGCCGGTGGAGGTGAACGTCTCGGTGGTGAAGGTCAACCCGCGCGCCGAAGTCGTCTATTACGGCACCGTCAACCTGGCCCGCAAGGGCGACGAGGCCACCGCCGTGCGCTTCACCGTGCTGCCCGACGGCAGCGTGGACAACATCAACACCCTGCCCAAGACCCTGGTGCAGCGCATGTGAGCCTGCGCCCTGCCGCTGACCCACCCCTGATCGAGACCCCATGACTCTTGCCGTCGTCCTTGCCTTCGTCGTGCTGGCTGCCCTGACCACCCTGGCGCTGCTGTACTCGCGCTGGCCGCTGTGGCTGCGCGCCCTGCTGGTGGCGGGTGTCACGGTCTTCTACTTCTACGCGGACGACGCGGTGCACAACATGTGGGGCTGGCCGAGCAACGATGCGCTGCCCGAGCGCTTCGTGCTGCTCGCCACGGTGATCGAGGAGCCCAGCGCCAGGTCGGCCGGCGCGCTGTACGTGTGGCTGCAGGCGCTCGAGAACGGCAAGCCCGGCAAGGCGCCGCGTGCCTATGTGCTGCCCTATACCAAGGACCTGCACAGCCTGCTCAACGACGGCATGAAGAAGTCGCGCCAGGGCGTGAGCCAGATGGGCACGGCCGAGCCCAAGCCGGGCAAGCGCGGCATCTCGTGGCTGCGCCCGGGCAGCGACGAGCAGGTGCTCAAGATCCGCGATCTGCCCGCGCCGCAACTGCCGGAGAAGTGAGTTGGCGCTGACACACATGCAAGCCAGGGCTCTGGCCGTCCTGTGGATGCTGCTGCCGGCCGTGCTGGGCCTGGCGGGCTGCGGCAAGGTGCCGGGGGGCGAGTTGTTCCCGCTCGACGCCGGCCACCGCTGGACCTACCGCATGGCCAGCGATTTCGAGAACAACACGTCCGATGTCGAGACCGTGGTGCTGAGCAACCTGGGCGTCGACACGCTGCCCAACGGCGCAGGCAGCGCGGCGCACCGGCGCAGCGAGTCAGGCATGGAGTACTGGCTGCGCGGTGACGCTGGCGGCATCTGGCGCGTGGCCAGCAAGAGCGACCTGATGGAAGAGCCCGAGCTCGATCCGTCGGCCGAGGCCCAGCGCCGCTACGTGCTCAAGGCGCCGATCCAGCCCGGCACGAGCTGGCAGGCCGCGACCACGGCCTATCTGCTCAGGCGCCGCAACGAGTTCCCGCCCGAGATCCGTCACAGCCATCCCAAGGTGATGATGACCTACAGCATCGATGCGCTCGACCAGAAGGTCGACACCGCGGCGGGCAGCTTCAGCGGCTGCGTGCGCGTGAAGGGACAGGCCACACTCAAGCTCTTCGCCGACCCGGTGGTGGGCTGGCACGACATGCCGCTGACCACGCTGGAGTGGTACTGCCCCGGCGTCGGGCTGGTGCGCCTGGAGCGCAAGGAGCCAGCCAACTCGACCTTCCTGATCGGCGGCAGCCTGACGATGGACCTGACCTCATGGCAATGACCAAGCGAGAAACCGCCGAGCACTCCCCTGGTGGCGGCATGCACAGGCGCCGTTGGCTTCAGCTCGTCGGCGCCGGGGTGCTGGGCTGGGCGGAACGTGCGGGCGCTGCCGTGGGCGCCGTGGGGCTGGGCGCACATGCGCAGGCACTGGCGTCGAGCACCTTTCCCACCCGCCCGGTGACCTTGTGGGTGCCGTGGCCGGCCGGTGGTGGCACCGACCTGACCATGCGCCTGCTGGCCCAACTGGCCAGCAACCACCTGGGCCAGCGCGTGGTGATCGAGAACCGCGCCGGTGCCGGTGGCACGCTGGCCATGCCCGTGCTGCAGCAGGCCCAGCCCGATGGCTACACGCTGGCGCAGATGCCGCAGCCGGTGTTCCGCGCGCCCTATACGCAGAAGGTGCTGTGGGATCCGATCCGCGACACCACGCCCGTCATCCAGGTCTCGGGCGTCACCTTCGGCGTGGTGGTGCAGGCCGGCAGCCCGTTCAGGTCGCTCGACGACCTGTTCGCCTATGCCCGTGCGCGGCCGGGGGAGCTCACCATCGCCACCAACGGCACGGGCACCACGCCGCATGTGGTGATGGACGAACTTTTCAGCAAGCAGGGCCTGAGCTTCAACCACGTGCCCTACAAGGGCACGGCCGAGCAGATGATCGCCGTGAGCGCCGGCCAGGTGCAGGTGGGCGTGAACTCGAACGGTTTCGCGCCCTTCGTCGACAGCGGCAAGCTGCGTCTGCTGGTCACCTTCGGTGAACACCGCACGCGGCGCTGGGGTCAGGTGCCCACGCTCAAGGAGCTGGGGCATGGCATCGTCGCCGCGTCACCCTACGGCATCTGCGGCCCGCGCGGCTTGGCGCGAGAGGTGGTCGCGACCCTGCACGATGCCTTCAAGGCCGCCATGTTCGATCCGGTACATGTGGCCGAGCTGGCCAAGTACGACCAGGAGCTGGCCTACCTGGGCACCGACGACTATGCGCGTTCGATGCGCGAGACCTTCCTGGCCGAGAAGCGCGTGGTCGAGCGGCTGGGCCTGAACCGCGGCGG
>JBJOKY010000484.1:0-3196 GCA_046045865.1 Pseudomonadota bacterium | reverse complement strand
AGCCCAGCGCGTGAGCGCGACTACACCAGCGCGGCACGGGCTCGCGACTACACGGCGAAGGTTGCAGCAGCGTGATCTACATGCTTCGAGACACCAAGGACCCGGCCGAAATCATCACGGTGGGGCTGGACTTTGCCGCGCTGACGGCGTCGCCCAGCACACCCGTCGTGACGGTGGAGCGCGACAGCGGCCCGGCGGATGCTGATCCGCAGGCGATACTTTCGGGCGGGCCGCAGGTCAGCGGCTCGCTGGTGCTGCAGCGTGTGGTCGGCGGTGTGGCAGGCTGCAACTACCGCATCAGGGTGCAGGTCAATGCCCCGGATTCCTCGCGCTATGTCGAGGTGCTGATGTTGTTGGTGCGCGCCGCCGGCTGATCCCCCCGGCCTGCCCACCGTGGCGGCGCATGGTTCTGCGCCGGCCCCTGGCTGGGCACAGTGCGGCGCATGCCCCGCGCCACTCCACCCACCGCCGCCCCCGCTGCGGCCGTCGACCTGAGCCAGTCGCTGCAGGTCTTTCGCCCCGGGCGCCACATCGCCATGAGCGGCGACACGCTGGCCTTCAGCGAGGCTGACCTGGCCGCCACCGCCCAGGCCTACAGCCCGGCGCTGCACGAGGCCCCCATCGTGATCGGCCACCCGAGCGCCGACGGCCCGGCCTATGGCTGGGTCAGCAGCGTGCGCCACGTGGGCGGTGCGCTCGAAGCGCAGCCCCACCAGGTCGACGCCGCCTTCGCCGAGCTGGTGAAGGCCGGGCGCTACAAGAAGATCAGCGCGAGCTTCTACGCCCCGGACGCCCCGAACAACCCGGTGCCGGGTGTCTATTACCTGCGCCACGTGGGTTTCCTGGGCGCCATGGCGCCGGCCGTGAAGGGCCTGCGCGCGCCCAGCTTCGCCGACGGCGAGGCCGGCGTGGTCGAGTTCGCCGAATGGGACGACGTGACCAACGCCGGCCTGTGGCGCCGCCTGCGCGAGTGGCTGATCGGCAAGTTCGACCTGGCCACCGCCGACGCCGTGGTGCCGAGCTGGGATGTCGCCAGCCTGGAGAACGCCGCGCGCGACGAGCTGCGCGAGGCCAGCACCGACGTGGCCACCGCCACCCCTGTTTCCTTCTCAGCCCCCCAGGAGCCCACCGTGACCCCTCAAGAAGCCCAGGCCCTGCAGGCCGAAAACGCCCGCCTGAAGGCCGAGCTGGACGCCGCCACCGCGGCCCAGCGCAAGGCCCGCCACACCGCCTTGCGCGCCGAGCAGACCGCGTTCTGCGAGCGCCTGGTCACCGAGGGCCGCCTCAGCGCCGATGGCGCCGCCGTGTGGGCGCTCGAACTCGGCAACGTGGCCACGGCCGACACGCCGGTGCACTTCGGCGAAGGCGCCACGCAGCGCCCGCTGCTGGACGCGCTGCGCGAGCAGCTCGCCGCGCTGCCGGTGCGCGTGGAGTTCGCCGAGCTGGCCACCACCCAGCGCGCCGACCCCCAGGCCGGCAGCGGCAGCGGCGCCGGCCACATCGATTTCGCGGCCCCGCAGGGCTACACGGTCGACGGCGGCAGCGCCGCCCTGCACCGCCGCGTCAAGGCCTACCAGGCCAGCCACCCCGGCACGAGCTACGACGCCGCCCTGACCGCCGTGCAGGCCGGTGCGGCCTGAGCGCCGACCGAGACGCGTTCAACACCCGGCCTGATCGCCCCTTGGCCCCCACTTTCTAACGCGAGCCCCACGCCACCATGAGCCAGCAAGCCCGTTCCGTCTTCGAGTTGTCCTTCGTCGCCAGCGGTGCCGTGACCTACGCGCGCGCCGTCAACATCATCGCCCCCACCACGAGCGGCGCCTACACGGCCGCCCAGGCCACGGTGGCGGGCCAGAAGATCGTCGGCATTGCCCGGCGCTCGGCCGTCAGCGGCGAGATGTTCGACGCCACCGCCTTCGGCACGGCCGTGTGCGAGGCAGGCGCGGCCATCACCGTCGGCGCGCGCGTGGCGGTGGACTCCGTCGGCCGTGTCATCACGGCCACCGCACTGACGATCGCCGCGGGCGCCGTGGCGGTGACGTCGGCGGCGGCCAACGGCGCCGGCACGATGGCCGGCGGCGACGCGCCGCAATTCGTCTTCGGCACCGCGCTTCAGGCGGCCGCCGCGGCCGGCGACCTGATCGAAGTGCTGATCGGCAACTGATCCCCGCCTGGCCACCGCCCCTCACTGACTTTCCCCGTCAAGGACCCACCCCATGCCTCAGTCCAATTCCGGCGTTCGCGTCGTCGACCCCGTCCTCAGTTCGGTCGCCCAGGGTTACCAGATCCTGGACTTCGTGGGCGGCAAGCTCTTTCCGCGTGTGCCGGTCAAGGTGCGCGGCGGCCAGATCATCGAGTTCGGCCGCGACGCCTTCCGCTTGTATGCCAGCAAGCGCGCGCCGGGCGGCCGCACCGCGCGCATCCAGTTCGGCTACGCCGGCAAGCCCTTCGCGCTGCTGCAGGACGCCATCGAGGTGCCGCTGCCGCGCGAGCACATGCAGGACGCCGCCATCACCCCCGGCATCGACCTGGGCCGCCGCGCGGTGAACGTGGGCATGCGCAACATGGGCCTGAGCCTGGAGGTCGACCAGGCCGCCCTGGCCACCAACGCCGCCAACTACGCAGCCACCAACAAGGTGACGCTGGCCGGCGCCACCAAGTGGAGTGTCTCGACCGGCGTGCCGCTGACCGACGTGGACACCGCGCGCGAGGCCATCCGCCAGCAGTGCGGCGTGTATCCGAACGTGATGCTGCTGTCCGCCCTGGCCTTCAACGCGTGCAAGAACAACCCCAACGTCGTGCAGCGCTTCCAGTACAACGGCCAGGCCGGCACGGATGCCAGCCAGATCACGCCGCAGATGCTGGCCGGCCTGTTCAACGTGAAGGAGGTGGTGGTGGGCGCGGGCGTGTACTGGAACGACGCCAACACGGCCGTGGACATCTGGGGCAATGCCGCGGTGCTGGCCTATGTGCCCCAGACCAGCGCCGACCTCAGCCTGGAAGAGCCCAGCTACGGCTACACCTACACCCTGGAAGGCAATCCGCTGGTGGAGCCGCCCTATTGGGACGCGCCGTCCAAGAGCTGGGTGTACGGCGTGACCTTCGAGCGCGCCCCGGTGCTCAGCGGCATCGCCGCGGGCTACCTGATCAGCAACCCGGCCTGATCGCCTGGCACACCATGCTGCTGCAAGCCACC
>JBJOKY010000136.1:0-10788 GCA_046045865.1 Pseudomonadota bacterium | reverse complement strand
GCCAAGCGGATGGCGCCGTCCAGGCGGATGGTCTCGCCGTTGAGCATGTCGTTCTCGATGATGTGCTGCACCAGCTTGGCGTAGTCCTCGGGTGTGCCCAGGCGGCTGGGGAAGGGCACACCGGCGGCCAGCGCGTCCTGCACCTCCTTGGGCATGCCGAACAGCATCGGCGTGCCGAAGATGCCAGGGGCGATGGTGCAGCAGCGGATGCCGTTGCGCGCCAGATCGCGCGCGATCGGCAGCGTCATGCCCACCACGCCGCCCTTGCTGGCGGCGTAGGCGGCCTGGCCGATCTGGCCGTCGTAGGCCGCCACGCTGGCAGTGTTGATCAGCACGCCGCGCTCGCCGGTGGCCTCGGGCGTGTTCCTGCACATGGCCTCGGCGGCCAGGCGGATCATGTTGAAGCTGCCGATCAGGTTGATGGTGATGGTCTTGCTGAAGGTGGCCAGCGGGTGGGCGCCGTCCTTGCCCACGGTCTTGGCGGCCGGGGCGATGCCGGCGCAGTTCACCAGGCCCATGAGCTTGCCCAGGCTCACGGCCTTGGTGACGACGGCCAGTCCGTCGGCCTCGCTGGTGACGTCGCAGCGCACGAAGGCGCCGCTGATCTCGGCCGCGACGGCTTGGCCACGCTCGTCCTGCAGATCGGCCAGCACCACGGTGGCGCCGTGGGCGGCCAGCCGGCGCGCCGTGCCTTCGCCCAGCCCCGAGGCTGCGCCGGTGACGATGAAGACCTTGCCTGCGATGTCCATGAAGTGCTCCTGTGGCGGTTGACGTTGACGTAAACGTCAATCATAAGATGCGAAAAAGCCGCCCGTGGGGCGGCTCGTGATGGCGAGCGGCTGCCCAGCCAGCCGGCCGGGCCCGCCGGTGCGCGTCAGGCGCCCAGGGCGCCCAGGGCCGCGGCGGTGATGTCGTCCACCGAGCCCAGGCCGCTGATGCGGCGGTAGGCCGGCGCGGCGGTGTCGCCGGTGGCGGCCCAGGCCGAGTAGTACTCGACCAGCGGGCGGGTCTGACTCTGGTAGACCTCCAGGCGGGTGCGCACGGTGGCTTCCTCGTCGTCCTTGCGCTGGATGAGGTCTTCACCCGTCACGTCGTCCTTGCCGGCCACCTTGGGCGGGTTGAACACGACGTGGTAGGTGCGCCCCGAGGCCACGTGCACGCGCCGGCCGCTCATGCGCTCGATGATGGCCGAGTCGGGTACGTCGATCTCGAGCACGAAGTCGAGCTTCACGCCGGCCGCCTTCATGGCGTCGGCCTGCGGGATGGTGCGCGGGAAACCGTCGAACAGGAAGCCGTTGGCGCAGTCCGGCTGCGTGATGCGTTCCTTGACCAGGCCGATGATGATGTCGTCGCTCACCAGGGCGCCCGAGTCCATCACCTGCTTGGCCTTCACGCCCAGCGGCGTGCCGGCCTTGACGGCGGCGCGCAGCATGTCGCCGGTGGAAATCTGGGGGATGCCGTACTTCTGGCAGATGAAGGCGGCTTGCGTGCCTTTGCCGGCGCCTGGGGCGCCCAACAGGATCAGTCTCATGTATCTCCTCATGTACTCGCAGGACCGTGCAGCGGGCGCCGACGGCGGGTTCACGGTCAGAATAGCACGCACGCCCTGTGACGAAACTGACGCTTCCGTCCCGTACGGCCAGCTGCAAACGGCCGCGAAACCTGTCGGCAACAGTGGCTTCCAGAGAGGGCTGACACAGGGTGTGTCGTGTCACCCTCGGGAAAGTCCCAGGCGCTGCGCAGCGTCAGGCAAACAGCTTGCGCACGCGCTCCAGATCCTCGGGTGTGTCGACGCCGGGGCCGGGGCGCTCGGGCGAGACATGCACGGCGATGTGATGGCCGTGCCACAACACGCGCAACTGCTCCAGCGACTCGATGCCCTCCAGCGGGCTGGCCGGCAGGCCGGGGTAGGCGCGCAGGAAGCCCACGCTGTAGCCGTAGATGCCGATGTGGCGCAGCGGCGCCGGATCGGGCAACCGCAGCGTGCCGGCGGCAGGGCCGTCGCGCCACCAGGGGATGGGTGCGCGCGAGAAATACAGCGCCCGGCCCGCCGCGTCGCACACCACCTTGACGACGTTCGGGTTGCTGTATTCGGCCACGTCGTCGATGGCGTGGGCGGCGGTGCTCATGACGCAGTCGGGCCGCCCTGCCAGCAGGACGGCGCAGGCGCTCACCAGGCCGGGCGCGATGAGCGGCTCGTCGCCCTGCACGTTGACGACGATCTCGTCGTCGCCCAGGCCCAGCAGCGCGCAGGCCTCGGCCAGGCGGTCGCTGCCGGTCGGGTGGTCGATGCGGGTGAGCAGGGCGGTCACGCCGTGGGCGGCGCAGGCATCCACGGTTTCCTGGGCGTCGGCCGCCACCACGACCTGGCTTGCGCCGGCGCTGGCGCAGCGCTGCGCCACACGCACGACCATGGGCAGGCCGGCGATGTCGGCCAGCGGCTTGCGCGGCAGCCGGCTCGAAGCCAGCCGCGCCGGGATGAGCACGGTGTAGCTCATGGCGCGCTCAGGCCGACGGCGGCAGGCCGAGCGGCTGCGGCGCGGTCTCGCCGGCCGCATCCACGTGCTGGGCCTCGCTCTCCAGCATGATGGCGATGCCATCACGCACGACGAAGCCGAGCCGGTCGGCGTGGCAGACGAGCTGACGCGTGTCGGCGTCGAGTTGCACAGGGCCCTTGCAGACCGGGCAGACGAGCAGTTCCATCAGGCGGGTATCCATGCGCACATGCTAGCCCAGCGCGCCCGGGCCTGGTCCGGGCGGGCGCAGCGTTGCCAGGGTTGCCAGCACCTGCTGCAGCGCAGCAGCCGGCCAGCGCATCTGCAGCGGCACGACCCATACCCGTGTGGCCGGGCTGTGCGCGGCCACGCGCTGCGGGTCGAGCTTGACGGCGTCCTTCTCGGTCACCAGCACGTCCGGCGTTCCGCTCGGCCAGGGCAGTTCGGCGTAGTCGTAGTGGTCGGGCAGGGGCTGCACGGTGGTTGTCACACCCTCGGCCAGCAGCATGGCGGCAAAGCGCCGTGGCTGGCCCACGCCGGCACACACCAGCGGGCGGCGTGCACGCAGGGCGTGCAGGTCGGCCGGGCAGGCCGGCACGCCGGCCCACCAGCCAGCCAGGTCCACGGCGCCGGCCAGATGGCGCTCCAGCAGGGCGCCGGGCAGGTGGGTGCTGGGCGCGGCGGAGTTGTAGAGCACCAGGCCGGGGACGTCCGAGCGCGTGTCCACCGGCTCGCGCAGCGGCCCGGCCGGCAGCAGCCAGCCGTTGCCGGCGCCGCGTTCGTCGAACACGACGATCTCCAGGTCGCGCGTCAGGCGCAGGTGCTGCAGCCCGTCGTCGCACAGCAGCACGTTCACCTCGGGGTGGGTGGCGAGCAGGGCGGCACCGGCTGCAGCGCGGTCGCGTCCGACCCACACCGGCACCCGGCCGCGCCGTGCCAGCAGCAGCGGTTCGTCACCGGCCTCGGCCGCCGGGGTGTCGGCCTGCACCGGCTGCGGCGCGCTGCCTGCCGCGTTGCGCCCATGGCCGCGCGAGACGACACCCGGTCGCCAGCCTGCCGCCGCAAGTGCCTGCAGCAGCGCCAGGGTGGTGGGGGTCTTGCCGGCGCCGCCGACGATGCGGTTGCCGATCACGATGACCGGCACCGGCAGGCGCACGCTGTGCAGGCAGCCGCGGCGGTAAAGCCCGCGGCGCAGCCCGGTGAGGGTGCCGAACAGGAAGGCCGGCAGGCGCAACGCCCAGGGTGGCGGGCTCCCGCTGGCCCAGCCGGCCTCGATGCGGCTGGCCAGCGGCTTCAGCGTCGCACCGCGTCGCGTGAGCTGCCCTGGGCGGCGAAGGTGACGCGCGTCAGCCCGAGGCGGCGCGCCGCGTCCAGCACGTTGATCACGCTCTGGTGCGCCGACATGGCGTCGGCCGAGACGATGACCTGGCGGTCGGTCTGGCCCTGGCTGGCGTTGCGCAGCGCGGCCATGAGGGCCTCGACCGTGATGCCGTCGACCATCACGCGGTTGACGCTGTAGCGCCCGTCGGGCGCCACGGCAATGCGGATCTCGCGCGCCTGCTCGTTCAGCCTGGGTGCGGCGTCGGCGGTGGGCAGCGTGATGTTGAGCGCGTTGTACTTGGCGTACGTCGTCGACAGCATCAGGAAGATCAGCACCACCAGCAGCACGTCGATGAACGGGATGAGGTTGATCTCGGGCGGCTCGCTGCGCCGGTGGCGGAAGTTCATGGCCATGGCCTGCCTGCGTCCTGGGCTCAACCGCGCAGCGTCAGGCGCTGCAGTTGCGGCACCAGGCGTTCGGCCGCCTGTTCCAACTGCAGCACGTAGCCGTCGACCTGGCCGCGGAAGTAGCGGTGGAACATCAGCGCCGGGATCGCGATCAGCAGACCGAAGGCTGTGTTGTACAGAGCCACCGAGATGCCGTGCGCCAGCTGCTCGGGGTTGTTCATGCCGCTGGGCGTCTGCGAGCCGAAGATCTCGATCATGCCCACCACGGTGCCGAACAGGCCCATCAGCGGTGCGGCCGAGGCCATGGTCGCCAGCGCGTTCAGGTAGCGCTCCAGGCGGTGCACGGCCACGCGGCCGGCGGATTCGAAGACATTGCGCAGCGCGGCCTCGCCCATGCGCGGGTCGACCGCCATGGCGCGCAGGCCGGCGGCCAGCAGTTCACCCAGGACGGAACTGGCCGACAGCTTGGCGATCACGTCGGCCGGCGGCACGTTGTGGCGGGTCAGTGCCAGCACTTCGTCGAGCAGCTTGGGCGGCGCGACCTTGGCCGGCCTGAGGCTGGCAAAACGCTCGATGACCACGGCCAGTGCCGCAACCGAACACAGCAGGAGGGGCCAGATCGGCCAGCCGGCGGCTTGTATGATCGAAAACAAGGTGGTCCCCCGTAGATGATGAGGCCCGCGCGCGGCACCCGGCCCGAACGCCGGAGTCCTGCCGCGCTGCCAGGGCAGGCGGGCGCGATTATGGCCTGCCGTGGCGGGCCGGCCACCGCCTCCACGGGGGGCAGCCTGTCCGATCTCGCGGTTGCATTGCACGTCGCGGCCCTTGCCCGCACGCCCCGGCATGCTGCAGGTGCAACAGGATCCTGCCCCCGGGATACGCACCGTTTCTGTGGATAACTTTGTGGGCAACCATCGCATAGCGTTCGCAAATGCGCGTCACGACACGCTTAGTCTTGGCTTGCTGAAAAGTAGGGCACAGAATTTTTCAATCAAATCAAATACTTGGATGCATGTTGAAGGCTTGTGACAGGACGTTGGCGGGTCTGGGCAGGGTGCGCCGCGCTGTGGAATTCCGCGCTGCAGCACAGCGGGTCCGGGAGGGCGGATGGTGAGTGACCGTGCTGCCGACCGCCGTTCGGCCGGCTCGTCTCGTCAGGACGCGCCGGACGCACCGGAGGGCGCTGCAACCACCTCGCGCAGCCTGGTGTGGGACGTCGCAGCCCTGCTGCAGGCCCTATCCGACACGCTCGCCAGCCGCTACGGCGTGCTGGCGGTGCAGGGTGAACTGAGCGGCTACACCCGCGCGGCCAGCGGCCACGCCTACTTCAACCTGCGCGCGCCGGACGGCAGCGCCGCGCTGCGCTGCGCCATGTTCCGGCGAGCCGCCAGCCTGGTCGACTTCGCCCCGCGCGACGGCCTGCAGGTCGAGCTGCGCGGTCGACTGACGCTGTACGAGCCGCGCGGCGAACTGCAGATGGTGGTCGAGTCCATGCGCCTGGCCGGCGATGGCGACCTGATGGCGCGTTTCCTGCGCCTGAAGGCCAGGCTGCAGGACGAGGGCCTGTTCGACCCGGCGCGCAAGCGCACCATCAGCGCCTACCCGCGCCGCCTCGGCCTGGTCACCTCGCTGCAGGCGGCGGTGCTGCGCGACGTCGCCACGGCGCTGGCTCGACGTGCGCCGCACGTCGAACTCATCGTCTACCCGGCGCTGGTGCAGGGTCCGGAGGCGCCGGCCCAGCTGGTGCGCGCCATCGGCCAGGCGGCGGCGCGTGCCGAGGTCGACACCCTGCTGGTGTGCCGCGGTGGCGGTTCGCTGGAAGATCTCTGGGCCTTCAACGACGAGGCCGTGGTGCGCGCCATCGCCGCCTCGCCCATCCCGGTGATCAGCGGCGTCGGACACGAGACCGACTTCACCCTGGCCGACTTCGCCGCCGACCTGCGTGCGCCCACGCCGACGGCAGCGGCCGAACTTGCCGCCGCCGCGCGCGCCGACAGCCTGGCCGAGCTGGGCGCGCTGGCGCTGGCGCTGCGCCAGCGCTGCATCACCCGGCTGGATCGTGCGGGGCAAAGGCTCGACCTGGCCGCGCTGCGGCTGGCCCGGCCCGGCGCGGCCGTGCAGCGCCACCACGAACACCTGGCCCTGCTGGCGCAGCGCTGGCACGCGGCCCTGCCGCGGCGCCTGGACACCGAACCGGCGCGCCTGCACCGGCTGGCCGAGCGCCTGGGCACGGCAACGCAGTCCGCACGCCAGCAGCGTCGCCAGCGCCTGGAACTGCTCCAGGCGCGGCTGGAAGACCTCGGCCCGCAGCAGGTGCTGGCGCGCGGCTACGCCTGGCTGGCCGACGCACACGGCCAGGCGCTCACCCAGGTGCGGCAGGTCGGCGCCGGCCAGCACATCCGCGCCCGGCTGGCCGACGGCAGCTTCACTGCCACGGTGCAGGGGGTCTGGCCTGCCGATCCTGACGCCGCCCCTCCGACCGAGCCGGTGCAGCGTCCGCTCCTGTGACCTGACCCGGGCGCCGAGGCGCGCGCGCCCCCGGTCCGGCGAGAAGTATTGCCGCGCCAGCGCGGACAGGGCCGGCTGCCTACAATCCGCGCCTGCCTGAAATTCGATGTTGCGCTGCCGCAAATCGGCGGCAACGCAGTCAGTCTGAACGGCCCGCACGGGTCACAACTAGGGACATCTCCATGGAACACCAACTGCCCGCTCTGCCTTACGCGACCGACGCCCTGGCGCCGCACATGTCGAAGGAAACCTTCGAATACCACCACGCGAAGCATCACCAGGCCTATGTCACCAACCTGAACAACCTGATCAAGGGCACGGCGCACGAGTCGCAGGATCTGGAAGCCATCGTCAAGAGCGCCAGCGGCCCGGTCTACAACAACGCCGCCCAGGTCTGGAACCACACCTTCTTCTGGAGCTGCATGAAGCCGGCCGGTGGTGGCGAACCCTCGGGCGCCCTGGCCGCGGCCATCAACGCCAAGTTCGGCAGCTACGCCGCCTTCAAGGAAGCCTTCACCAAGAGCGCCGTGGGCAACTTCGGTTCGGGCTGGACCTGGCTGGTGAAGAAGGCCGACGGCACCGTCGACATCGTCAACACCGGCGCCGCCGGCACGCCGTTGACCAGCGCCGACAAGGCCCTGCTGACCATCGACGTGTGGGAACACGCCTACTACATCGACTACCGCAACGCGCGCCCGAAGTTCGTCGAGACCTTCCTGAACTCGCTCGTGAACTGGTCGTTCGCCGAAGCCAACTTCGCCTGACCGGCGACCTGCCACGTCGTCACAGGGCGGCAGCGGCCTGCAGGCCGCTGCGCACCGCGCCTTCCAGCGTCGCGGGGTAGGGCCCCTCGACATGGTCTCCGGCGGCCAGCAGCCCGGGCGCGATCAGTGCCGGCGGGCGATGCAGGCCGGGCACGCAGCGGAAGGTGGCGCGTTTCTCGGCCACCACCTTGAGCACGCGCAGGGTAGGCGGCGCCGGCGGGCGCACGAAGGCGTTGCGTGCCTGGCGCAGCGCGCCGTCGGCCGTGGCCGTCATGCCGCGCGCCACCCAGGGCGCCGCCCCGCTGACCACGAACGCGAACACGTCGGGCGTGGCGCCCAGGGCGCCGTGGTCGAAGGCGAACTGGGCGGGGGCCTCGGGGCCTTCCACCAGCGCGATCATGGGGGCGGCCAGGGCCGCGCCGGGTGCGTGCAGGTAGACGGTGATGATGGGTTCGTAGCCGAGTGCAGCTGTACGGTCCGACCAGGCCGGCGCCACCTGGCGCGTGAGTTGCGCGGACTGGGCCGCGCCGCAGGCGAGCACCACGCGGTCGCAGGGTCGGCCGTCCACCAGCCAGTCGCGCCCCTGTGTCGTGATGGCCTGCACGCGCCGGCCCGGGTGCAGCGTGGCGCCCTGCGCCGCCAGCCAGCGCAGGGCGGGCTCGGGCAGCAGTTCGGCCAGCGGCCGGCGCGGGATCAGCAGGTCGCTCGCGCCCGGGCCGCCGAACAGCGCGTCGTGCAGCACGCGCAGGAAGACCTGGGCGCTGGCTGCCTCGGCTGGCGTGTTGAGCGCGGCCACGCACAGCGGCGCGATGAACTCGGCCTGCACCCGGGGCGGCAGCGTGCGCGTCAGCGATGCCACGGTCAGCCAGGGATCGCAGCGGAAGCGGTGCAGCAGCCAGCCCGCCGCAGCGCGGTTGAGCGCCCAGCGCTCGGCCAGCGTCCAGTGTGTCATGGCCCACACGCCGCGCGCGAAGGCCAGCCAGGCGGGGCCGTGCGGCAGGTGCAGGCCCTGGCCCCGGGCGTCGACCAGCGCCAGCGGGCGGCGCAGCAGCAGCCTGTCCGGGTCGGCGCCGACGCGGCGCATCAGCGCCAGCGTGGCGGTATAGGCACCCACGAGGATGTGCTGGCCGTTGTCCAGCCGCAGGCCGGTCAGGTCGGCCACGTCCGGCGTCTGCGTCACGCCTGCACTGCGCAGCATGCCGCTGCCCATGGGCTCCAGGCTGCGTGCCCGCCCGCCGGGCTGGGCCGCCATCTCGTAGAGGTCGACCGTGTGGCCGCGCGCGACAGCCTCGACCGCTGCGGCCAGGCCTGCCCAGCCGGCGCCGACGACGGCGACGTGCAGGCTCAACGGCCGCGCCAGTTGGTCTTCATCGCGATCCACAGCTTGCGCACGGGGGTGAGCGAGATGCGCTGGTGCAGCACCTGGAAGCCGCCGGCCTCGATCTCGGTCAGCAGCGTGCGGTAGATGTTGGCCATCATCAGGCCGGGTTTCTGGGCGCGCCGGTCGGCCTCGGGCAGCAGGGCCAGGGCCTCGTCGTAGCAGGCCTGGGCGCGTGCGGCCTGCGCCGTCATGAGGGTGGTGAACTCGGGGCTGTAGCGCCGCGCCAGGATGTCCGCCACCTTCACGTTGTGCTGCTGCAGCTCGTTGATGGGCAGGTAGACGCGACCGCGCCGGGCGTCGTCGCCCACGTCGCGGATGATGTTGGTGAGCTGCAGCGCCAGGCCGAGCTTGTGCGCGTAGTCCAGCGTGGCTGCCTCGCTGCGACCGAATATGCTGGCTGCGACCTCGCCCACCACGCCGGCCACCAGGTGGCAGTACTGCGCCAGGCCGGCGAAGTCGAGGTAGCGCGTCTGCGTCAGATCCATGCGGCAGCCCTCGATGACCGCCTGCAACTGTTCCTCGCGGATGTCGTAGGTGGCCACGTGGGGCGCCAGCGCCTGCATCACGGGGTGGCGGGGCTGGGCTGCGGCCGCGGTGCCGGGCTGGCGGGCGGCGTAGAACTGCGCCACCTCGTTTTGCCACCAGGCCAGCTTGGTGGCGGCCACGCCCGGGTCGCTGACCTCGTCGACGACGTCGTCCACCTCGCGGCAGAAGGCGTAGAAGGCCGTGATCGCGGCACGGCGCGGCGGCGGCAGGAAGAGGAAGGCGTAGTAGAAGCTCGAGCCGCTGGCGGCTGCCTTGTCTTGTACGTATTGCTCGGGCGTCATCGCTCTCGTGTCCACGGCGGGCGCCGATTGTGCTGTATCGGGCCGGTGCGTCGCATCCGGCAGGGCAGCAGCACGGCAGCCAGGCCGGTCGGTTCCTGGCGGTGCACCGGCCCGGCCGGTGGCCAGGCTCAACCCATGTGCCATGCGCGCAACAGCAGGCCGGGGAGGTGGCGCTTGCGCAGCGTCGGGCGTGTCAGCACGGTGGCGTGGTCCATGGCCTCGATCTGGCGCGCGATGGCCAGGCCGCCCTGCACCACCAGGCGCAGCTCCCAGCCCAGCCGCCAGGCCACGTGGCGCGGCAGTCCGGTGGCCAGCGGCGCACCGCGCTGCATCAGCTCGCGCGCCCAGGCGACCTGGCGCGCCACCAGCGCGCGCACGGCCGGGCTGTCGCGTCCGGCCAGCAGGTCGGCCGGGTCGACGCCGGCCGCGCGGCAATCCGACAGCGGCACGTACAGCCGTCCGCGCCGCAGGTCGACCGACAGGTCCTGCCAGAAATTGATCAGCTGCAGCGCGGTGCAGATGGCGTCGGAGCGCTGCAGCGACATGGCATCGTGCACGCGGTACAGGTGCAGCAGCAGCCGCCCGACCGGGTTGGCCGAGCGGCGGCAGTAGTCCAGCAGGGTGGGGCGGTCGAGGTAGCGTTGCACGTCCACGTCCTGCTGGAAAGCCGACAGCAGATCCTCCAGCAGGCCGATGGGCAGGGCGTGGCGGCGCATCACGCGCGCCAGCGGCGTGAACACGCCGGCCCAGCGCGGCGATGGCGTGTCGCCACGTGCAGCGCGGTAGAGCTCGGCACGGTAGGCGTCCAGGTCGGCATGGCGCTGCGCCGGCGTGGCGTCGCCCTCGTCGGCCAGGTCGTCGGCCGTGCGGGCGTACCAGTAGATGGCCTGCACCGCAGGGCGCAGCTCTGCCGGGCACAGCCATGAGGCGACGGGAAAGTTTTCGTAGTGATCGACGGACATCGGCGCCTGGACGCGGCAAGGGGGCGGAGACCCGTGGTCGGGTGCCGGCGGGGCGGATTATGGGCAGAGGCGGGCTGCGGTCCGGCGGCGCACGGGCTCGTGGCGGTCGCTGTGGAAGGCCGC
>JBJOKY010000135.1:0-10803 GCA_046045865.1 Pseudomonadota bacterium | reverse complement strand
CGGCGATGAAGACACCCGAGAACAGCAGGTCGAGCAGCAGCGTGACGGCATTGCCGGTCAGGAAGGAGCGGATGTTTTCCAGCTCGCGCACGCGCGCCACCGAATCCCCCACCCGGCGCGCCTGGAAATAGGCCAGCGGCAGTTGCAGCAGGTGGCGAAACAGCCGGGCGCCCAGTTCCACATCGATGCGGCTGGTGGTGTGGCTGAACACGTAGCTGCGCAGCAGGGTGAGCACGCTTTCAAACACGATGACCACGCCCAGGCCGATCATCAGCACGTCGAGCGTGGTCAGCGCGTTGTGCACCAGCACCTTGTCCATCACCGCCTGGAAGAACAGCGGGCTGACCAGCGCGGCCAACTGCAGGAAGAACGACACGACGAGCACCTCGCCGAGCAGCTTGCGGTATTTGACCAGGCTGGGGATGAACCAGCTGAAATCGAAGCGCGCGAGTTGGCCGAGCAGGCTGGCGCGGCTGGTGACGAGGATGAGCTGGCCGGTCCACAGTTCGGCAAAACCCGCCAGCGGTGCGATGGTGGGGGCGACAGGCGCTGTGTCGCCGGCTGGCGCGGCGCTGCCGGTGGCGTTGGCTGGTGGCGGCGCACCCGCTGCGTCGAAGTACAGGACACGATCGGCATCGCAGCGGGCCAGCAAGACGATGCGGCCGTCGTGCAGCAAGGCCAGCGCAGGCAGGGCAATGTGATGCAATCGCGCAACAGTGCTGCGGCTGAGCTTGGCTCTCAAACCCAGGTGCTGCGCCGCCAGCAGGAGGTCGTTGGCGCCGATGTCGGCACTGGTGGCGCCCAGGCCGAGCGCATGCATGAGCGTCTCGGGCTCGGCACTGACCTGGTGCAGGCGGGCCAGCAGGCAAAGCGCCTTCAGACTGGCCAGGCCTGTGCCCTGAACTTGCTGCTGTCCGGGCAATGTCTGGGTCGGCGGGGATGATGCGGGTGGGTCTTCACCCCGCGTGCTGATACGGAGGTCGACTCCAAACATGGAGTCGTTGCCCGGACGTACCGGTCAGAACCGGACCGTACTCCCCCCTATGGGGGTCTTGACAGGGCGTTTCAGTTTTGCCAATTCAAGGCACTCATGCCTTTGAACCGGTCACCGCCGCCCTGCACCATCACGCCCGCCTGCCCGTCTGCCGCGCCCCTCCAGCGCCAGTCGCCTCGGTCAGCCCGGCCATCACCCGAGACCGCCCCGCTCAGCCCCAGCGCGACCTGCCCAGCAACCACAGCGCCACCACCAGCGGCAGCACCAGCAGCGCGAAGGCCGGCGCCAGGCCGCCCAGCGCGCTGCCGGCCAGGCCGAACAATGGCGGGCCGATCACCACGCCGAAGAAGGTGAAGAACAGCGTGCCTGCTGTCGCTGTGGCAGCCTGTTCATGCGGCACCAGGCGCGCCACGGTGGCCAGGTACACACCGTTCCAGCCCACCGCGGTGGCGCCGAACACGCACAGCAGCGCCACCACCACGGCGCCGGGGCTGGCCGGGCCGAGCCAGGGCACGGCCAGGCAGCACGCCAGCATGGCCCAGGCCAGGCCCTGCAGCATGCGGCGCGGGCCCAGCCAGCGGTCGGACACCACGCCCCAGGCGATGCGCCCGCCCACCCCCGCCACCTGCGAGGCCGACAGCGCCGCGCCCGCGGCCAGCAGCGGCCAGCGCAGGTCGGCGGTGAGCAGGCTGACCAGGTAGGAGGTCAGGCTGACCTGCACCATCGAGAACACCAGGCTGCACAGCGCCACCGAACGCAGCACGGCATGGCCGGCGATGTAGCGCACCGGCGCCATCAGCCGTGCGACGCCGGGCCAGGGCAGGCCGGGCTGGCGCTGGTCGTCCAGCTCATGCGCCAGCGGCAGTGCGCTGGCCGCGCCGGCCAGGCACAGCGCGGCCGTGCCGAACAGCGCAGCCGCGCCGCTGCCGCCGCCCCACAGCACCAGGGGCGGCACCATGAAGCCGGCGATCACGCCGCCCAGGGGCACCCCCGTCTGCTTGATCGAGAACACCAGCGCGTAATGGCGCAGCGAGGTGGTGCGCGCCAGCATCTGCGAGCTGGCCGGCGTGATCGGTCCGTAGCCGGCGCCCACCAGCAGCGCGCCCAGCGCCGCCAGCGCCAGCAGCGGCCAGGGCGCCGCAGCGGCAGCAGGCGCCAGCCGGGCCGCCAGCCCCACCAGCACCAGCCCCAGGCCGCTGCACAGCAAGGCCAGCTGGCTGGCACGGATGGGCCCGTGGCGGCGTACCAGCTGCGCGCCCAGCGGGCTGGAGAACATGGCTGCCAGATACACCAGCGCCACGAACACGCCCACCGCCGCCGGGCCCAGCGCCATCTGCTCGCGCAGGCGCGGCGCCGCCACCGCGGGCGCGAACACCGCGGCCGACGAGGCGCTCTGCATCAGCAGCGTCACCGGCAGCGTGGCGCGGCGCACGAAGGCGCTGGTCTGCGCCGGTGCGGATGCGGGTGCGGATGCGGGTGCGGATGCGGATGCGGGTGCAGGTGCTGGTGCTGCCTCGGCGCAAGCGGGTGCAGCACCGGTGGCACCTGCAGCCGGGCCGGGCGCGCCCACTCAGGCCGCCGCAGCCGCGGGCGCGGGTGTGGCCTGCCGGGCCGCGTGGCCGCCCAGCAGCTCGGCCAGGCGGGCGACGTCGACATTGCCGCCGCTCACGATCACGCCCACCTTCCTGCCGGCCAGCTGCGCCTTCAGGCTGCGCGCGCCGGCCAGCGCCAGGCAGCCGGTGGGCTCGACCACCAGCTTCATGCGCCCGGCGAAGAAGGCCATGGCGTCGACCAGTTCGGCATCGCTGACGGTGAGGATGTCGTGCACGTCGCGCCGGATGATGGCGAAGGTGTAGTCGCCCAGGTGCTGGGTCTGGGCGCCGTCGGCGATGGTCCGGGGCGTGGCTATGTGCACGATGCGCCCGGCGCGCAACGACTGCTGGCCGTCGTTGCCCGCCTCGGGCTCGACGCCGTAGATGCTGCACTGCGGCGACAGCGCGCGCGCCGCCAGCGCCGAGCCGGCCAGCAGGCCGCCGCCGCCCAGGCACACGAACAGCGCGTCGAGCGGGCCGACCGTGTCGATCAGCTCCTTCACCGCCGTGCCCTGGCCGGCGATCACGTGCGGGTGGTCGTAGGGCGGGATGAGCGTCAGGCCGCGCTGCTCGGCCAGGCTGCGCGCGATGGCCTCGCGGTCCTGCGTGTAGCGGTCGAACTCGACCACCTCGCCGCCGTAGCCGCGCGTGGCGGCCATCTTGCTGGCCGGCGCGTCCCTGGGCATCAGGATGGTGGCATGGATGCCCAGCAGCGAGGCGGCCAGCGCGATCGCCTGCGCATGGTTGCCCGACGAGAAGGTCAGCACCCCCGCACGGCGCTGGCGCTCGTCGAACTGCGCCAGGGCGTTGTAGGCGCCGCGGAACTTGAAGGCGCCCATGCGCTGCAGGTTCTCGCACTTGATGTACACGCTCGCACCGAGTTCGGCGTCGAGCGTGCGCGAGCTCAGCACCGGCGTGGCGTGGGCGTGGCCGGCCAGGCGGGCGGCGGCGGCGGCCACGTCGTCGTAGGTCGGCAGGGGCAGGGGCAGGGTGGATGGTGCGCTCATGGTCCGGCAGGCATGGGGTGGTGGCGTGCGCCCCATGGTAACGAGCGCACCGCGCAGGCGCAGGCCACGCCTGCGCCCCGTGCTCGCCGCCGTCCGCTCAGCGGCGCAGCTGCTGGTAGACCGTGGTCTCGAAGTCGAGATAGCCGGCGTACGAGGCCACGTCCTGGAAGGGCAGGATCTGCGACGCCCAGTAGCCGCCGATGCCGTTGCTGCGGTCTATCCAGTAGTACAGGTTGGCCAGGCCGGCCCACATGAGCGCACCGGCCGGGCGGCCCGAGGGCGCCACCTCGTCGTTGACCATGAAGCTGTAGGCCCAGGACTTGGACTGCCCGGGCAGGAACTCGCCGGTGTTGGCCAGCGCCGCGATCGAGCTCGTCCAGCCCCCCACCTTGAGCTTGCCCAGGCCGTTGCGGCACATCTGGTCGACCGTGGCGGCCTGCAGCACGCGCCCGTGCGGGCCGGTGCCGTCGTTGAGCACCATGCGGATGAACTTCATGTAGTCGCCCACCGTGGCGTACAGGCCGTGGCCGCCCATGTCCATGTCGGGCGGCTGGGGCAGCACCAGGTCGGGCGACGCGCTGAGCTGGCCGTCGGCGGCACGGTTGTGCATGGTGGCGCGGCGCTGGCGCATCGAGGGCGTGAGCGTGAAGCCGGTGTCCCGCATGTCCAGCGGCGTGAACACGCGCTCCTTCATCACTGTGCCCAGGCGCTGGCCGCGCACGGCCTCGACCACCTTGCCGGCCCAGTCGATGTTGACGCCGTAGCCCCAGCGCTCGCCCGGGTCGGCCAGCAGCACGCTGCGGATGGAGGCGAAGGTGCTGGTGACCACCGAGGGAATGTCCAGCGCCGTGCGCACCTTCAGGTCGTCGTGGCTGATGAACTCGTAACCGAAGCCCGCGGTGTGCAACATCAGGTGTTCGAGCGTGATGTCGCGCGCCGGCGGGCGCAGGCGCGGCTGGCCGTGCTGGTCGTAGCCGTCGAGCACCTGGATCTGAGCGATCTCGGGCACGTAGGCACGCGCCGGGTCGGACAGCCTGAGCTTGCCCTCCTCCACCAGCTGCATCAGCGTCACGCCGGTGATGGCCTTGGTGGTGGAGAAGATCGCCATCACGGTGTCGGTCGTCATGGGCTGGTCGTGGCCCAGCTGGCGCCGGCCGAAGGCCGCCTCGTACAGGTTGGCCTGGCGGTCGGTCACCATGGCCACCACGCCGGGGGTGCCGCCGGCGGCCCCCACGCTGCGCTCCAGCACGCCATCCGCCGCAGCCTTGAGTTCACGCTTGTTCATGATGCAGGTCTCCATCGGTGATGCGGGGCGTCAGCGGGAGACGGCGCGCCAGCGTGCCCCGTTGCTGCTGGTGGCCGTGGTGATCCGGAACCTGGCAATCTAGGCCTGCACCTGCGCGCTGTACAGCCCGGCAGCGATGGGCCTGCGCTCTACAGGTCGATACACGCTGTGCGCCGGCAGGGGGGTGCCCGCCCAATCGGCTAGTCTTGCCAACTCCGATCCACCGACCTACCACGCTGTCCGACCGTCTGTCCGACTGACCGAAGGTCTGCCTGCCTGTCTGCCCCGCTGCCTGCCGTGACCCGCCGCCCTGCTCTACCCCGCTCCCCTGCCAGCCCCGCCACGCCGCCCGCGCATCAACCCAGGTTCGTGCTCGAGCGCGCAGCCGCCACCCCCAGCCAAGGCCAGGACCTGACCACGCTGGACCGCAGCATGACACCCGACGACGCGTGTGTGCTCGACGCGATGTGCGTGCTGCAGCTCGGCTGCGCCATCACCAAGGTCAGCGAGCTGCTGATCGCGGCCGGCATCACCACCCAGCACGGCGGCATGTTCCACCCCATGGTGGTGCGCGGCGTGCTCGATCGCCTGCTCGCCGCCGGCCACGTCGAGCGTCACCCCTCCGGCGCGATCACGGTGCGCCAGCCCTGGGCGGGCCAGCGCTTTCGCGAGCTGATGCTGGACGACCGGGCCGCACGCTGGTACGAGGCCTGGTCGCGCGCCGACAACGCCGACGCCTACCGCTACTTCGGTCACGGCGACGAGCTGCTGTGCGCCGCAGCCCTGCGCCTGGCCATCTACGGCACTCGCCGCCTGGAGGCGGTGCAGGACCGGATCGAGCAGATGCGCAACAACGACGAGCTCATCGACATCGCGCTGCACCTTGCCGTGCTGCAACCCTTCGATGCAGCGCTGTTCGAGCGCCTGGAGCCGCTGCTGCAGCTCGAGCTGGCCGAGAAAGTCACCCAGGTGCTGAGCGGCAGCATCGAGACCCGCACCGTGCCGCTGGAGGACTGGTTGCTGGCGCGCTGGCAGGACCAGCTCGCCGGGCGCCTGCCCGCATCGGCGCCACCGCTGCCCTACACGCTGCGCGGGCGCCTGGCCGAGACCCTGATCGTGCGCGGCGACCCGGCCGGCGCGCGCGCCCTGCTGGCCAGGCTGGCCGGCCCCGCGGTGGATGCGGTGCTGGCCGCGCTGAGCGTGACCGAAGGCCACTGGCAGGCGGGCGCCCAGGCCTTCGAGCTGGTGTTCAAGTCCACCGCCACGACCGCCGGCAAGCGCCGCGGCAATTTCAGCCCGGCCCTGACCTGGCACTACGTCGTGGCCCTGCTGGCCCAGCCCGAGCCGGCCCTGTGGATCAGGGCGCGCAAGTTCATCGCCACCGAATCCGGCCGCACACCTGCGCGGCCGGACGGCACGCGCCAGGCCGACCCCTGGGGTTACTGGGACATCTGGGTGGCCGCCATCGACCAGCGCCTGGGCGACGCGCCGCGCTCGGGCAAGGTCTTCGCGCTGACGCGCCAGGCGCGCCAGCTCTACACCAGCAGCCAGTGCGCCCATCACCTGATGCTGGCCGCCTGGCTGCACCTGCCGCTGGCCGACGACGAGGCAGCCACCGAACTGCGCCACCACGCCAGCACGCTGGCCGACGACTTCGACGCCGCCCGCATGCACTGGCTGGCCTGCCAGGTGCGCCGCGCCTGTGCCGCCCTGCTCAGGGCGCCGCCCGCGCCGGCCGATGCCGGCACGCCCTTCTTCGTCGGCAGCGTGCAGGAGAGCTGGCGCGAGGCGCTGGCCACCATCCTGGCCCTGGGCGAAGGCGGCGCCGCCGCGGCCGCCCCCAAGGCACGCGACGGCGCGCTGCAGGACCGCCTGGTCTGGGTGCTCGCGACCGACACCGACGGCCGCGTCGACCAGATCGAGGCCATGGTGCAGAAGGCCGGTGCGCGTGGCCTGGGCAAGGCCAAGTCGGTGTCGCTGGCCACCTTGATGAAACGCAAGGATCTGGACGCGCGCGACGGCGCCGTGCTGCGCGCGCTGGACCGCGACAGCCAGCAGCTCGACCCCGGCGTGGCCCTGCCGGCCCTGGTCGGCCACCCGCACGTGGCCTGGGCCCGCGACCCGGCCCACCTGATCGAGATCCGCGAGGCCCAGCCGGCGCTGGAGATCATGACCCAGGGCGAGCACATCACCTTCCGCGTGCTCGACCCGCTGCGCACCGAGCGCATCCGCCTCGACGAGGCACGCGACGACCTGCTGCCGCCGAGCTGGCGCGCCGCCCGCGTGCGCCGCCGCAATCTGCTGCTGCTGCCTGAGGCCGATGGCAACGCGCGGCTGATCCGGCTCGATCCGGCCCAGCTGCGCGTGGCCGAGCTGATCTCGCAGGGCTGGCAGGTGCCGGTGTCGGCGCGTGCCGAACTCGACGCCGCCATGCGGGTGCTGGCGGCGCACTTCCAGGTCGCCAGCGACGCCGAGGCCGGCCACGAGGTGCCGGCGAGCGGCCTGCTGCGCGCCGAACTGGCCGCCCAGGGCGCCGGCCTGACGCTGAACCTGGTCGCCGCCCCGTTCGGCGATTTCGGGCCGCGCCTGCCGCCCGGCAGCGGGCGCGAACGCGTCACCACCGTGCACCAGGGTATGACGCTGTCGACCCGGCGCACGCTGGCGGCCGAACGCGCCGTGCTGGCGCGTGTGCTCGACGCCTTGCCCATGCTGGACGAAGGCACGACCACCTGGCAGATCGACGCGCCCGACCAGGCCCTGGCCGTGGTGGAAGGGCTGGCCCGCCTGGGCGAGCAGGTGGTGGCCGAATGGCCCAGGGGCAAGCCGCTGCGCGTGCGCGCCGTGGCCGACACGGCTGTGCAGATCAAGGCCACCAGCCAGGGCGACTGGCTGGCGCTGGACGGCCAGCTGCAGCTCGACGGCGGCGAGGTGCTGCGCCTGCGCGAGCTGCTCGACCTGGCGCGTGCCAGCCGCAGCCGCTACGTCGCGCTGGGCGAGGGCGACTTCCTGGCGCTGGGCGACGCGCTGCGCCAGCAGCTCGCCGACCTGGCCACGCTGACCCAGCCGCACGCGGGCGGCCAGCGCCTGTCGGGCGTGGCCGCACTGGCCTGGCAGGCCGCCGGCCATGGCGGCGGGCTGACGCTGGACGGCGACCGCGCCTGGCGCGAGCGCTGCGCGCGCTGGGCGCAGGTGCAGGACGAGCTGGCCGCACCACCTGCCGGCCTGGCCGCCGAGCTGCGCGACTACCAGCTGCAGGGCTACCAGTGGCTGATGCGCCTGGCCGCCAGCGGATTCGGCGCCGTGCTGGCCGACGACATGGGCCTGGGCAAGACGGTGCAGACCCTGGCCGTGCTGCAGGCGCGTGCGCCCGGCGGCGCGGCGCTGGTGGTCGCGCCCACGTCGGTGTGCGGGAACTGGCTGGCCGAGCTGGCGCGCTTCGCGCCCGGGCTGCAGGTCGAGCTGTACGGCGACACGCTGGCCCTGGCGGACGACACGGGCGAGGACGCGCCAGACGCCGGCGGTGACGGCAGTGCCGCACCGGCCGACCTGCCCGACCTGCCCGACGCACCCGAGCCCGACTCCGCCCGCCGCGCCGCGCGGCGCCGCCAGGTGCGCGCGCTCGGCGCCGGCCAGGTGCTGGTGTGTTCGTACGCGCTGCTGCAGATCGACGCCGACATCCTGACCGCCGAGCCCTGGCACAGCGTGGTGCTCGACGAGGCCCAGGCCATCAAGAACCCGGCCACGCGGCGCGCCCGTGCGGCCCACCAGCTGCAGGCCGGTTTCCGCCTGGCTCTGACCGGCACGCCGATCGAGAACCGCCTGGGCGAGCTGTGGTCCATCATGGCCTATGCCAACCCCGGCCTGCTGGGCAGCGCCGAGCAGTTCAACCGCCAGCTTGCCGGGCCGATCGAACGCGACGGCGACCCCGCCCTGGCGCTGGCCGCCACGCGCCGGCTGCGCCGCCTGCTGGCACCCTTCCTGCTGCGCCGCACCAAGGCCGAGGTGCTGACCGACCTGCCCCCGCGCACCGAGATCGTGCACGAGGTCGTGCCCGGCACCCGCGAACGTGCCCTGCACGAGGCGCTGCGCCAGCAGGCCAGCGAGCAGGTCGAGCGCGCCCTGGTCGACGGCGGCACGAGCGCCGGTCAGGCGCGTTTCCAGCTGCTGGCCGCGCTCACCCGGCTGCGCCGCGCCGCCTGCGACCCGCGCCTGGTGGCGCCCGAGCAGGGCATCGTCGGCGCCAAGGTGCTGGAGTTCGAGCGCCTGGCAACCGAACTCGTCGCCGGGCGCCACAAGGCGCTGGTGTTCAGCCAGTTCACCGACTTCCTGGCCCTGCTGCGCGAGCGGCTCGACCTGGCCGGGCTGAGCTACCAGTACCTCGACGGTGGCACCCCGGCGGCGGACCGGGCCCGGCGCGTCGCGGCCTTCCAGGCCGGCCAGGGCGACCTGTTCCTGATCAGCCTGAAGGCCGGCGGCTTCGGCCTGAACCTGACCATGGCCGACTACGTGATCATTGCCGACCCCTGGTGGAACCCCGCCGCCGAGGACCAGGCCAGCGCGCGCGCCCACCGCATGGGCCAGCAGCGCCCGGTGACGGTCTACCGCCTGGTCACGCAGGGCTCGATCGAGGAGAAGATCGTGCGCCTGCACCGCAGCAAGCGTGACCTGGCCGAAGGCATCCTGGCCGAGCAGGACGGCACCGCGCCGGTCGACGCGGGCGAGCTGATGGAGCTGCTGGCGGCGGATTGACTGCCGGGGCTGCGCCCGGCACCCGACCTCCAGCACCCGGGCCGGCGCAGGCAGCGCAGCAGCTCAGGGCCGGCTGGCTGGCGCATCGGGCGGCCCACCCGCCTGCGAGCGCGCCGCCTCGCCATGCATCCAGCCCACGAAGGCCTCCACCGGCAGGCGCTGCGCACGGCGGGCCGGGTAGACGAGAAAGTGCGCCTTCACCACCACCGCGCGGTCCAGGCCGAAGACCGGCTCCAGGCGACCGTCGGCCAGGTGGCCGGCCGCCATGGTGGCGCTTTCCAGCGCCACGCCCAGGCCCTGCGTGGCGGCATCCAGCGACATGTGGGCGCGGTCGAAACGCAGGCTGTAGCGCTCGGGCGCACGCAGGCTGGAGTACACGCGCAACCAGTCGCCCCACTGCACCACGCTCACGTTGCTCTGGATGAGCGGCAGCTCCAGCAGCTGCTCGATGCGGCGCAGCCGGCGCTCGCGCACGAAGGCCGGGCTGGCCAGGGGCAGGATGCGCTCCTCGAAGATGGGTTCCACCACCAGGTCACCCCAGCGCGGCACGCCGTAGCGGATGTCGAGGTCGGCCTGGCCCAGCGAGAAGTCGCTGTGGGTGTGGGCGGCCGAGAAGTTGAGCGAGATCTGCGGGCAGGCCAGCGCAAAGCCACGGATGCGCGGCATCAGCCACAGGCTGGCCAGGCTGGGCGAGCAGTGCACGTACAGGCTGTTGCTCATGCCCTGGCGCAGGTCGTCGGTGGCCGTGCCGATGGCGGCCAGGGCGCCGCCGATGCGGGCCAGGTACTGCTCGCCCGCCGCGCTCAGGCGCACGCCGTGGGCGCTGCGCTCGAACAGGCGCACGGCCAGGTGGGCTTCCAGCCGCGCCACCTGGTGGCTCACGGCCGAGGCGGTGAGGTGCAGTTCGGTGGCGGCCAGGGCAAAGCTGCGGCGGCGGGCCACGGCTTCGAAGGCCAGCAGGTTGGGTAGAGGCGGCAGACCGGCCATGGGGGCAACCCTGTCGTTGCATGACGAATCGTCATCTTAGTGTGATGAGACTTCGCTTGTCGTCATGCAAGCCAGATTTCATGATCCGTTCCGTGTCACCGCAGCCCCAACCGGCACCGCGGCCCGCCCCGTCCCGCCACACCGCCCACCACCTCGCCCCACACCCCCCCGCAGGAGACCACCACCATG
>JBJOKY010000483.1:0-3219 GCA_046045865.1 Pseudomonadota bacterium | reverse complement strand
CGCCGTGCCATCCGCGGTGTCCGCCTGCTGCCGCTCGGCCATGCGGCGGGCGAAGCGCTCGAACAGGGCGGTGTAGCGCCCCGTGATGCGGCCGGCCAGGGCATCGGCGGTGGCGCGGTTGTAGGTGTGGCTGGACTGGTTGCGGCTGGTGATCATTTCCATCCAGCCTTCGCCGTCCTCGACCAGTTGCACCGCGAAGGCGGCGCGGGTGGCGTCGCGCGAACCGGCGATATCACCGCGGCCCTGATGGACGAAGAAATCCTTCATCACGTTCCAGGCCAGCTCGTGGGTGAACTCGAAGGCCTGGATCAGGCCCTGCTGCTCCAGCTCGCTGAGCGGGCGCTGGGCCTGCAGCGTCACCGCCGCCTGCAGTTGCGCCAGGGCGCGCTGGTAGTTGGCCAGGCGCTGGTGCCAGCGGATGTCGGGTGCCGCGGTCATGGGGTCCGTTCGTCCTGCCTGGCTCAAGACCGCAGCCGCTGGGGGGATCGGCGTCAGGAGCGGAGCGCTCAGGCGCCGCCGTTCAGCGCGTCGGCCAGGCTCTGGCCGGCGGCGAAGTCGAGGTCGCCGGTGTAGATGGAGCGCCCGCAGATGACGCCGCCCACGCCTTCGCTCTCGACCGCGCACAGGCGGCGGATGTCCTCGATGTCGGACAGGCCGCCCGAGGCAATGACCGGGATGGTGAGCGCCTGGGCCAGGCGCACGGTGGCCTCGATGTTGATGCCCGAGAGCATGCCGTCGCGGCCGATGTCGGTGTAGATCACGCCCTCGACGCCGTAGTCCTCGAACTTCTTCGCCAGGTCGACCACCTCGTGGCCGGTGAGCTTGCTCCAGCCGTCGGTGGCGACCTTGCCGTCCTTGGCGTCCAGGCCCACGATGATGTGGCCGGGGAAGGCCGTGCAGGCATCGCGCAGGAAGCCCGGGTTCTTCACCGCCGCCGTGCCGATGATGACGTAGCTGATGCCGTCGTCCAGGTAGCGCTCGATGGTGTCGAGGTCGCGGATGCCGCCGCCGAGCTGCACCGGGATGCTGTCGCCCACTTCCTTGAGGATGGCCTTGATGGCCGGCTCGTTGACCGGCTTGCCGGCAAAGGCGCCGTTCAGGTCGACCAGGTGCAGGCGGCGCGCCCCGGCGTCGAGCCAGCGCCGGGCCATGGCGGCAGGGTTGTCGCCGAAGGTGGTGGAGACGTCCATGTCGCCTTGCTTGAGGCGCACGCACTGGCCGTCCTTGAGGTCGATGGCGGGGATCAGCAGCATGATGGCTGTTCTACGAGGAGAAGGAAGTGGAGGGAATGGGAAGGAAAATGGAGCCGGTGGTCACCGGCCCGCAGCCGTTCAGGGCCGCCAGGACAGGAAGTTGCGGTACAGCGCCAGTCCCTGGTCGGCACTTTTCTCGGGGTGGAACTGGGTGGCAAAAATGTTATCCCGCGCCACGGCCGAGGTGAACCGCGCGCCGTAGTCGGTTTCCCCGGCGCTGTGAGCGGCGTCGGCCGGTGCGGCGTAGTAGCTGTGCACGAAGTAGAACCAGGCGCCGTCGTCCACCCCCGCGAAGACGGGGTGCGGCTGACCGCCGGCCAGGCGGCTCTGCAACACGCGGTTCCAGCCCATCTGCGGCACCTTGTAGCGGCTGCCGTCGCCCTGGATCTGCCCGGCCAGGTCGAAGCGCTTCACGCGCCCGGGGATGAGGCCGAGGCCCGGCGTGTCCTGCTCCTCGGAGTGGTCGAGCAGCATCTGCATGCCCACGCACACGCCCATGAGCGGCCTGTTCACGGCGGCTTCGAGCACGGCCTCCTTCAGGCCCGAGTCGGCCAGCTCGCGCATGCAGTCGCGCATGGCGCCCTGGCCGGGCAGCACGACGCGTTCGGCGGCGCGCACCTCCTCGGGCCGCGAGGTGACCACCACCTCGACGCCCGAGCCCACGGCCACGTGCATCACGGCCTGCGACACCGAGCGCAGGTTGCCCATGCCGTAGTCGACGACGGCGACGGTACGACTGGCCATGTCAGAGGGTTCCTTTGGTGGAGGGGATGACACCGGCCGAGCGCGGATCCGGCGTCAGCGCCATGCGGATCGCCCGGCCGAAGGCCTTGAAGATGGTCTCGCACTGGTGGTGGGCGTTGCGGCCCTTGAGGTTGTCGATGTGCAGGCTCACCAGGGCGTGGTTGACGAAGCCCTGGAAGAACTCGAACACCAGTTGGGTGTCCAGCCCGCCGATGCTGCCGGCGGTGAACTCGCAGTCCATCACCAGGCCGGGGCGACCGGAGAAATCGACCACCACGCGCGACAGCGCCTCGTCCAGCGGCACATAGCTGTGGCCGTAGCGCGTGATGCCGCGCTTGTCGCCGATGGCCTGCGCCACCGCCATGCCCAGCGTGATGCCGACATCCTCCACCGTGTGGTGGCCGTCGATGTGCAGATCGCCCTGGGCCTCGATGTCCAGGTCGATCAGGCCGTGGCGGGCGATCTGGTCGAGCATGTGGTCGAAGAAGCCGATGCCGGTGGCGAGCTTGGCGGCACCACTGCCGTCCAGGTCGAGAGTCACGCGGATCTGGGTCTCCTTGGTGTCGCGCTGCACTTCGGCGCGGCGGGGGGCGGGGGTCGGGGTCGCGGCAGACATCACAGGCTCGTCGTATCCAGGCAGGCGCGCAGCGCCTCGATCATGAGGTTGTTTTCTTCCGGCGTGCCGACCGTCAGGCGCAGGCAGTTGGCCAGCAGCGGGTGCAGGCCGGCCACGTGCTTGATGAGCACGCCGCGCTGCTTCATGCCCTCGAAGGCGGCCTTGGAGTCGGGCACACGCACGAGGATCATATTGGCCTCGCTCGGGTAGGCGCGCACACCAGGCGTCTGCATCAGCGCGGCCTGCAGGCGCTCGCGCTCGGAGCGCAGCAGCGTGGCCTGGCGGGCGTATTCGTCGGCATGCTCCAGCGCAAACAGGGCGGCCTCGGCATTCAGGACGCTGACGTTGTAGGGCGGGCGCAGCTTGTCGATCTCGCCGATCAGCGCCGAGGGGCCGACCATGTAGCCCAGGCGCACGCCGGCCAGGCCGAACTTGCTCAGGGTGCGCATCACCAGCACATGGTCCTGCAGGCCCACACGCGCCATCCAGCTGCGCGACGAGAACGGTTGATACGCCTCGTCGAACACCACCAGGCCGTGCTGCTCGCCCACCGCGGCGACGATGCGCTCGATCACCGCGTCGTCCCACAGGTTGGCCGTGGGGTTG
>JBJOKY010000134.1:0-10816 GCA_046045865.1 Pseudomonadota bacterium | reverse complement strand
GGCCTTCACGCTCAGCAGGTACAGGCCTGTGGCGGCCAGGGCCACGGCGGCCCACAGGCTGGTCTGCATGCGCTGGCCCATGCCCAGCAGCATGAAGGGCACGATCACCACGTACAGCCCGGTGATGAAGCCGGCATTGCTCACCGTGGTGCCCAGCAGGCCCACCTGCTGGGCGTTCACGCCCGCGAACAGCACCAGGCCCAGGCCCAGGCCGGCCAGCCAGAGCGAACGCCCGCCCGCGCCGTGTTGGCCGCAGGGCAGCGGCTGGCCCAGCCAGGCCGGCCGCCAGCGCCACAGTGGCAGCACCAGCGCCGCGCCCAGCAGGAAGCGTGAGCCGGTGTAGAAGAAGGGCCCCACGCCCGCCATGCCCAGGTGCTGGGCCACGAAGGTGGAGCCCCAGATCATGGCGGCCAGCAGCATCAGCGCGTCGCTGGCAAGCACGGGGCGGGGCAGGGCGGCGTGGCCGGGCGCAGGTGTGGTCGCGCCGGCGGCAGGTGTACTGGACGAGGTCAAGCGTGGAAACTCCGGGGGTGGGGCCGGCCGGTCGACCTGCCAAAGCAACCGAAGATAGCGCACCTCGTGGTGCACGCCACCGGCACGCTTCCTGCTGTTCCGGTCCGCGGCCCCGCCCGCCATAACGATGGAGATTTACCGATCATGAACAAGATGACGTCGATCAAGCTGCAGGCCACCGGCCTGCTGAGCACCCTGGCCCTTGCCCTGGGTCTGGGCCTGGCCACCGGCGGCAGCGCCCAGGCGCGCAGCCTGGACGAGATCAGGAAGGACGGCAGGATCGTCGTGGCCACCGAGGGCCAGTTCGCGCCCTTCAACTACGTCCAGGGCGCCAGGCTCACCGGCTTCGAGGTCGAGGTGGCCGAGGCCATGGTGGCCAGGATGGGGCTGAAGATCGAGTGGAAGGCGCTGTCGTTCGACGCGCTGCTGACCGGCCTGCGCCAGGACCGCTGGGACATGGTGATCGCCTCGCACGGCATCACCGAGGAACGCGCCAAGGCCGTGACCTTCACCGAGCCGCACTACTGCTCGGGCGGCGTCATCATCGCCAAGGATGCGGGCGTGAAGACCGCCGCCGACCTGGCCGGCAAGGTGGTGTCGGTGCAGACGGGCACGACCTACATGGAAAACGTCAAGAAGGTCTCGGCTGTCAAGGAGGTGAAGAACTATCCGCAGGACACCGACGCCCGCGCCGCCCTGGCCAGCGGCCGCGTCGACGCCTGGGTGACCGACCGCTTCGTGGCGCTGAACTCGCTCAAGGCCAACCCCGGCCTGGGCCTGAAGATGGGCGACTTCCTGTTCGTCGAGCGCATCGCCTCGGCCGTGGCCAGGGGCAACACCGGCCTGGCCGGCGAGATCAGCAAGGCGCTGGCCGCCATCCAGGCCGACGGCAGCTACGCCACCATCTCCAAGAAGTGGTTCGGCGAGGACATCCGCTGCAAGTGAGCGCGCGTCCGTGATGTCTTCTGTCCTGGACCGCCTGCTCAGTCCGTGGCCGGCGCGCTGGAACCGCGAGCAGCGCAGCAGCGCCACCATGATCACGGCGTCGCTGTCGCTGCTGCTTATCCTGTGGCTGATCAGCATTCCGCTGGCGATGGCGCCCGAGCCCATCGGCAACAACGCCCAGCTGTTCGCCGACGGCACACGCGTGACCGTGCAGCTGACCGTGGTCGCCGGCCTGGCCGGCGTGGTGCTGGGCGTGCTGGCCGCGCTGGGCAAGACCTCGCGCCTGCCGCCGCTGCGCTGGGTGGCGGGCTTCTACATCTGGGTCATGCGCGGCACGCCGCTGCTGGTGCAGGTGCTGGCGGTGTATTTCGCGCTGCCCGAGCTCAGCCCCTGGCTGCGCATGGACGAGTTCACCGCCGCCTGTGTGGCGCTGGCCCTGAACGTGGGCGCCTACAACGCCGAGGCCATCCGCGCCGGCCTGCTGGCCGTACCCAAGGGGCAGATGGAGGCGGCCCGTTCGCTGGGCCTGTCGCGCTGGCACACCTTCATCGACATCACCTTCCCGCAGGCCTTCAAGATCGCGCTGCCGCCGCTGGTGAACAACATCGTGGCGCTGCTGAAGGATTCGTCGCTGGCCTTCACCATCGGCGTGGTCGAGCTGACCAACGCGGGCTCGCAGGTCAAGAGCACCAGCTTCCAGGCTGTGCCGGTGTTCATCGCCACGGCCATCATCTACCTGCTGCTGACGACGGTGATGACGCAGATCTCGGACGCCGTGGAGCGCCGCTTCGACATCGAAGGAAAACTGCAATGAGCACCGCCTCAGCGTCTGCATCCACGGCGGCGACGCCCTTCATCACCGTCGAAGGTGTCAACAAGCACTTCGGCCCGCACCATGTGCTCAAGGACGTGAGCACCCGCTTCGACGCCGGCAAGGTCACCGTCATCCTGGGCGCATCGGGCTCGGGCAAGAGCACGCTGCTGCGCATGCTCAACCGGCTGGAGAAGCACGACAGCGGCCGCATCGTGGTCGACGGCATCGAGGTCAGCGACGACGCCAAGCAGCTCGACGCGCTGCGCGCCGAGGTCGGCATGGTGTTCCAGCAGTTCAACCTCTTCCCGCACCTGACCGTGCTGGACAACGTTGCGCTGGCGCCACGGCGCGTGCGCGGCATGAGCCGGGCCGACGCCCAGGCCCGGGCGCAGGAGCTGCTCGAGCGCGTCGGCCTGAAGGAGCACACGCACAAGCACCCCTTCCAGCTCTCGGGCGGGCAGCAGCAGCGCGTGGCCATCGCGCGCAGCCTGGCCATGCGGCCCAAGGTGCTGCTGTTCGACGAGCCCACCTCGGCCCTGGACCCCGAGATGGTCAAGGAGGTGCTCGACGTCATGAAGCAGCTGGCCCAGAGCGGCATGACCATGCTGGTCGTGACGCACGAGATGGGCTTCGCGCGCGAGGTTTCCGACCGCGTGCTCTTCATCGACCAGGGCCGCATCGCCGCCGACGCGCCGCCGGCGCAGTTCTTCGGCGCGCAGGACAACCCGCGCATCCGCGCCTTCATCGGCCAGGTCACGCATTGACGCCAGCAGGCGCCGCACATGCCGGCCTGACCAGATCCTCGACCCGCCTTCTTCCGATCCCACCGTTCACCGCACGGGCCGTTGCTGCCCGCCTTCCTGGAGATACCGTCATGATGAACAACAAGCTCGCTCTTCTTCCCCTGGCCGCCCTCGTGTCCACCCTGATGGCCGCCGGCGCCGCGCAGGCCCAGTCCACCAGCAAGGACGACGAGATCAAGGCCCTGCGCGAGCGCATCGAGGCGCTCGAACTCAAGCAGAAGGATGCGGCCGTCGGCGGCGACATCGGCGGCAGCCTGCGTCTGCCGGGCTCGGAGACCTCGCTGCGCATCTACGGCTATGCCGAGGTGCACGCCATCCACGACATCGGCATGAGCGGCGCGGACGACCTGTTCACCGACCTGACCTTCCAGCCCACCAGCAACAGCGGCGCGCGCAAGGGCAAGACGCGCTTCACGGCCGAGACCTCGCGTTTCGGCTTCGAGACCGCCACGCCCACACGCTACGGCGCCTTCACCACCAAGGTCGAGGGCGACTTCTACTCCTACGGCGCGGGCAACCGCAACCGTCTGCGCCTGCGCCACGCCTACGGCGAGTACGCCGGCTTCCTGATCGGCCAGACCTGGTCGACCTTCATGGACCTGGACGACCTGCCCGAGACGGTGGACTTCAACGGTCCAATCGGTGCGCCCTTCTCGCGCCGCACCATGATCCGCTACACGTACAACGACCCGCAGTTCGCCAAGTTCACCATCGCGCTGGAAGACCCGACCGACCAGTTCGGCGGTGGCAGCAGCAGCGAGAAGATGCCGCAGATCGTGGTGCGCTTCGACAAGAGCTTCGACTGGGGCGCGCTCAACCTGCGCGGCCTGTCCCACGAGAAACGCTCGGACACCCGCACCAAGCGCGGCAGCGGTTTCGGCGTGGGCGGCAGCTTCAAGATCAACGACAAGAACCTGCTGATGGGCCAGTACACGAGGGTGGACGGCGACATCGACCAGCTCTACGGCTCCAACGGCTACAGCATCGACACCGACCAGTTCGACGACAGCGTCTTCCCGCCCGCGCAGACCCACGTCGGCACAGGCGAGATCACCTTCGACAAGAACCAGGGTCTGGTGATCGGGTGGGCCCACACCTACAGCGACCAGCTGCGCGCCAACCTGGTCTACGGCACCAACCGCGCCAAGACCGCCCAGGCAGTCGACAACAAGACGCTGCAGCAGCTGCACGTGGGCGCGATCTACACGCCGATCAGGAACGTCGAGCTCGGCGCGGAATACATCCACGGCGTGAACAGGAAGTTCGACGGCAGCAGCGGCAAGATGCAGCGCGTCGACCTGATGGCGCGTTATTCGTTCTGATCGTGTCGACCATGGCGAATTTCGATCCCGTCACCCTGGGCCGCAGCAGCCTGGTCGTGCCACCCATCTGCCTGGGCACCATGACCTTCGGCGAGCAGGTCGGGCAGGAGACGGCTCACGCCATCCTCGACCGTGCGCTGGCGCTGGGCGTGAACTTCCTGGACACCGCCGAGATGTATTCGGTGCCGGCCCGGGCCGAGACCTTCGGCGCGACCGAGACCATCCTCGGTCACTGGTTCGCCAGCCGCCCGGGTGCGCGCCAGCGCGTGCTGCTGGCCACCAAGGTGGCCGGGCCGGCGCGCGGCATGCCGTGGATCCGCGACGGTGCCACCGACCTGCGGCCCGAACACATCGTCGCGGCCTGCGACGCCAGCCTGCAGCGGCTGCAGACCGACCACATCGACCTGTACCAGATCCACTGGCCCAACCGCAACGTGCCCTCGTTCGGCGCGATCTACTTCGACCCGGCCAAGGATGGTGTCAACAGCAGCATCCAGGTGCAGCTCGAGGCCCTGGCCACGCTGGTCAAGGCGGGCAAGGTGCGCGAGATCGGCCTGTCCAACGAGACGCCCTACGGCGTGGCCGAGTTCCTGCGCGTGGCCGAGCAGCACGGCCTGCCGCGCGTGGCCAGCGTGCAGAACCCCTACTGCCTGGTGAACCGCTCGGTCGAGAACGGCCTGGACGAGCTGATGCACCGCCGCGAGGTCGGCCTGCTGGCCTATTCGCCGCTGGGCTTCGGCCTGCTGACCGGCAAGTACGACGCGCTGGGCTTCGACGACCCGGCGCGCCCGGGCCGCCTGGCCATGTTCGACACCATGAAGAAGCAGCGCTGGGCCCGCCCCGAGGCGCTGGCCGCGGCACGCCGCTACAACGCCCTGGCGCGCGAGCATGGCCTGACGCCCACCCAGCTGGCGCTGGCCTTCTGCTACCGCAGCTGGCGCGTGGCCAGCACCATCATCGGCGTGACCAGTGTGGCCCAGCTCGACGAGCTGGTGGCGGCCTGGAGCACGCCCTTCACGCCCGAACTGCGCAAGGCCGTCGACGCGATCCGCTGGGAAGCGCGCGACCCGGCGCAGTGAGCCCTGCGCCATGGCCCGCAAGACCCCCCATGTCAGCGAGACCCCGGCCACGCAATGGCTGCGTGCGCAGGGCGTCGACTACACCGAGCACGTCTACGACTACGTCGACCGGGGCGGCACGGCCGAGTCCTCGCGCCAGCTGGGCGTGCCGGAACACGCCGTGGTCAAGACCCTGGTGATGCAGGACCAGGACGCCAGGCCGATGGTCGTGCTGATGCACGGCGACCGCCAGGTCAGCCTGAAGAATCTGGCGCGCGCCATCGGCGCCAAGAAGGTCGAGCCCTGCAAGCCCGAGGTGGCACAGCGCCACAGCGGCTACATGGTGGGCGGCACCTCGCCCTTCGGCTTCAAGCGTGCCGGCACGCCGGTGTACGTCGAGGCCGGGGTGCTGGCGCTCGAACGCATCTACATCAACGGCGGGCGGCGCGGCTACCTGGTCGGCATCGCCCCGGCGGTGCTGGATGGCGCGCTGGGCGCGCAGCCGGTCGAGGCCATCGACCCGGCATCCGTGCCCCAGGCACCTGGCTAGGCTGGTGGCCAGGCACCTAAACTCGCGCCGTTTTTTTCATCTCCTTCCTCAGCCCTGGTCGCTGCCGCGCATGTCCTCTGCCCTGATCGCCACCTTGCTCGCCGTCGTTGCGGCCTATCTGATCGGCTCGCTGTCGTTCGCCGTCATCGTCAGCCGCGCCATGGGGCTGTCGGACCCGCGCAGCTACGGCTCGGGCAATCCGGGCGCGACCAACGTGCTGCGCTCGGGCAACAAGAGGGCGGCCATCCTGACGCTGCTGTTCGACCTGCTCAAGGGCGTGGTGCCGGTGGTGGTGCTGCAGGTCTGGGGCGAACGCTGGGGCGTGGGCGAGGGTGGCATCGCCCTGGCCGGCCTGGCAGCCTTCCTGGGTCATCTGTGGCCGGTGTTCTTCCGCTTCCAGGGTGGCAAGGGCGTGGCCACGGCGGCGGGTGTGCTGCTGGCGGTCGAGCCGCTGCTGGGGCTGGCCACGCTGGCGACCTGGCTCGTCATCGCGGGCTTCTTCCGCTACTCGTCGCTGGCTGCGCTGGTGTCGGCCGCCTTCGCGCCGTTCTTCCACGCGCTGATCTGGCGCCCCAGCGGCGTCACGCTGGCCATCACCGTGATGAGCCTGCTGCTGATCTGGCGCCACGCCGCCAACATCTCCAAGCTGATCGCCGGCACCGAGGGCAAGCTGGGGCAGAAGGCCGCGCCGGCGGCGCCCAAGGTGGCCGACGCGCATGGCCACGGCCACGCGCACGGCCACGGGCATGCCGGCCACGGCAAGGGCCACCGGCACAAGCACTGACACTGACGCCCGGGCGCGGTACCTGCGCCACGGGGCAGGTCATCCGAAGCGCGGGCAGCTGCGGCCGCGGCGACCCGGTCGGTCAGCCCAGCCCGACCACCGCCAGATCACCCCGCCCGGCGCGCACCAGCACGGGCTCGTCGCCGCTCAGGTCGACCACCGTGGTGGGCTGCATGGGGCAGGCGCCGGCGTCGACCACGGCCTGCACCAGCTTTTCATAGCGCGTGCGGATCTGCGCCGGCTCGTTGAGCGGCTCGGTCTCGCCCTGCGGGATGAGCGTGGTGCTGGCCAGCGGCTGGCCCAGGATGGCGAGCAGCTCCTGCGTCACGCGGTGGTCGGGCACGCGCAGGCCGACGGTGCGGCGCGAGGGGTGCGAGAGCCGGCGCGGCACCTCGCGGGTGGCTTCCAGGATGAAGGTGTAGGGCCCGGGCGTGGCGCTCTTGAGCAGCCGGTACTGCTTGTTGTCCACGCGTGCATAGGCGGCGAGCTCGGACAGGTCGCGCACCAGCAGGGTCAGGTGGTGCTTGTCGTCGACGCCGCGGATGCGACGCAGCGCCTCGGCCGCTGCCTTGTTGTCGAGCTGGCAGACCAGCGCGTAGCTGGAGTCGGTCGGGATGGCCGCCACGCCGCCGCCGGCCAGGATCTGGGCCGCCTGCCTGAGCAGGCGTGCTTGCGGGTTGTCGGGGTGGACCTCGAAATACTGAGCCATGATGGCGATTGTCAGCCCGCCGCCGTGGCTGGCGGGCCACAGTGCAGCCACCGCACCACAGCCGGCTGCGCCCGTGCAGCGTTCAGGCCGGCGCCGGCACGATGCGCGGTGCCAGCGCCTGCCACACGGGGGTCAGGCCCTCGGGCAGCGGCGGCAGGGTGCCCAGGTCGATGCGGCTTTCGCCGGGGCTGTGGAAGTCGCTGCCGCGCGAGGCGTAGAGCTCGAACTCGCGCGCCATGTCGGCGTACTTGCCGTACTCCGACACGCTGTGGCTGCCGGTCACGACTTCCACGCCGCGCCCGCCGTGGGCGACGAACTCGCTGAACAGCGCGTATTCCTCGGTCGGGCTGAAGCGGTAGCGGCCCGGGTGGGCGATCACGGCCACGCCGCCGGCCGCAGTGATCCACTGCACCGCGTCGCCCAGGCCGGCCCAGCGATGCGGCACGAAGCCGGGCTTGCCGGGTGTGAGGTAGCGGCGGAAGACCTCGTTGGTGTCGTTGCACGCGCCCACCTCGACGAGGTAGCGCGCGAAGTGCGTGCGCGAGATCAGGTCGGGGTTGCCGACGTACCTGAGTGCACCGTCGTAGGCGCCGTGGATGCCCACGCGCGCCAGGTCGGCGCCCATCTCGCGCGCGCGGAGTTCGCGGCCCGAGCGCACCTGGCCCAGGCCGGCGAGCAGGGCCGGGTGCTCGATGTCGAAGCCCAGGCCGACGATGTGCACGGTCTCGCCCGCAAAGCTCACCGAGATCTCGGCGCCGCTCAGCCAGTCCAGGCCGCAGGCGGCGGCTGCGACACGTGCAGCCGCCTGGCCGCCGACCTCGTCATGGTCGGTCAGGGCCCACAGCTCGACGCCGTTGGCGGCGGCGCGGCGGGCCAGCTGCTCGGGGCTGAGCGTGCCGTCGGAGACGGTGGAGTGGCAGTGCAGGTCGGCATTGCGCCGTGCTGCATGTTCTGGAGTGGGGGCAGGCCTGGTGCCTGCGGGGGCGGCCGGTGGGTGTTGCGTCACATGGGCATTGTAGGGAGGGGGGGCCACCCGCGCTGTTGCATGGGCGGGCGGTGGCGCTGCTCAGCCCTGCGGCGTGACGGCCGGCGCGGGCAGGGCCGACACCTGCCCGGGCAGGCCCAGCCAGTCGTGCAGCAGGCGTTGCAGCGTGCCCACATCACCACTGGTCCACAGGCGCAGGGGCGGTCGGCCAGTGGCATGCACCATCGCCGCCGTGCCCGCCGCGCTGCCGCGTCGTTCACGTGCCAGCGCCAGGGTGCGCTGGGCGACGGCGTCGGCGGTGTCGATCAGGGTGACGCCGGGGCCGAACTCGGCGGCGATGTGGCGGGCCACGAAGGGGTAATGGGTGCAGCCCAGCACGACGGTGTCGACCTGGCCGGCGCGCAGCGGCGCGCAGCAGTCGCGCAGCAGCCGGCGCAGCGCGGGGGCGTCCAGATCGCCACCTTCGATGGCGGCGGCCAGGCCGGGGCAGGGCTGCAGCAGCAGTTCGACATGTGCGGCGTGCGCCTGGGCGAGCAGGCGGAACTTGTCGCTGGCCAGCGTGACCTCGGTGGCCATGACGCCGATGCGCCCGTTGCGCGAGCGCGCCGCGGCCGGCTTGACACCCGGCTCGACACCCACGATGGGCCAGTGCGGGTAGCTGTCGCGCAAGGCCTGGGCAGCGACCGCGGTGGCGGTGTTGCAGGCGATGACGAGCACGTCCGCACCCTGCCCGCGCAGGAAGGCGGCAACCGCCTGGCAGCGCGCCAGCACCTGGGCGGCGGTCTTCTCGCCATAGGGCGCATGGCCGGAGTCGGCGACGTAGAGCAGTTCGGTGGCGGCCAGCCCGGTGGCTGCCGCGGCGACGCCCGGCGCGTGGCGGGGCGGCGGTTCGGTCCCCTGGTCGCCCGGCTGGTCGAGCGCGCGGCCGATGGCCCGCAGCACCGACAGGCCGCCCAGGCCGGAGTCGAAGACGCCGATGCGCATCCTGGCCGCTGCCGCCTGGTGCCTGTGGCTGGCCGTCAGCCCGCCATGCCCTGGTGGCGCAGCAGGGCGTCGATGGTGGGCTCGCGGCCGCGGAAGGCCTTGAAGTTGTCGATCGCGTCGCGCGCACCGCCGGCTTCGAGAATGCTCTCGCGGTAGCGCCGGCCGGTGGCGGGGTTGAGCACGCCTTCTTCCTCGAAGGCGCTCCAGGCGTCGGCGCTCAGCACCTCGGCCCACTTGTAGCTGTAGTAACCGGCCGAATAACCGCCCGCGAAGATGTGCGAGAAGCTGGTCTGGAAGCGGTTGAAGGCCGGCACGGGCACAACGCCCACCTCGGCACGCACCTCGTCGAGCACCGCCTGCACCTTGTGCGCGCTGCCAGTTTCGGCGTGAATGCGCATGTCGAACAGCGCGAACTCCACCTGGCGCAGCGTCTGCAGGCCGCTTTGAAAATTCTTGGCCGCGATCATCTTGTCGAACAGCGCGCGCGGCAGGGCCGCGCCGGTCTCGACATGGGCGGTCATGTGCGTCAGCACCTCCCACTCCCAGCAGAAGTTCTCCATGAACTGGCTGGGCAGCTCGACCGCGTCCCATTCCACGCCGCTGATGCCCGACACGCCCAGCTCGTCCACCTGGGTGAGCATGTGGTGCAGGCCGTGGCCGAATTCGTGGAACAGCGTCTGCACCTCGTCGTGCGTGAGCAGGGCCGGCTGACCTTCGGCGGGGGGCGTGAAGTTGCACACCAGATGCGCCACCGGCGTCTGCAGCTCGCGCGTGTCCGGGCGCAGCCAGCGGCCGCGCACATCGTCCATCCAGGCGCCCGGGCGCTTGCCGGGTCGGGCATAGGGGTCGAGGTAGAACTGGCCAACGAGCTGCGGGGCCTGGTCGCTGCTGCCGGTGCCGCTGCTGCTGCGCCGCTCGATGCTGAAGAAGCGCACCGACTCGTGCCAGACCTCGGCCTGGGCCGGGCGGATGTTCACCTCGAACAGCGTCTCGATGATGCGGAACAGGCCGGCCAGCACGGTGGGCTCGGTGAAGTAGCGCTTCACCTCCTGGTCGCTGAAGGCGTAGCGGGCTTCCTTGAGCTTTTCGCTGGCATACGGCAGATCCCAGGCCTGCAGGTCATCGGCCAGGCCCAGCTCGGTGGCGGCGAACTCGCGCAGCTCGGCCAGGTCGCGCTGGGCATAGGGCTTGGCACGCGCGGCCAGGTCGCGCAGGAAGGTCATCACCTCGGCCGGGCTCTGGGCCATCTTGGGCACGAGCGAGACCTCGGCGGCATTGGCGTAGCCCAGCAGCTCGGCCTCCTCCTGGCGCAGCGTCAGCAGCTCGGCGATCACGCCGCTGTTGTCGCG
>JBJOKY010000014.1:0-26232 GCA_046045865.1 Pseudomonadota bacterium | reverse complement strand
TACACGCGTGGCCTGCTGGCTGCCGTGCCGCGCGGGCTGCTGGTCCCCGCGGCCGTCGCCACAGGCCCCCGAGGCTGATCGCACCGGCGGCCGCACACGCTGGCGCCCCGGATCCGACGCGCCGGGATGTGCCGGAATCGGCAAAATCTCCAACGATTTGCGCGTGTCTGCATTTGCGGGGGAATCCCTGCGCTGTTTGCACGATGCGATCCGGCACCGCTGCGGCAGCATGGCTGCAAGGCATGCACAGGAGCGCGTCATGAAATCGCACTGGTCGGATTGGCTGATGGGCATCACGCTGTTGATCGCCCTCGGAGCAGCAGCCATGTGCGAGGTCGTCGATTGGCCGATTCCGGTGCACATGCTGAATTGAAATCACCCGAAAACGTCGTCTGGCCGGACAGGTCGGGTGACTTCATGTGTGGTTGCTGCAACTGAACGTAGCAGCGGTGTCGGCAGTTTGTGTGCTATTTCACGAATGGCCGGCGCGGGTGATGATGAGCATCAGTTCGCGGGGTTGTCACATCGAAGCTGATGTGAACCACCGCGACGCGCGGGGGAAGCATCATGAAATTCCGTTGGACCGACTGGTTGGCCGCAGTGGCCGTGGTGGTGGCCCTGGGCGCCTTTGCGGCGGCCGAGAACACCGACGAAGCGACGACGAACGTGGCAGCACTCGGCCCAGGCTGAACCACACCCGACACGGCTCGCTGCATGCATGCAGCGAGCAGCTTGGGGCCAGGCCGGCCCCGCGGGAGGTGGGCGTTCCGGTCATGCGTTGAGAGCGAGCGGCCGGGGTCAGGCGTCCCACCTCCCCGTTTTTTGGGCGGACACGCCAGGCGGCACGCGGCGGCACATGCTGCGCCGCATCTCAGCGTCGCCCCGCATGGCGGCGAACCAGGGTCTTCCTACACTGGCTGCACCAAGACGGCGCATGCCAAGACGAGGAGACCCACCATGCCGCTTTTGCCCGCCTGGACCGAGAAGGTCGACGGCGTCATCGCCCCTGACGAGCGTCTGCCCTGGCCGCAGACCCTGGCCATGGGCGTGCAGCACGTGATCGCGATGTTCGGCGCCACCGTGCTGGCGCCGCTGCTGATGGGTTTCGACCCCAACGTCGCCATCCTGATGAGCGGCGTGGGCACGCTGATCTTCTTCTTCATCGTCGGCGGCCAGGTGCCGAGCTACCTGGGGTCGAGCTTCGCCTTCATCGGCGTGGTGATCGGCGCCACGGCCTATGCGGGCAACGGCGCCAACGCCAACATCGGCGTGGCGCTGGGCGGCATCGTGGCCTGCGGCGCGGTCTACGCGCTGGTGGGACTGGTCGTCAGCGCCACCGGCACCGGCTGGATCGAGCGCCTCATGCCACCGGTGGTGACCGGTTCGGTGGTCGCGGTGATCGGCCTGAACCTGGCGGCCATCCCGATCAAGAACATGGCGCCCACGGGCTTCGACGCCTGGATGCAGGGCCTGACCTTCGTGTGCATCGGCCTGGTGGCGGTGTACGCCAAGGGCATGACGCAGCGCCTGCTCATCCTGGTCGGGCTGCTGCTGGCCAGCGTGCTGTACGGCGTGTTCACCAACGGCCTGGGCCTGGGCAAGCCGATCGACTTCACCAAGGTGGCCGTGGCCGCCTGGTTCGGCGCGCCCGCCTTTGCCGCACCGGTGTTCGACGCCAAGTCCATGCTGCTGATCGCGCCGGTGGCGATCATCCTGGTGGCCGAGAACCTGGGCCACATCAAGGCGGTGAGCGCGATGACAGGGCGCAACCTGGACCGCTACATGGGCCGCGCCTTCCTGGGCGACGGCATCGCGACCATGGTCTCGGGCGCCAGCGGCGGCACCGGCGTGACGACCTATGCCGAGAACATCGGCGTCATGGCAGCCACGCGCATCTATTCGACCGCGGTGTTCGTGGTGGCGGCGCTGATCGCGGTGGTGCTGGGCTTCTCGCCCAAGTTCGGCGCGCTCATCCAGACCATCCCGCTGGCGGTGATGGGCGGTGTCTCGATCGTGGTGTTCGGCCTGATCGCGGTGGCCGGTGCGCGCATCTGGGTGGACAACCAGGTGGACTTCGGCAACAGCACCAACCTCATGGTCGCGGCGGTGACGCTGGTGATCGGCACGGGCGACTACACACTGCGCTTCGGCGGCTTCGCGCTCGGTGGCATCGGCACGGCGACCTTCGGCGCCATCGCGCTGCACGCGCTGCTGCGGCGGCGCTGACGCGCCCGGCCGGGGTGGCCCGCATGCGGGTACGCCCGTACTGCACAAGTCCGGGCAAGCTGCCATGGTGCAGGCCGTACCGCGGCCGCACGCCGCACGCTTCGAACCCTGCCCACCCACAGCCTTACGGACGCCCGCATGAGCCTCACCCCGCGCAGCACCCGCCGTCTCGTCCTTGCCCTGGCGCTGGCGCCGCTAGCCGCAGCCGTCACGCTGCCGGCCGCCGGCCAGTCGAACTGGCCGGCCAAGCCCATCCGCATCGTCGTGCCCTTCCCGCCCAGCGGCACGACGGACATCCTGGCCCGCGCCCTGGCGCCCGAGCTGCAGAAGGCGCTGGGCGTGGCCGTGGTGGTGGACAACAAGCCCGGTGCGGGCGGCAACATCGGTGCAGCCGAGGTGGCCAAGTCCGCGCCCGACGGCTACACGATGTTGATGGGCACGGTGGGCACGCATGCCATCAACGTGTCGCTCTACCCCAAGCTGCCCTTCGATCCGGTGAAGGACTTCGTGCCCGTCACCCTGGTGGCCAGCGTGCCCAACGTGGTGGTGATGAACCCGGCGCGGGCCGAGCAGTACGGCATCCACAACGTGGCCGACCTGGCGCGTTATACGAAAGCCAACCCCGACAAGCTCAACATGGCCAGTTCGGGCAATGGCACGTCCATCCACCTGTCGGGCGAACTGTTCAAGACCTTGAGCGGTGGCGGCATGGTGCACAGCCCCTACAAGGGCTCGGGCCCGGCGCTCATCGACCTGATGGGCGGCAACGTCGACATCATGTTCGACAACCTGCCCTCGGCCATGCCGCATATCAGGTCGGGCAAGCTCAAGGCGCTGGCGGTGACGACGCTGCAGCGCTCGGCGGCACTGCCCGACCTGCCCACCGTGGCCGAGGCCGGTCCGGAGGATGGCAGCCTGAAGGGCTACGACGCCAGTTCGTGGTTCGGCCTGCTGGCGCCGGCCGGCACCGCGCCGGACATCGTCAGCCGCGTGCAGCAGGAGACCGCCAGGGCCCTGGCCTCCGCCGCGCTGAAGGAGCGTCTGCTGGCCCAGGGCGCGCTGCCCGGTGGCAACACGCCGGCCGAGTTCGCCCGCATGATCGACGACGAGACGCGCAAGTGGGCCCGCGTGGTCAAGGCCTCGGGCGCCAAGGTCGACTGAGCGCGCGGCGGCCTGCCCCGGGGCCGGGGCTGTAACTCTAGGTATGCGGGCGATGGTGCGGCAGGCGGGCGGCGACAATGACTGCCGCCTCTTGCCCTGATGCGCCTGTACACGGAGATCCCATGCCCGCCCTGATTTGCGGCTCACTCGCCTTCGACACCATCGCCACCTTTGCGGGGCGATTCGCCCAGCAGATCCTGCCCGAGCAACTGCACATCCTCAACGTGTCCTTCCTGGTGCCCACGCTGCGGCGCGAGTTCGGCGGCTGCGCCGGCAACATCGCCTACACGCTCAAGGCTCTGGGCGGCGAGCCACGTGTGATGGCCGCGCTGGGCAGCGACGGCGCCGGCTACCTGGCACACATGACCAGCCTGGGCCTTGACACCCGCCACGTGCTGACGGTCGAGGACAGCTACACCGCCCAGGCCCACATCATCACGGACCAGGACAACAACCAGATCACCGCCTTCCACCCCGGGGCGATGCAGCACGCCGACCGCATCGCGGTGCCGGCCGACACCACCGATCTGGGCCTTGCCATCATCGCCCCCGATGGCCGAGACGCCATGATCGGCCACGCCGCGCAGCTCAAGGCAGCCGGTGTGCCCTTCATCTTCGACCCGGGCCAGGGCCTGCCCATGTTCGACGGCGCCGAGCTGCGCCACTTCGTCGACCAGGCCACCTGGGTGACGGTGAACGACTACGAAGCCCGCATGTTGTGCGATCGCATGGGCACGACGCTCGAAGCCCTGTCGCGCTCGCACCTGCGCGGCGTGATCGTCACCCTCGGCGGTGACGGCTGCGAGGTCTGGGAGCAGGGACAGGTCACGCGCGTGGCCGGCGTGCCGGCCCAGGCCGTGCTCGACCCGACCGGCTGCGGCGACGCCTTCCGCGGCGCGCTGCTCTACGGCCTGGAGCGCGGCTGGAGCCTGGAGCGCTGCGTGACGTTGGGAAATCGCGTCGGTGCCATCAAGATCGCCTGCCACGGGCCTCAGAATCACCATCTCGACCCGGTTGCGCTGGGCCTGAGCTAGGCGTTCTTCCCTCCACCCACGGCTGAGCCCAGGGGCAGGTCAGCCGGCGCGCGTGTTCACAGCCCAGGGGGAAATCATGGACTTGAGCCAGATCGTCGTGTTCACTGCGGCCACCTTCGGCCTAGCCGGTGTCGTGGCCTGGGGGGCGACGCGCCACTACCGCAACCAGATCACCAACCTCGTGCGCGAGCTGGAGGAAGCACGTGCCGCCGCCGCCCACCACGCCTTGTGGTCGGAAGAACAGCGCATCGAACTGGGCCGTCAGGTGCGTGCCCTGCAGACCCAGGTGGCGCGCCTGGAAGCCCTGATGCAGAACGAGCAGAAACGCTCCAGCCGCGGCAGCTGGAGCGTGCCGGTGGTCACCCCCGGCACGACGGCCGCAGCCGCCGGTCCGCAGCTGCGCCCGCTCAACCTGGCCAGCACCATGCCGGGCGTGACGCCCAGCCGCCTGCATGCCGACGACGACGCCAGGACTGCACCAGGCGATCTGGATCCGATGGGGGACGAGCACAGCCTGGCGCACGAGATCGAGCTGGAGATGGCGCACGAAGCCGCCCAGTCCGGCGGCGATGCACGGCGTGAATCGGAACTGGCGCCGGTGCGTGCGGTCGGCCAGGGTGGCGACGCCAATGCCCCGGCAGGCGGCGGCGACGATCGCTGGCGCGACACGCCGGTGGCTGCCAACACCGGGTATTACAGCTCGCGCGGCGGGCGGCTCACCATCGCCAGCAGCGGCATCACCACGACCGCCGAATTCGACTTCGCGGCCACGCAGCCCATAGACGTGCGCGAGGCTCGCGGCACGACCTGAGCGTCAACGGCATTCATCGGCCGATGCGAGGCGGCACCGCGCCGTCCAGCAGTTCGGGCGGCAGGCCGTCCACCCAGCGTCGCAAGGCGTCATGCGTGCAGTGCAGCGCCACGCGCTTGCGCCGCGAGGTGGCACCGGCCACGAGTTCCAGCTCCGACAGGCGCAGGCCGATGGTGTCGGCCAGCCAGCGCAACAGCGCCGCGTTGGCCGCACCGTCCACCGGCGGCGCAGCCAGACGCAGACGCAGGGCGCCATCGTGCAGACCCGCCCATTCGTTGCGCCTGGCGTTGGGCACCAGTGCCAGGTCGAGCGTTGCGCCGCTGTCGTTGACCCGCAACCAGCCGGGCCAGGCGGCCGCGACGGGCGCAAAAGCGGCCGGACCGGACGATCGGGGCAGGACAGGAGTCGGACGGGTCATGACAGCAGCGGACGAGGGCAGGCGCCGGCCTCACCGGCCACCGTACCCCGCCAGGGGCGACAGCGGCAGGTGATGAAAAAAAGCCCGGCGGGCCGGGCTGGGTGGACATGGCCGGCCAGCAGAGGCCGGCCTGCCGTCGACACCACAGACATGTGACGCCGACGGTGGCCCGATCTCAGGGCTTGGGACCGGTCGGGAAAGGCCAGGCTGCCTGCGCGCTCAGCGTGGTCTTGGCCACAGGTGCGGAGGATGCGGCTGGCGCCGCAGCCGGTGCCGCGGGCTCTGACGCAACAGGGCCAGGTGCCGCAGGAGCGGCCGCCTTCTTTGCTGCTTTCTTGGCGGCGACCTTCTTGGCTGGAGCCTTCTTCGCCGCGGCGGCAGCCTTCTTGGCCGGGGCAGCGGCCTTGGTGGCCTTGGCCGGGGGCACAGCCATGGGAGCAGCCGCAGCCTTCTTGGCGGGCGCAGCAGCCTTCTTCGCTGCAGCAGCCTTCTTGACCGGTGCCGCCTTCTTCAGCGTCGGCAGCGTCTTCGGTGCAGCAGGCGCCTTCTTGGCTGCCGCCTTCTTGGCCGGTGCGGCGGCGGCCTTCTTGGCCGGCGCAGCCGGTGCCGCCGCCTTCTTGGCCGGCGCAGCCTTCTGGGCCGGAGCGGCCGCCTTCTTCGCCGGGGCTGCGGCCTTCTTGGCCGCAGGCGCCTTCTTGGCGGCAGGTGCCTTCTTCGCAGCAGGCGCTTTCTTCGCGGCTGCCTTCTTCGCAGTTGCCATCACAGTTCTCCTTGATCAAGTTGACAACAACGTTGCGCCATCAACATGGCACAACGATCCGCGCCCCGTGAGACTGTCTTGGAGAGACGCTCCGTAGGCATGAATTCAGGGGCGCGGCCGGCGCGCCAGGACGCGGCACGGCGCGTCACGAGGCGGGCAGACCGGCGCGGCAGGCAGGGCGGCGCCAGGTCCGCAGGGTTGTCGAGCTTGATGTCGGCGGCCACGGCTCAGGCATCAATCCCAGGACAGGGCGCCGCCGGACTGGTACTCGAGCACGCGGGTCTCGAAGAAGTTGCGCTCCTTCTTCAGGTCGATCATCTCGCTCATCCAGGGGAAGGGGTTCTCCTCGTTGGGGAACAGCTCCTCCAGCCCGATCTGCGTGGCCCGGCGGTTGGCGATGTAGCGCAGGTAGCCCTTGAACATCGAGGCGTTCAGGCCCAGCACGCCGCGCGGCATGGTGTCCTCGGCGTAGCGATATTCAAGTGCCACGGCCTTCTCGAACAAGGCCTTGATCTCGGCCTTGAAGGCGGGCGTCCACAGCTGCGGGTTCTCGAGCTTGATCTGGTTGATCACGTCGATGCCGAAGTTGCAGTGCATGGACTCGTCGCGCAGGATGTACTGGTACTGCTCGGCCGCGCCGGTCATCTTGTTCTGCCGGCCCATGGCCAGGATCTGCGTGAAGCCGACGTAGAAGAACAGGCCTTCCATCAGGCAGGCGAACACGATCAGGCTCTTGAGCAGGGTCTGGTCGGCTTCGAGCGTGCCCGTCCTGAACAGCGGGTCCATGATCGCGTCGATGAAGGGGATCAGGAACTCGTCCTTCTCGCGGATCGAATCGACCTCGTGGTAGGCGTTGAAGATCTCGCTTTCATCCAGGCCCAGCGACTCGACGATGTACTGGTAGGCGTGGGTGTGGATCGCTTCTTCAAAGGCCTGGCGCAGCAGGAACTGTCGGCACTCGGGCGCCGTGATGTGGCGGTAGGTGCCCAGCACGATGTTGTTGGCCGCGAGCGAATCGGCGGTGACGAAGAAGCCGAGGTTGCGCTTGATGATGCGGCGCTCGTCCTCGGTCAGGCCGGCCGGATCCTTCCAGGTCGCGATGTCGCGCGACATGTTGACCTCCTGCGGCATCCAGTGGTTGGCGCAGGTGGCGAGGTACTTCTCCCAGGCCCACTTGTACTTGAAGGGCACGAGCTGGTTGACGTCGGTCTGGCCGTTGATGATGCGCTTGTCGGCCACGTTGACGCGGCGCTTCTCGCTGCCGGCCGGCTGCGGCTGACGCGGCGTGGCCAGGGCGGCGGCGGCGAGCGCCGACGACGAGGCAAAGGCCAGGCCGGCATCCAGGCCGGAAGCCATGACGGACGACAGCCCGGCGGGCCGGATGGGGGCGGCCGAGGCCAGCGCGGAGGGCACGGGCAGGGCCGCCGGAGTCATGACCTGAGCGGTCAGCGGCCCCATGGGCTTGGCGATCGACGGAACGATCGCAGGGGTGGAACGCGGGTTGTCTTCCCAGACCAGCATGACGGACTTCCTATGGGCGTGAATTATCGGAACGTTGCATCGAAACACCAAGCACTTATTGACATGAGCACGCACATGCAAGCCACTTGGCGTGACTTGCATGCAGGTTCATGGCCGAGGCCCGAGTTTCGGAAAAAGCCTTTGGCGACGGGCCGTTTGGGCCCGTGGCCTTACTGGCAGGCCTCGCAACCGGGGTCGTCGATGGCGCAGAACTTGATGTCGGTCGCCGGCACGGCCGAGGCCTGTTGCGCGGCCGCCATCTGGGCGCGGGCCGCAGCGGCCACGGCATCGACCGCGCTGGCCCCCGCTGCAGCCGAGCGGCCACCGCCGGTGGCACCCGAGACGGCGTTGAGCTGGCCGGCCTGCACGGTCGATTTCTCGGCATGCGTGGCACCCATGGTGCGCAGGTAGTAGGTGGTCTTGAGGCCACGCAGCCAGGCCAGCTTGTAGGTCTCGTCGAGCTTCTTGCCCGAGGCGCCGGCCATGTAGATGTTCAGACTCTGGGCCTGGTCGATCCACTTCTGGCGGCGCGCCGCGGCCTCGACCAGCCAGCCGGCATCGACCTCGAAGGCCGTGGCGTACAGACGCTTCAACTCGTCCGGCACACGGTCGATGCGGCGCAGGCTGCCGTCGAAGTGCTTGAGATCCATGACCATGATGTCATCCCACAGGCCGAGCTTCTTGAGGTCGCGCACCAGGTACTCGTTGACCACGGTGAACTCGCCCGACAGGTTGCTCTTGACCGAGAGGTTGCCGAAGCAGGGCTCGATCGAGGCATCAACGCCGACGATGTTGGAGATGGTCGCCGTGGGCGCGATGGCCACGCAGTTGCTGTTGCGCATGCCGTGCTGGGCGATGCGCGCGCGCAGGGCGTCCCAGTCCAGCGTGGCGCTGGTGTCGACCTCGACATAACCACCGCGCTGCTCGGCCAGCAGCTTGAGCGAATCCAGCGGCAGGATGCCGCGGTCCCACAGCGAACCGCGGTAGCTGCTGTAGCGGCCACGTTCGGCGGCCAGCTCGGTGCTGGCCCAGTAGGCCTGGTAGCACACGGCTTCCATGGACTGGTCGGCGAACTCGACCGCCTCGACCGAGGCGTAGGGCAGGCGCAGCTGATAGAGCGCGTCCTGGAAGCCCATGATGCCCAGGCCCACCGGACGATGGCGCAGGTTGCTGTCGCGCGCCTTCTTGACCGCGTAGTAGTTGATGTCGATGACGTTGTCGAGCATGCGCATGGCGGTCGAGACCGTCTTGCGCAGCTTGGCGTGGTCGATCTGGCCATTGCTCAGGTGCTGGCCCAGGTTGACCGAACCCAGGTTGCAGACCGCGATCTCGCCGTCGTTGGTGTTGAGCGTGATCTCGGTGCACAGGTTGGACGAGTGCACCACGCCCACGTGCTGCTGGGGCGAGCGCACGTTGCAGGCGTCCTTGAAGGTCAGCCAGGGGTGGCCGGTCTCGAACAGCATCGACAGCATCTTGCGCCACAGGTCGGTGGCACGCAGGCGCTTGAAGAGCTTGATCTCGCCGGCGTCGGCCAGGGCCTCGTAGCGGGTGTAGGCGGCCTCGAACTCGGTGCCGAACTTGTCGTGCAGGTCGGGGCAGCTGGCGGGCGAGAACAGGGTCCAGTCGCCGCCTTCCATGACGCGGCGCATGAACAGGTCGGGGATCCAGTTGGCCGTGTTCATGTCGTGGGTGCGGCGGCGGTCGTCACCCGTGTTCTTGCGCAGCTCCAGGAACTCTTCCACGTCCAGATGCCAGCTCTCCAGGTAGGCGCAGACCGCGCCCTTGCGCTTGCCGCCCTGGTTGACCGCCACGGCCGTGTCGTTCACCACCTTGAGGAAAGGCACGACGCCCTGGCTCTCGCCGTTGGTGCCCTTGATGTGTGAACCCAGGGCGCGCACGCGCGTCCAGTCGTTGCCCAGGCCGCCGGCGAACTTGCTCAGCAGGGCGTTGTCCTTGATGGCCTCGTAGATGCCGTCCAGGTCGTCGGGCACGGTGGTCAAGTAGCAGCTGGAGAGCTGCGAGCGCCGCGTGCCGCTGTTGAACAGCGTGGGCGTGCTGGACATGAAGTCGAAGCTGGACAGCACCTCGTAGAACTCGATGGCGCGCGCCTCGCGGTCGATCTCGTTCAGCGACAGGCCCATGGCCACACGCATGAAGAAGGCCTGGGGCATCTCGATGCGGCTCTTCTTGACGTGCAGGAAGTAGCGGTCGTACAGGGTCTGCAGACCGAGGTAGTCGAAGTTCAGGTCGCGCTCGGCCTTGAGCGCCGCGCCCAGGCGGGCCAGGTCGAACTGGGCCAGACGCTCGTCGAGCAGTTCGGCATCGATGCCCTTGCGGATGAACTGGGGGAAGTAGTCGGCGTAGCGCTCGGCCATCTGCTGCTGCGTGACCTCGTCGCCCAGCACCTCGCGGCGGATGGTGTGCATGAGCAGGCGGGCGGTGACGCGGGTGTAGGCCGGGTCCTTCTCGATCAGGGTGCGGGCGGCCAGGATGGCGGCCTTGTAGACCTCGTCGATGGGCACACCGTCGTACAGGTTGCGGCGCGTCTCGGCCAGCACCGGGGCGCCCGACACCTCGGAGCCCAGGCCGGCGCAGGCCGAGTCGATCAGGCCCTGCAGCGCGGCGCCGTCGAAGGGCACGCGCTGGCCGCGGTCGATGACGGTCAGCGCCGGCTCGTTGCTGGCGGCGGCGGCGCCGGCCTGGCTGCGCTGCTGGGCACGTTCCTGCGCGCGGCGCTCGCGGTACAGCACGTAGGCACGCGCCACGTCGTGGTGGCCGCCGCGCATCAGGCCCAGCTCCACCTGGTCCTGCACGTCCTCGATGTGGAAGCTGCCGCCGCCCGGGCGCGAGCGCATCAGCGCGCGCACCACGGTCTCGGTCAACTGATCCACCGTCTCGCGCACGCTGGCCGAGGCCGCGCCCTGGGTGCCGTGCACGGCCAGGAAGGCCTTCATCAGCGCCACGGCGATCTTGTGCGGCTCGAAGGCCACCACCGCGCCGTTGCGGCGGATGGTCTGGTAGCCGGCGTAGACCGAGGCAGCCGGTGCGGCAGCTGCATGGCCGGCCGTGGCCGGATTGCCGGTGGCGGCGTGCGAGGCGGGAGGGGTGAGGGTGGTCTGCATGTTCTGTTGGTTCCGTCTCTCTTGGGTTCAGTCTTGTGTGCGGCGGGCGTGGACGTCGTGTGGATGACCCGCGCAGGCACCGCACGAGATCACGGCAGGGGCCTGACCCGCACGGCCGCAGATCTTGGTCTAGGGTGGGTGAGGTGATGATGCCGGCGCATGAAACGCCGGCCGGGACAGGGTGCGGGTCGACGCCGGCAGATGTCCGCCGGGCAGGGAAAGGGGTGCGCCGACACGGCTAGAAGTCATGCCGCGCGACGCATGGATGACACTATAGCTAGTGCCACGCAACACTTCAAGCCACTACCGCTAGCGTGCAGACCCGCATTGCGATTACCTGCAGAAGCGCTTGACAACCCCCGCGAACCGTGGGCCCCGACGAAGCCGCAGCCACCTCTCCCGGGCCGCACATCGCGGCAGGTTCAGGCCTGTTCCTGCACCTGTGGCACGACCGCCACGCGGCCGCAAGGCAAGGCGCCAGCCAGCGTCGCCCAGTCGAACCGGCCGCCCGGATCGCCCTTGCGCCCCGGAGCGACGTGTTCGTGGCCGGTGACCTCGACAATCGGCCAGCGCCGCGCCAGGTGCCCGATCAAGGCAGCCAGGCAGGCATATTGGACAGCCTCGAAGGCTTCACCTTCCAGGCCTTCGAGCTCGATGCCGACCGAATAGTCGTTGCAGCCCGGGCGACCGCGCCAGCTCGACCGCCCGGCGTGCCAGGCGCGTCGTTCGACGCCGACGAACTGCAGCAGCTCGCCGTCACGCCGGATGAGGAAATGCGCCGACACCGCCAGCCCGCGCAGCTCGGCAAAGGCCGGGTGGGCATCCGCATCGAGTGTGTTGGTGAACAGCCGTTCGATCGCATCACCACCGAACTCGCCCGGCGGCAGGCTGATGGAGTGCACCACGACCAGGTCGACGGCCGTGCCGGCCGGCCGGGCGCCGTGGTTGGGGCTGGGCACGTGGCGCGCCGCGCTGCACCAGCCGTCGGCGTCCCACGCAACGGTGTCCAGGGTCGACATCATGTCCGGCCTGTCCGGTGCCGTTCAGCGTCCTGCCGCCGCATCACCGTCGTCGCCTCCGGTGCTGTCCTGGCCGGGCTGGATGCCCAGCCTGGCCATGCGGTAACGCATCTGCCTGAGGGTCAGACCCAGGCTGGCGCCGGCCGCGGTGCGGTTGTTGCGATGGCGCTCCAGCGCGGCGACGAGCACGCGGCGCTCGACCTCGTCCAGGTGCGCCATGAGGTCGGTCGGCAAGGCCGCGCCGCGCAGCGCGGCATCGGCGGCACGGTCGTCGTCGCGCGCCATCGACGGTTCGGTGTCGGGCCCGGCGTCCGGGCCGATGTCCTGATCGGCAGGGCGCAGGGCCAGCCGCCCCAGGTCGAGGTCGACTGCCGACGCCGGCAGGAAGCCCGAGCTGTGCAGCGGCTGTTCGGGCAGGCCGAGGTCGGCGCTGTCGATGATCTCGTCACCCGACAGCGCCAGGGCGCGGTGCAGCAGGTTCTCGAGCTCGCGCACGTTGCCGGCAAAGTCGTGCCGACCCAGGCGCGACTGCGCGGCAGCCGTGAGCCGCGGCACGCCGGCCAGGCCGGTCTCGGCGGCGATACGCACGAGCAGGGTCTGGCACAGCATCGGCAGGTCGTCCAGGCGCTCGCGCAGCGCGGGCACGCGGATCTCGATCACGTTGAGGCGATAGAACAGATCCTGGCGGAATCGCCCGGCCGCCACCTCGGCGCCCAGGTTCCTGTGCGTGGCGCTGACGAGGCGCACATCCACCGGCAGCTCGGCGGTGGAGCCCAGCGGGCGCACGGCACGTTCCTGCACGGCTCGCAACAGCTTGCTCTGCATGGCCAGCGGCAGGTCACCGATCTCGTCCAGGAACAGGGTGCCACCTCGCGCGGCCTGGAAGAAACCGGCACGATCCTCCACCGCGCCGGTGAAGGCGCCCTTGCGGTAGCCGAAGAACTCGGCCTCCAGCAGGTGTTCGGGGATGGCGCCGCAGTTGACTGGCACGAAGGGCCCGCTGGCGCGCACGCTGGCCTGGTGGATGGCCTGGGCCACCAGTTCCTTGCCCGTGCCGGATTCGCCCTGCACCAGCACCGGTGCCATGCTGCGCGACACCTTGTCGACCAGCGCGCGCACCTGCTGCATGGCAGCCGAACTGCCCACCATGCGGCGCAGGGCCGGGCTGGCACCCCGGCGCGCGCCAGCACCGCCGGTGGCGGGCAGGGCCGCGCCACGCTCCAGGCCCAGGGCCTCGTCGGTCAGCAGGCCGGCCGGCGCCGGAGACCCCGGTGCTGCAGGCGCCGCCGCCTGCGCGTGTGCGCTGCCGCCCTCGCCCCGCGGCACGGCGGCGCCAGGCTGGGGCTTGTGGCGCCCGAGCGCCGAGGCCACGACGGCACGAAACTGGCGCAGGTCGACCGGTTTGGTCAGGTAGTCGAAGGCGCCCGCCTTGAGCGCCTGCACGGCGTTCTCGGCCGAGCCGTAGGCAGTGATGACGACCACGCGCTCACCCCGCCCGCCCTGCTCGAGCCGGTGCAGCAGGTCCAGCCCGCTGCCGTCAGGCAGGCGCAGATCGGTGATGACGGCATCGAAGCGGCGCGCCGCGAGCACCTCGCTGGCTTCGCTGACACTGGCGGCGGTCTCGACATCGTAGCCCTCACGCACCAGTGCGAGCTCGTAGACGGTGAGCAGGTCGGGCTCGTCATCCACCACCAGCAGGCTGGGTGGTGTGGCAGCAGGGGTAGGCGGGATCATGGCGCGGCTCAGCGCCGGCGTTCATGGCCGGACAGGGGGGCCGGGGCGGTGACCGCCTCGCCGTCGGCGCGTGGCATCAGGATGACGAAGGCGTTGCGGTGGCGGGCGTCGCGCGCACGGGCCTGGAATTCGATACTGGCACGGTTGCGCTCGCACAACTCGCGGCAGATGTACAGGCCCAGCCCTGCGCCGCGGCTGCGGGTGGAGAAGAAGGGCTCGAACAGGTGCGGCTCGACATCGGCGCTGATGGGTGCGCCGTCGCTGGCCACGCTCAGGCTGAGCACCTCGGCACCGTGCACCGCCAGGCGCAGCCAGATCGCCTGGGCGCTGCGGCTGCCGTGGCGCCAGCCGTTCTCGAGCAGGTTGATGAGCACGCGGCGCAGGTGCTCGGTGTCGAAGCTGGCATACAGGCCAGGCTCTTCGGTGATCTCGATCTTGATCAGCCCCTGCGGCGGCGGCGGGTGCTGGGTGGACAGCCAGTCGGCGCAGATGCTGCGCAGATGGGGCACGAGGTCGATGACCGGTGCATCGACATAACCCTTGCCCAGGCCGCCGGGCGCGACCGCCAGCACGTCGTCCACGATGCGGCGCAGGCGCTCGACGTTGTCCGACACGATGCGAGCGAGCTGGCGCAGGCCGGGGTCTTCCAGGTCCTCAGTCAGCAGGGCGTTGGCCTGGCTGATGGCGGCCAGCGGGTTGCGGATCTCGTGTGCGATGCCGGCCGAGACGCGGCCCATGGCGGCGAGCTTCTCCTGCCGCGCGCGCGCCTGCACCGACCGCAGGTCCTCGATGAAGAGCACGCACAGCGGCTCGCGCAGGGCCTTGTCGCGTCGCCGGGTGAAACGCATGCGCACGCGCAGGCGGCGCTCCTGGCGCGGGCCGCGGCTGCTCGCCACGCTGACGTCACGACCCTCGGCCGGCCAGTCGCCGGTGACATAGGCCAGCTCGACGGCCTGGCGCAGGTCGTGCCAGGCGGGCTGCCACGACAGCTCGAAGGACGACGGGCGCTCGCTCGCCTGGGTGTCGAGCAGCACCAGGGCGGCCGGGTTGGCAGCGCGCACGCGCCCGGCGCGGTCGACCACCATCACGCCTTCCTGCATCTCCTCGATCACCAGGCGGTTGAGGGTGGCCTGCTGGCGCGCCATCTCCAGCGTGCTGCGGGCTTCGGCCTCCTGCGAGGCCAGGCGGATCTGCAGCTCGCCGGCCAGCATGGCGATGGCGAACATGCCCGCGCCGGTCAGGCCGGCCTGGGTGAAGGTGACGGTCAGGTCGCTGCCACCCATGCCCTGCCACCAGGCATGCACCAGCAGGATGAGCGCAACCGCCGACGCCGCGGCAAGCGACGCGCGGCGCCCGCTCAGCATGCCCGACATGAGCACGGGCAGCGCGAACAGGGCGGCAAAGTTCAGTCCGGTGGCGGCAGCAGGCAGCAGCAGGCTGAACACGACGATGTCCACCCCGGTCGTGGCAAGGAACCAACGCCGTCGGTGCCGTCCGTGCACCTCGTCGATCATCTGGGCGCGCGCCGGCCAGACCAGCACGGCACCGCTGAGCACCGCGTAGATCAGGCACAGCAGCAGCAGCGGCAGGCCCGGTGACGGACTGGCGTACAGCGCCAGCAGGCCCTCGATCACCAGCAGCAGCAGCGCCAGCGACGCACGCGCCAGCAGGAAGGCGCGCACCACGCGCAGCAGCGGCGCGTAGGGCTCGCGTGCAGGCGGCGGCTCGACCGGTGGGGGCAGCGAGGGCTGGGCCTCGCTGTCCGGCCCCAGCACCATCTGCGCGGTAGGCGTCCAGTCCTGCGCGACGGCACGGCCCAGGCCGATGTCGTCGAGCAGGGCGTCTTCGTGGGCAGGTACCGTGTCGGCGGCAGTGGACGGCGTCTGTTCGCGTCGGGCCATGGTGGTGCTCGTCAGGCCGGGCCGACGCTGCGGTGGGCCGCGCTGCAGTAGCTGCGCCCGGCCTCGTCGGTCACTGCATCGACCTGAGGCAGGTGCAGGCCGCAGTGCGCACAACGCACCATCGCCTGGGGAGCACGCACGGATGTGGCGGACGGGCGGGCCTGCGGCTGATCGACGGACGGACCGCGACGCACGCGACGCAGCAGCCACCAGGCACCCAGGCCGATCAGCAGCCACCAAAGCAGCCGGCTCATGCCGCCCCCCCTGCCGGTCGGTGCAGCAGGACTTCGAGCACGAAGCGCGAGCCGACATAGGCCAGCAGCAGCAGGCCGCTGCCGACATAGAGCCAGCGCGTGGCCCGCCTGCCACGCCAGCCGAAGGCCTGGCGGCCCGCCAGCAGCCCGCCCAGCACCAGCCAGCCGAGCACCGAGAAGACGCTCTTGTGATCCCAGCGCCACGGCGTTGCGAACCAGGCACCCAGCAGCAGGGCCAGCGACAGCACGACGAAGCCGGCAGCGACGAAGCGGAAGGTCAGCGCCTCGAGCTGGAGCAGGGGCACCATCGGGGCGTCCACGTTCGCGCCCGCCTTGCGCTTGCGCAGCGCACGCTCGCTGCGGTCGAGCAACGCGGCATGCAGCACTGCGGCGCCGAACAACGCGTACGACGCGATGCCCAGGATCCAGTGCAGCGGCGCCCAGGACGAACTGCCGGCCGGGCGTGCATCGGCCGGGAAGAGCAGCACCAGCGTGACGGTCAACAGGCCCAGTCCGGCCAGGCCGCGGCGCGAACTGCCCAGCGGCATGAAGCGGCTTTCGACCGTGTAGACCGCCAGTACCAGCCAGGCCGTGAGCGACAGCACCACGGCAAAGCCGAAGTGCACGCCACCGCCGGCTTCGGCCAGGCCACTCAGGTGGGCGATCAGCGCCAGGCCGTGCAGGCACCAGGCCACCAGCAGCAAGGGCTGGCGCCCCTGCACCTGGGCCGATGCCGCGACGTGGAGGTAGGCCAGGGCGGCGGCACAGCCCGGCGCACTGGCCCACAGGGCCGGCAGCTGGAAGGAGGCGGTCGATAGAATCACCTGCACAGTGTACGGTTCGGTGCGCTTTTGCCCGGCCCGCCAGCAGGCGCTTGGCAACACTGCAGCATCGCTCGCGCTCCACCTGGAGCACCCGCCCCCAATGCAGTCGACAGCCATCGGCAGCCATCACGCGGCAGGCCCGAGCTGCGCGATCTCCTCCACGCCCCCACCTCCCCAATCTACGCACGCTTATGGCCTCAGCCCTGTCGGAACGGATGTCGCGCCTGGTCAAGACCATGCGCGGCCAGGCTCGCATCACCGAGTCCAATGTGCAGGACATGCTGCGCGAGGTGCGCATGGCCCTGCTCGAGGCCGACGTGGCCCTGCCGGTGGTGCGCGACTTCATCGTGCGGGTCAAGGAACGTGCGCTCGGCCAGGAGGTGGTGGGCTCGCTCTCGCCCGGCCAGGCACTGGTGGGGATCGTGCACCGCGAGCTTGCCGCCACCATGGGCGAAGGCGTGGCCGACCTCAACCTGGCCACCCAGCCGCCGGCAGTCATCCTCATGGCCGGCCTGCAGGGCGCGGGCAAGACCACCACCACGGCCAAGCTGGCCAAGCACCTGATCGAGAAACGCAAGAAAAAGGTGCTGACGGTCTCGGCCGACGTGTACCGGCCGGCCGCCATCGAGCAGCTCAAGACCGTGACGCGCCAGGCTGGCGCCGACTGGTTTCCGAGCGACCCGACGCAAAAGCCGCGCGAGATAGCGCTGGCCGCGATCGACCACGCACGCAGACACTTCTTCGACGTGCTGCTGGTCGACACCGCCGGCCGCCTGGCCATCGACGAGGCGCTGATGGCCGAGATCCGCGACCTGCACGCCGCGCTCTCCCCGATCGAGACGCTGTTCGTGGTCGACGCGATGCAGGGCCAGGACGCGGTCAACACCGCGCGCGCCTTCAAGGACGCGCTGCCGCTCACCGGCGTGGTGCTCACCAAGCTCGACGGCGATTCGCGCGGCGGCGCGGCGCTGTCGGTGCGACAGATCGCCGGCGCGCCGATCAAGTTCGCCGGCGTGTCCGAAAAGATCGACGGGCTGGAGGTCTTCGACGCCGAGCGTCATGCCGGGCGTGTGCTGGGCATGGGCGACATCCTCGCCCTGGTGGAAGAGGTGCAGAAGGGCGTGGACATGGAGGCCGCGCACAAGCTGGCCGACAAGATCAAGTCCGGCGACGGGTTCGACCTCAACGACTTCCTCGCCCAGCTCAGCCAGATGAAGAAAATGGGAGGTCTGGCCAGCCTGGTCGACAAGCTGCCCAGTCAACTGGCCGCCAAGGCTGGTGCCGCCGACATGGACCGCGCCGAGCGCGACATGCGGCGCATGGAAGGCATCGTGCACTCCATGACCGCGCTCGAGCGGCGCAAGCCCGAACTGATCAAGGCCAGCCGCAAGCGCCGCATTGCGGCCGGCGCTGGCGTACAGGTGCAGGAAGTGAACCGCCTGCTCAACCAGTTCGAGCAGATGCAGACCATGATGAAGAAGATGAAGGGTGGCGGCCTGATGAAGATGATGAAGCGCATGGGCGGCATGAAGGGCATGCCTGGCCTGGGACGCTGACACCCGGGAACGGCAGCCCCGGCAGTCCCACCGTTGTTTGTTACAACTGGTGATGGGCAAATAGGCCATAAGCGGGATTGACGTCGGTCGTCAACACCGTTACTTTTGGCGTGATGGATTTCTCGTTTATTGATACGTGGTACGGCCGCCTTGCCCTGGCAGGTGTGGTAGCCGCAATCGCACTCGTCTGGATCGGCCGACGTCGCTCCGGTTCGGCCGACCCGGCCAATGTGCAGCGCAACGGGCGGTCACTCGACGCCGTCGACACGGTGATCGGCTGGCCGCCCGAAGCGACCCGGGTGATGACGATGCGGCACCGGCGCGCCTTCGACCTGCTGCGCCGTGCCGTACCGGAGTGCATGGTGCTGGCGCAGGTACCGCTCGCGCGCTTCCTGCGTGTACCGACGCGCCTGTCCTACGTCGAGTGGCTGCGCCGCATCGGCCACGTCTGCATCGATCTGGTGATCTGCGATCCGGCGTCCAACGTGATCGCGGTCATCGAGGTGCGTGAATCCGACAAGGTCGAGAACGACAAGGCACGCAAGCGCCGCATGCGCGTCGAGCGCGTGCTGCGCGCGGCCGGCATACCGCTGCACGTTTGGAGCGAGGCCTGGCTACCCGACCCGCTGGCCGTGCGCCGCCTGCTGGTGCCCGGCGAAACCTCCGAGCCCCTGGCGGGCGGCGGCACCGGCGGCGACACCCACCCGCAACAACTCGACCCTCCGCGCACCTCATGGTTCGACGACCTCAACGCGACACGCCCGGCTGCACTGGACGACGTCAGTTCACCGTCCGGCACGCAGCAGGCGAGTGGCTACGTCGTCGGTCGGGACACGGCATTGCAGCAACGCTGATCTGACCTGTCACGTCCCTGGTCTGTATGGCCGGGTACAACCAGACGCCGCCACGCAATGGCGGCGTTGTCGTTTCCGGCATGTGCGACATACCGTCAAACGCCAGAGCCTTACAGGATGCAGGACGGGCAAAAAAAGAGCCCCAGTCTGCTGACTGGGGCTGCAAAGCCTTATCGCTGTCAACACGGTAAGGCACCTGCTCAGGGAGGAAAAGCAGGGGACGATCGCCTTGCGACGTATCATCCAGTTCCAAGTTTAGCAGCGTTTCGCCGCGCGGGAAAAGCTTGGTGTCTGCCGTACCAACCGCCTGGTCAGGGGCATTGCCACCGGATCGGCCCCGGACCTCCGGGCCACGCACCAAACCCGCGGGCTGTACGCATTCCAATACGCCAGATACGTTCACCGCGCACACCATGCCAATCACACTTGCCCAAGCTGGTCACCCCCTCCAACGTCCGCGCCGCCTGCGTCGCGACACCTATACCCGGGCGCTGGTGCGCGAGAACGAGCTACGGGTCTCCGACCTGATCTATCCGGTCTTCGTGCTGGAAGGCCAGGGCAAGGTGCAGGACGTCGCCTCCATGCCCGGCGTGCAGCGCCGCAGCCTCGACCAACTGCTGCCCGTGGCCGAGCAGTGCGTCGCCGCCGGCATACCGGTGATGGCGCTGTTTCCGGTGCTGGACAGCCAGGGCAAGACAGCCGACGGCCGCGAGGCCTGGAACCCCGACGGCCTGGTGCCGCGCGTGGTGGCAGAACTCAAGCGCCGCTTTCCGGACCTGGGCGTGATGACCGACATCGCGCTGGATCCGTACACCAGTCACGGCCAGGACGGCCTGATCGACGACAGCGGCTACGTGCTCAACGACGAGACCATCGAGGCCCTGGTCAAGCAGGCCCTGGTACAGGCCCAGGCCGGCGTCGACATCGTTGCGCCCAGCGACATGATGGACGGGCGCATCGGCGCCATCCGCAAGGCGCTGGAAGCCCAGCGCTTCATCCACACCCGCATCATGGCCTACAGCGCCAAGTACGCCAGCGCCTTCTACGGCCCCTTCCGCGATGCCGTCGGCTCCAGCGGCAACCTGGGCAAGAGCAACAAGAAGGTCTACCAGATGGATCCGGGCAACAGCGACGAGGCCTTGCGCGAAGTCGCGCTCGACCTGGCCGAAGGCGCCGACATGGTGATGGTCAAGCCTGGCATGCCGTACCTGGACATCGTGCGCCGGGTGAAGGACGAGTTCCGCGTGCCGACCTTCGCCTACCAGGTGAGCGGCGAGTACGCCATGCTCAAGGCCGCAGCGGCCAACGGCTGGCTCGACCACGACGCGGTGATGATGGAATCGCTGCTGGCCTTCAAGCGCGCCGGCGCGGACGGCATCCTGACCTATTTCGCGCTCGACGCCGCAGCGGCCCTGCGCAAGGCAGGCTGATCACTCGCCGGCGGCCGCTGGCTGCGGGTTGCACCGCCGCGGCCGCGGTGCCCGGGTCAGGCCGTGCCGTCGTGGCGGGTGCGCGCCAGCACCTCGCGCGCCAGGCAGAGGTCTTCCCAGCTGCGCGACTTGTCCAGCGGGTTGCGCAGCAGATAGGCCGGGTGGTAGGTCACCACCACCGGGATGCCGGCAAATTCATGCACGCGCCCGCGCAGCCGGCCGATGGGCTCCTGGCTGGCCAGCAGCGACTGCACGGCGAACCGGCCCATGGCGATGATCACTTCCGGCCGCACCAGGGCGACCTGGCGACGCAGGTAGGGTTCGCAGCGCGCCACCTCCTCGGGCAGCGGGTTGCGGTTCTGCGGCGGCCGGCACTTGAGCACGTTGGCGATGTAGACCTGCCGCTCGGGCTCGGCCTCGGCCCGCGTGAGCCGGGTCGCGCGCAGCATGTTGTCCAGCAGCTGACCGGCCTTGCCGACGAAGGGCTCACCCTCGCGGTCCTCCTGTTCACCAGGCGCCTCGCCCACCAGCATCACGCGCGCCTGGTGGTGACCGACGCCGAACACCGTCTGGCGGCGGCTGTCGCACAGGCCGCAGGCGCGACAGGCCGACACGGTGGCCTGCAGCTCGGCCCAGTCCATGGTGGCGACGCCGCCGGCCGACGGGACAGACGCCGACGCCGCGGCAGGAGGCGCAGCAGGCCGGCTGACGCTCATCAGCCGGTCGGGTGCCGGGCGGGCGGGCATCGGTGACGCATCGTCCAGGCGCACCGCCGGTGCAGCCCGCACGGCGGCGGGCGGGTTGGGTTCGGGCGACACGCCGGCCGCCAGCCTGGCAGACGCTCGGGCGTGGGCATGCGCACTGCCGGTCTCGCGCGCTGGCGCGATCCACAGCGGCACGCCGATCTCGCGCAGCAGTGCCTGCTGGCGGGCGCTCCAGCTCATGGCGAGCTGCCGTCGAGCATGCGGCGCATCACGAGCGCATCCTCGCGCCGGCCGCCGTGGTCGGGGTAGTAGCCGCGCCGCACGCCGATGAGCTCGAAACCCGAGCCCTCGTACAGGTTGCGCGCGCGCAGATTGCTGGGCCGCACCTCCAGCAGGATGGACGACACGCCGATCAGCAGCGCGTGATGCGTCAGCGCCGCCAGCATGGTGCGGGCATGGCCGCAGCCCTGGTGATCGGGCGACACGGTGATGTTGAGCAGGTGGATCTCGTCATAACCCTTCATCGCGATGTAGTAGCCCACCAGCTCGCCGCGCGAGAACAGGCACTGCATGCGATAGCCGGCGGCCAGCGAATCGATGAAGTTGCCGCGGGTCCAGGGGTAGGGATAGGCACGTGCCTCGATCGACAGCACCTTGTCGAACTGGCCGATGTGCATGTCCACCAGGCGGGACATGGCTGGCAGATGACGGGATTCGGGCGAAGTCTGGGGACGCGCGCTCATGACGTGACTCGGGTGGGGCGTGGTGCTCAGGCGGCCAGGCCCGTGGTGCTTTGCCGGGCTGTGCGCTGGGCGGCTCGTTCAGCGCTGGTCTGTGCCACCTTGTCGCGCACATAGACGGGCAGGGCCTGCGCAGCCGGCTGCGCCTCACCCGCCTGCCAGGCGGCCAGGGCGACTGCCGCCAGTGCCGCGCCGGCGGGACGGGCCTGCGCGCAGCGCAGCTCGGCCGGGGCGTCGGCCAGCACGGCGCAGGCGTCGATGGCCGGGCCGGCCAGCAGCTCGCCGGGCAGCAGCTGGGCCAGCAGGTCCTGCGGTGTGTACAGCGCCGCTGGTCGTTCGGCCCGCCAGGTGCCGGCGCCCTGCCGCAGCATCGGCGCGGCATAGACCTCGCCCATGCGGGCATCGAGCGCGGCCCACAGCCTTGGCGCGGCGCGCTCGGCCCAGGCCGCCTCGGCCACGCAGGCCAAGGTGTGCAGCGCCAGTACCGGCCGGTCCAGCCCGTAGGCCAGGCCCTGGGCCGTGGCGCATGCGGTGCGCAGGCCGGTGAAGGCACCCGGGCCGGCGCCGAAGGCCACCGCGTCCAGCTCGTCAAGGCGGCAGCCAGCGGCCACACACAGCTCGCGCACGGCCGGCAGCAGGCTGGTGGACGCGGCAGCACCACCCGGCAGGGTCACCGCCCGTACCTGACCGCGGGTGGACAGGGCCAGCTCGATCCGGTCGGTCGAGGCATCGATGGCGAGCAGGTGGACAGTCATGTCAGCCAGAAAGGGCGCCGGCAGGGCGGCTGCACGAGCGGGTTGGCGAGGTAGCGGCGGTATCGCAGGGCGACCCGCCCTGTGCTTGCACCAGTTTATCGCCGGCATCCGCGTCGCCGGGAAGGGCGCAGGCCCCGGGTCGGCTGCGCCGGCGTGCAAGGTTTCCGCCCCGAGGCAAGGGGGAACACGTCAGTTTCCACGCCCGGTTTGTTCAATATCGCCTGGGCACACCAGGGCGCCCTTGCAAGACCCACGGACGCAGCGCCTACGTATGATGCACCGCCGCAATCGGGCGCATAGGCGCCCGGCCCAACCGCTGACCTGCCCCTGCGCCGCCCGTGTCGAAACTCCTGCCTCGCCCCTCGGCACGCCTGCTGGCCATGGCTCTGGCGGGCGTGCTCCTGCCGCTCGCGCAGCTGTGGGCAGCCACGCCGGCCGGCCCGGGCGGCGCAGCCTCCGCCAGCACGCCGCCCATGCCCGCACCGCCCCCCTCGGCCGGCGGCAGCACGGTGGCCACGGGCTCGGCGGGCCTGCCCGCGCCCATCGCGGCAGCGCTGGCCCGGGCACGGATCGCGCCCGAGGCCGCCTTTGTCTGGGTCGGCCCGGCAGCCGGTGGGCCCGCACGGCTGGCGCACCAGGCAGAGCAGCTGGCCAACCCGGCATCGGTGATCAAGCTGGTCACGGCGGCAGTGGCGCTGGACACGCTCGGGCCGACCTACACCTGGGCGACCACCGTGCATGTCGACGGCAGCCTGAAGCAGGGCGTACTGCACGGCAACCTGGTGCTCAAGGGCGGCGGCGACGCGCGCCTGGTGAGCGAACGGCTGTGGCTGCTGCTGCAGCGCGTGCAGCAGATCGGCGTGCGCGAGGTGACGGGTGACATCGTCATCGACCGCAGCGCCTTCGAGCTGCCCGACATCGACCCCGGCGTCTTCGACGGTGAACGCCACCGGCCCTACAACGTCCAGCCAGACGCCTTCATCGTCAACGGCAAGACGGTCGTCCTGAGCTTCCATCCCGAACCGGCGCTGGGCCTGGCGCGCATCGGCGCCGAACCGCGCCTGGCCGGGGTGGACATCCCGACCAGCGTGCCGCTGGTGCGCGCTGACTGCGGCGACTGGCGCAGCCAGCTGCAGGCCGATTTCAGCCAGCCCGGGCAGATCCGTTTCGGCGGGCGCTACGCGCTGGCCTGTGGCGACCGCAACTGGCCGGTGGCCTACGGCGACCCGGCCAGCTACAACGCCCGCGCCGTGGCCGCCCTGTGGCGCGACCTGGGCGGCAAGCTGGCCGGCAAGGTCCGCGACGGCCGGGTCGCGCCGGGCAGCGCGGCACTGCTGGAATTCGTCTCGCCCACCCTGGCCGAGGTGGTGCGCGACATGAACAAGCACAGCAACAACCTCATCGCGCAGCACCTCTTCCTCACGCTCAGCCTGGCGCAGCAGGGGGTCGGGCGTTACGAGGCCTCGCGCGAACTGATGCTGGCGCGCGTGCGTGAACGCGCCGGCTGCGCGGCCGACGCCCTGCGCATCGACAAGGGCTCGGGCCTGTCGCGCGACGAGCGCGTCACGCCGGTCTGCCTGGCACGTGTGCTGCAGGCCCGGCGCGCCACCGGCGCGGCCGGGCGCGCCCACCTCAAGACCGGCTCGCTGGCCAACGTGGCCGCCCTGGCCGGCGTGGTGCACGGGCCGGACGGGCGGCGCCAGATCGTCGTGGCCATCATCAACCACCCCCAGGCCGGCAGCGACGAGGCGCGGGCCGCGCTCGACGCCGTGCTGCGCTGGACCCTGGACGACAAGGACAGGCAGCCATGACAACGCCCGATTCGATGCAGGACGTGGTGGGCACCGTGGCCGCCACGCTGACCACGCTGTCCTTCCTGCCGCAGGCCTGGCTGACGCTGCGCACGCGCGACGTCAGCGGCATCTCGCTGTCCATGTACGCCGTCTTCACCGCCGGGGTGGCGCTGTGGCTGGTCTATGGCGTGCTGCTGGGCGCCTGGCCGGTGATCATCGCCAATGCGGTGACCCTGGCGCTGGCCGCCACCATCCTGGGGCTCAAGCTCAGGTACGGCACCCGCCCGCCGCGCTAGGCAGGCGGCGCAGCAGGCGGATGGACCGCCCGGCGCATCAGAACGGGTTGTTGCGCGCGCGGCTCTCGGCCAGGCTGGCCACCCGGCTGTGCCAGGTGATGCCGGGACGGGTGGCATCGGCCCACAGGTGGGCCGTGGCGGTGCCGTCGGTCTTGGTGCCGTCGGCGTTCGTCACGACGTCGGTCAGGGTGGACGGCGAGCAGTCGGGCAGTGCCTTCGTGCACGGGCTCACCGCCGGCAGGGCGAAGCCGCCGAACTTGCCCAGGATCTGCATCAGCTCGTCACCCAGCACGACACCGGCGTAGCGGCCGTCATCCAGCACGGTGATGCGAAAGCTGGTGTTGAAGGCCGAGCTCAGGTCGCGCAGCACCAGCAGGCTGCCCGGTGCGGCCGCCTCGTGGGCCACGGCCAGCGGCGAATATTGCAGATCGGGGATGGACGAGTAGATCACCCGTCCGCCACGGCCGTTGTCGGCGATGGCGTTGACCAGATCACCCAGCTGTTTGCCGGCTGCGGTGACGACGGCCATGGCGGCCAGGCGCTTGGCCTCGGTGGGCCCACCAGTCCTGTACACCTCATAGGCGTCGAGCACGTCGTGCAGGCCCGCCATCACCGTCACCAGCGTCCTGGGCGTGAAGCCCTTGCCGGCCTCGCTGCGGTAGGCCGCAACCTGGGCGGCCACCTGAGCGACGGTGGCGCCGGGGGCGGACCGCAGGTCGGCCGTGCGCACACCGGCGAGCCCCGGGTTGCACGCGCCGAACGCGAAGTTGAACGACGCGGCCAGGCTCTGGTTCCACACCGGCGCGGCGGCGCAGTTGAAGCTGGTGGTGTTGCTGACCGTGCCGTCGGCGTTGGTGACGGTGGCGAAGATGTTGATGCTGTACTTGCGGCCGTCGCTTTCGAGGTAGCTGAGCTCGTCGCCGAAGCTGACGAAGGCGGTCGGCGCGAAGACCTCGACGCGGCTGACGCTGCCGCCGCAGGCCGCCAGCGTGGCCAGTGCGGCCAGCAGCAGGGAGCGGGCGTGACGGCGTGCAGGCGCGAGGAAACGGGGCAGGGTCATCGGGGCTCCAGGTCAGTCAGTTCGTCGTGGCGGCGGCCGCCGCACGTTGCAGGCGGTCACGCACACCGTCCCAGGCCAGGCCGGGGGGTGGGTGCTCGACCCAGATCTGCGCCACGTCGGGCGCGTCGAGTTCGCGCAGAACCGCGAACAGCTCATGGGCAAGCTGGGCTGCGTTGGCCGGCATGCGGCGGTGCAGCAGGTCCGGGCCGTGACAGGCGGAGCGGGAATATACCGCCAGCCTCGCAGGCGCCGGGCCGGG
>JBJOKY010000482.1:0-3222 GCA_046045865.1 Pseudomonadota bacterium | reverse complement strand
AGTCGTATTCGATGGCGTAGCCGGGCCGCAGGATGTAGGCCTTGGCCATACCCGCCATGCTGCGCACGGCGGCGAGCTGCACATCGAAGGGCAGGGAGGTGGAGATGCCGTTGGGGTAGAACTCGTTGGTCGTCAGGCCCTCGGGCTCCAGGAAGATCTGGTGGCTGTCCTTGTCGGCGAAGCGGTTGATCTTGTCCTCGATGCTCGGGCAGTAGCGCGGGCCCACGCCTTCGATCACGCCGGTGAACATGGGGCTGCGGTCGAAGCCGGTGCGCAGGATGTCGTGCGTGCGCTGGTTGGTGTGCGTGATCCAGCACGGCACCTGGCGCGGGTGCTGGTCAGCCGAGCCGAGGAAGCTGAACACCGGCACCGGATCCAGATCGCCGGGCTGCTCGACGAGCTGGCTGAAGTCGATCGAACGGCCGTCGATGCGCGGCGGTGTGCCGGTCTTCAGGCGGCCCTGCGGCAGCTTGAGTTCCTTCAGCCGGGCGGACAGGCTCACCGCCGGCGGGTCACCGGCGCGGCCGGCCGGGTAGTTGTTCAGGCCCACGTGCACCTTGCCGTCAAGGAAAGTACCGGCCGTCAGCACCACGGCGCGGGCGCGGAACTTCAGCCCGACCTGGGTGACGGCGCCGACCACACGCTCGCGCTGACCGTCCGACTCGACCAGCAGGTCGTCCACCGCCTGCTGGAACAGCCACAGATTGGGCTGGTTCTCCAGCCGGCGGCGGATGGCGGCCTTGTAGAGGATGCGGTCGGCCTGTGCCCGCGTGGCGCGCACGGCCGGGCCCTTGCTGGAATTGAGGATGCGGAACTGGATGCCGGCCTCGTCCGTCGCCGCCGCCATGGCACCGCCCAGGGCGTCGACTTCCTTGACCAGATGGCCCTTGCCGATGCCGCCGATCGAGGGGTTGCAGCTCATCTGGCCCAGGGTCTCGATGTTGTGCGTCAGCAGCAGGGTGGCGCAGCCCATGCGGGCGCTGGCCAGCGCGGCCTCGGTGCCGGCGTGGCCGCCGCCGACCACGATCACGTCAAACTCTTGGGGATAGAACATCGCAACCTCGGGCAGACCCCGCGCCGGGGAGAAAAAAGCAAGGCGTGACGCGGGTTGGGGACAAGCGCTCGATTTTAGGCGGCGCCTGTGGATAAGTCATGCCCGGGGCTGCCGCAGAATGCCTTGATGGACTGCCGCCCCACCTGCGCCGCCTGCTGCATCGCCCCGTCGATCAGCAGCCCCATCCCCGGCATGCCGGGCGGCAAGCCGGCCGGCTTGCCCTGCGTGCAGCTCGACGAGGCCCTGCGCTGCCGCATCTTCGGCCGGCCCGAGCGCCCGGCCGTGTGCGCCAGCCTGCGTCCGCACGCCGCCATGTGTGGCGAGAGCCGCGAGCAGGCCCTGGCCACACTGACCTGGCTGGAGCGCTTGACCGCGCCCGGCTCTGCGGCCTGATCCGCCGCCTGTGCGAGATCGCCGGTCGGCGCGCCGCGTCGTGTCGCGTGGCGGGCCTGACGCCCGCGCGACGCCAGGGTCGGCGCCGCCTCGTTAATCTGGCCGTCCAGCACCACGGCCGGCCTGTGCGCCGCGCGCGTGTTTCACGTGAAACAAGCAGGAGACGACACGCCATGAACACCCTCGCCCACGCGCCCACCCCCAGCCTGCAGCACGAGGTCAGCCCCGAGGAATGGCAGCTGCGCACCGACCTGGCGGCCTGCTACCGCCTCGTCGCCCTGTACGGCTGGAGCGACCTGGTCTTCACCCACGTCAGCGCGCGCATTCCCGGGCCGGAGCACCACTTCCTCATCAACCCCTACGGGCTGATGTTCGACGAGATCACCGCCTCCAGCCTGATCAAGGTGGACGTGTTGTGCAACAAGCTCAGCCCCAGCCCGCACCCGGTGAACCCGGCCGGTTTCGTCATCCACAGCGCCGTGCACGAGGTGCGGCCGGACGCCGGCTGCGTGCTGCACACCCACACCGCCTCGGGCGTGGCGGTGGCGGCGCAGAAGCGCGGCGTGCTGCCGATCTCGCAACAGTCCACTTTCGTGCTGGCCTCGCTGGCGGTCCACGACTACGAAGGCGTGGCCTTCCGCCCGGACGAGAAGCCGCGCCTGCAGGCCGACCTGGGCCGCGCCAACTTCCTGATGCTGCGCAATCACGGCCTGCTCACGGTCGGGCCGACGGTGGCCGATGCCTTCCTCAGCATGTATGTGTTCGAGTCGGCCTGCCAGATCCAGGTGCGCGCCCAGTCCGGCGGCGCCGAGCTGACCGAGGTCGACCCGGCCATCATTGCCGGCACGCGTGAATCGATGAAGGTGCAGACCGGCAGCCTGGGCGGCGCCTTTGTCTGGCCGTCGCTGATCCGCAAGCTGGACCGGGTCGACCGCTCCTGGCGCGATTGAGCCGCCGCGGGGCGACCGGGCCGGTGCGGTCGGTGCGGGCGGCTGACGCTCAGCGCGGCAGCGCAGCCGCCGACGTCGACGCCGACCGCCGCGACCGCATCGTCAGATCGCCTCCGCCAGGCGCAGGTGGCGATAGACCGTGGTGCGCGAGATGCCCAGCGTGCGCGAGGTCGCGCTCACGCTGCCGCCGCTGCGCCGGTATTCGGCCAGCACGGCCGAGGTGGCGCCGTGCTGCAGCGCGGAGGTCGCCTGCGCGGCGCTGCTGGCTGCCATCGGCAAGCCGGCGTGGCGCCGGGGGGGCTCGCCGGTCTGGCCGGTGCGCACACCCGCAGGCGCGACACGGATGGGCTCGCTGGCCGATGACACGGCGACGGTGGGCCGGGCTGCCCGGGCCCGCCCACCTGCCGGCTGCGCGCTGTCCGCCTGGTTCAGGCTCAGTGCCACGGCCCGGGCGTCGACGTGCGGGTGGTGGCAGCGCAGCAGGGCACGCGTCAGCACGGCGCGCAGTTCGCGGAAGTTGCCCGGCCAGGGCTGCTGACGCAGCAGCGCGAGCGCTTCGGCGTCGAGCTGGGCCTGGTTGTCCAGCCGGCCGAGCACCTGCCCGACCACGGCGTCGAAATCGCTGCGGGCCCGCAGTGGCGGCAACTGCACGGCCACGGTGTCGAGCCGGTAGTACAGGTCGGCGCGGAAGCGCCGAGCCGCCACCTCGGCCTGCAGGTCGGCGTGGGTGGCGGCCAGCAGCTGCACGTTGACCTTGCGCAGGTGGTGCCCGCCGACCGGGCGCACCAGCTGGTCGTCCAGGAAGCGCAGCAGCGCGGCCTGGGC
>JBJOKY010000481.1:0-3226 GCA_046045865.1 Pseudomonadota bacterium | reverse complement strand
ACCTGTCACGCCCAGCATCCACCCACCGCGGCCGTTCCGCGATCCGCCGCAACGGCCCGCTCTTGGCCGCGGCCCTGACCGCCGCCCTGACGCTGCCGCTGGCGGCCCAGGCCAAGACCCTGGTCTACTGCTCGGAAGGTTCGCCCGAGAACTTCACCCCGGCGCTGAACACCACCGGCACCAGCTTCGACGCCGCGCGCCCGGTCTACGACAAGCTCACCCACTTCAAGCGCGGCACGACCGAGGTCGAGCCCGGCCTGGCCGAGAGCTGGACGCTTTCACCCGACGGCAAGGTCTTCACCTTCAAGCTGCGCAAGGGCGTGAAGTTCCACAGCGGCGTGAACGGCTTCAAGCCCACGCGTGACTTCAACGCCGACGACGTGATCTGGAGCTTCGAGCGCCAGGCCAAGGCCGACCACCCCTACGCCAAGGTCTCGGGCGGCAAGTACGACTACTACGCCGACATGGGCCTGAACACCGACATCACCGCGATCGAGAAGGTCGACGCGATGACGGTGAAGATGACGCTCAAGGCGCCCAACGTCACCATGCTGGCCAACCTGGCGATGGACTTCGCCGCCATCCACTCGGCCGAATACGCCGACATGCTGGCCAGGGCGGGCAAGAAGGAGCAGTTCGACCAGATCCCGGTGGGCACCGGCCCGTTCAGCTTCGTCACCTACCAGAAGGACGCGGTGATCCGCTACAAGGCCTTCAAGGACTACTGGGGCCCGGGCACGGAACGCGCACTGGTCGACGACCTGGTCTACGCCATCACGCCCGACCCGACGGCGCGCTACAGCAAGGTCAAGGCCGGCGAATGCCACTTCATGATCGCCCCGCGCCCGGCCGACCTGGCCGAGATGCAGAAGGATCCCAAGCTCACGGTCATCCACCAGAGCGGCCTGAACATCGCCTACTGGGCCTTCAACACGCAAAAGCCGCCCTTCGACAAGAAGGAGGTGCGCCAGGCCTTCAACATGGCGATCGACAAGGCCGCCATCATCAAGGACGTCTACCTGGGTGCCGGCCAGGCCGCCAAGAACCTCGTGCCGCCCACGCTGTGGGGCTACAACGACGCGGTGAAGGACTACCCCTTCGATGCCGCCAAGGCCAGGGATCTGCTCGCCAAGGCCGGCGTGAAGACGCCGCTGGAGATCGACCTGTGGTACATGCCCGTGCAGCGGCCCTACAACCCCAACGCCAAGCGCATCGCCGAGATGATGCAGGCCGACCTGGCCAAGATCGGCGTGAACGCCAAGCTGGTCACCTACGAATGGGGCGAATACCGCAAGCGCATGCAGCAGGGTGAACACACCACCGGCATGCTGGGCTGGACGGGCGACAACGGCGACCCGGACAACTTCTTCTTCCTGCGCGGCTGCGACGCGGCGCGCCCGGGCGGCCAGAACCTCAGCAAGTGGTGCAACAAGGCCTTCGACGAGCGCCTGGAGAAGGCCCGTACCCTGGGCGACGCCAAGGCCCGCGCCAGGCTGTACGAGGAGATGCAGGTCATCGAGAAGGAGGACGCACCCGACTTCAAGATCGCCCACTCCATCGTCTACGAGACCATGAGGAAGGAAGTGACCGGCTTCAAGCAAAGCCCGCTGGGCTCGCACGAGTTCGTCGGGGTGGAGCTGAAGTAGACCGCCCGGGCGCCTGCGGGCGCCCTTCGCCTGCGCCGCACGCATGTTCACCTTCCTGCTCAAGCGCCTGGCGCTGACCATCCCGACCTTCGTCGCGCTGATGTTCCTGACCTTCGTCGCCATCCGGCTCGTGCCGGGCGACCCGGTCGAGGTGCGGGTGGGTGAACGCGGCATCAGCCCCGAGCGCCTGGCCCAGTTCCGCCACGACCTGGGGCTGGACCAGCCGGTCTGGAAGCAGTTCGCCGACTACGCCTGGCAGCTGCTGCAGGGCGACTTCGGCACCTCGGTGGTGACGAACCAGAAGGTCATCACCGAGTTCGCGGCGCTCTTTCCGGCCACCATCGAGCTGTCGATGGCCGCCATGCTGCTGGCCGCGCTGCTGGGCGTGCCGGCCGGGGTGATCGCCGCCGCCAGACGCGGCAGCCTGTACGACCAGACCTTGATGGGCCTGTCGGTGACGGGCTACTCCATGCCCATCTTCTGGTGGGGCCTGCTGCTCATCATGTTCGTGGGCGAGCGCTGGGGGCTCACGCCGGTGTCGGGCCGCATCGACCTCATCAAGTACTACTTCGAGCCGGTCACCGGCTTCATGACCATCGACGCCTGGCTGAGCGGCCAGGCCGGCGCGGTGAAGGACGCCCTGCACCACCTGCTGCTGCCGGCCATCGTGCTGGGCACCATCCCGCTGGCCGTGGTGGCGCGCATGACGCGCTCCGCCATGCTGGAGGTGCTGAGCGAGGACTACGTGCGCACCGCACGCGCCAAGGGCCTGCCGGCCTGGCGCGTGATCGGCGTGCATGCGCTGCGCAACGCGCTCATCCCGGTGGTGACGGTGATCGGCCTGCAGATCGGCGGGCTGATGGCCGGCGCGGTGCTGACCGAGACCATCTTCTCCTGGCCCGGCATCGGCAAGTGGCTGATCGAGGCCATCTCGCGGCGCGACTACCCGGCGCTGCAGGGCGGCGTGATGCTGGTGTCCACGGTGGTCATCGTGGTCAACCTGGGGGTCGACCTGCTGTACGGCCTGATCAACCCGCGCATCCGCCACGCATGACTGACGCGACCGCATCGCTGGCCGGCACGGCTGCCGGTGCCACCGCCACCGCCAACTCGACCGGCATTGACGCCGAAGGTGTCCCCCCCGCCCGCTCCCCGCTGCGCGAGTTCTGGGCTGCGTTCCGCGAGAACCGTGGCGCCGTCTTCGGCCTGGCCATCGTCGTGCTGGTGGCCCTGGCCGCCGTGTTCGCCGACTGGGTGGCGCCACATTCACCCATCGAGCAGTTCCGCGACGCCGTCAAGGCCCCGCCGATGTGGGACGAAGGCGGCAGCGCGCGCTTCATCCTGGGCACCGACAGCCTGGGGCGCGACATGCTCTCGCGCCTCATCCACGGCGCACGCGTCTCGCTCTTCATCGGCCTGACGGTGATGAGCGTGAGCTTCGTCATCGGCGTGCTGCTGGGCCTGGCCTGCGCGGCCAACCAGGCCAGCCGCTGGGGGCAGCTGCTGGACGTGGCCATCTCCCGCATCATGGACCTCATCATGGCCGTGCCCAGCCTGGTGCTGGCCATCCTGGTGGTGGC
>JBJOKY010000133.1:0-10859 GCA_046045865.1 Pseudomonadota bacterium | reverse complement strand
CGAGGCCTCTGCCGCCCGCGCCGCGGCGGCTGCCGCGGCGGCCGATCGCCAGGCGGCCCTGGCGGCCTACGAGGCCCACGCCGCCGCACGCGCCGGCCCGGCGACCGACTGGCAGCCCAGCCGGCTGAGCGAGGCCGCGCGCGGCGAACCTGCGCCGGCCGGCCCGGGCCGCCGTGCCGCCAGCGCCGCCAGCGCCGCCCTTGCCGGGTGGCAACACGCCCGCGCCTGGCTGCTGCCGCCTCTGGCCGGCAACGCTGGCCACTACACCTTGCTGGGCTCCACCGCCTTCACGCTGGCCGTGCTGGCGGTGCTCGGCCCCGGGCTGCTGCGCCCCTTCGTGCCGGTCGGCGGGCCGCCCGCCGAGGTGCGGGTGGTCGCGGCGCCCGCGTCTGCGCCCGCCGCCGAGCCTGTCTCCGCTGTCGGACCTGCGCCCGCTGTCGCGACCGAGCCCGCAGCCACGCCTGCACCCGCAAACGCCGTGCAGCCAGCGCCCGCGGCTGCGACTGCGACTGCGGCAGCAGTACCGCCCGAGCCGGCACCTGCCACCCAGCTGGCCGAGGTGCCGACACCGCCCGCCGAGCGGCTGCGCAGCGCGTCAGCGCCGTCAGCGCCGGCCCGCACGCTGGCCCCGGCACAGACGCGCCTGCGCGTGTTCGTGTCACATCCGCACCAGACCACCGCCCGCCTGCGCACGCTGCTGCAGCAGCGCGGCGTGGCCTTGAAGGTGGCGTTCGACGGCCCGGCCTGGCTGGTCGACGCCGAGGTGCCGGCCGGCCGGCGCGCGGACCTGGCGGCGCCGCTGGCTGAGCTGGGCCTGGCGCTGCCGGCCGACGGCCGCCTGCATCTGCGCCTGCTGCAGTCGGACTGAACGGCGCGTCAGGCGCGAGGCCAGCGCGCGACGTCAGCGTGCGACGTCAGCGCGCCACGATGCGCTGGCCGGCGGCGTCGACCACCGCCTCGCCGTCTTCCTTGCTGAAGGCGCCCTGCTGGGGCTGGGGCAGGATGTCCAGCACCAGCTCCGAGGGCCGGCACAGCCGTGTGCCCAGCGGCGTGACGACGACCGGCCGGTTCATCAGGATGGGGTGGGCGACCATGGCGTCGATCAGCTGGGCGTCGCTCAGCGCCGGGTTGTCCAGGCCCAGCTCGGCATAGGGCGTGCCCTTGCTGCGCAGCAGCTCGCGCACCGGCGTGCCCAGGGCGGCGATCAGCGCGACCAGGCGCTCGCGCCCGGGCGGGGTCTTGAGGTACTCGATCACCTCGGGCTCGATGCCCGCATTGCGGATCAGCGCCAGCACGTTGCGCGAGGTGCCGCAGGCCGGGTTGTGGAAGATGGTGACGCTGGGGGCGGTGGGGGTAGGGGCAGCTGGGCTCATGGTCGTGATGCTGGTGCGCGGTTGTCAGTCCGCGGCTTGCAGATAGCTCTCGAACACGCCCACGTGCACGCTGGCGGCGTCGGCGCCGTCGGGCCAGAGTTCGCGGCTGTCGAAGCGCACGTCGTAGGTGGGTTCGTCGGCGGCGGCCACGCCGTGGGCATGGGCGTCGGGGTAGGGGTAGGCGGGCGAGATGCCGACCACCATGCCGCACTTGCCGCGGATGTAGGCCGGCATGCGCGTGTGGCAGGCCACGTGGTCGCGCCTGACGCGCACCCTGTCGCCCACCGTCCAGGCGCGCCGGCCCGGCGTGTTGCTGCGCCCCGGCGCGCCGGGCAGGGCGAGCGGAAAGGCGCCGCCGGCCAGCTGTTCCAGCTCATCGCGGGTGCAGACACCTTTCTCGACGCACAGCGTGGCCAGGCTGGTGAGCGTGCGCTCGTAGTAGCTCGCGGCCATGTAGTGGCGCGGCTCCATGCGCTCGATGGCGTGGCGGTACTCGTCCATGTTGAAGATGCCGTGGCGCACGGCGAGCGAATACAGCGCGTTGGCGCGCCGCTCCCACGCGGCGTGGAAGACCTCGGCCTCGGGCGAGTGGCGCACGCGGCCGAAGCCCTGGCGCCCGCCCATGTCGTGGATGCCGTCCATGTGTGTGTCTCCGATCGGGAAGAAGGTGCGGGGATGGGGGCGTATCGGTGTGCGGGTGGCTCAGAGCCGCGCCACGCCGATCATCGAATCCTTGCTGACGATGGCGGCGAGCTGTTCCTCGCTCCAGCCGGCGGTGTGTGCCGGGCGTTCGGGCAGCACCATGTAGCGCGTGTCGGCGGTGGTGTCCCAGACGCGGATCTCGATCCCGGGCGGCAGGTCCAGCCCCATCTCGCGCAGCACGGTGCGGGATTCGCGCACCACGCGGGCGCGGTATTCCAGCTCCTTGTACCAGTCGGGCGGCAGGCCGATCACGGTGAAGGCGGTGCACGAGCACAGGCTGCAGCAGATCACGTTGTGCAGCACGGGCGAGTTTTCCAGCACCACCAGGTGGCGGTGGTGGCGCGGCATGGCGATGCCCAGCTCGGCCACGGCGCTGCGCCCGTCGGCCAGCAGGCGTGCGCGGTAGGCCGGGTCGACCCAGGCGTGCGCCACCACGCGCGTGCCGGTCGCGGGCTGCCAGTGTTCGTCGATCAGCGCGGTCTGCTCGGCGATGAAGGCGTCGGGCTGCAGGCCGCGCTCGGCCAGCACGGCCTGCATGGCGTCGACGCGCTGCTCGACCGGGGCGGCGGCGGCCGCCGCGTGGCCGGCGGTGCGGGTGAAGGCAAAGCCGCTGCGGGCGTCGGCGGTCATGGGCGGGTCTCCTGGTTGATCGTTCGGGTCGTGGCGGTTACAGGCCCATGGCCGGGCGTTCGGCCATGGCGGTGCGCCAGCGCAGCAGGTGGGGGTGCTCCTCGCCGGGTTTCAGGCGCAGCACGCGGGCGAAGTCCACCGCCACCACGGCGGTGATGTCGGCGATGGACAGGCGCTCGGTGGCGAGGCAGGCGCGCCCGTCCGACAGACGCTCGTCGAGCGTGGCGAAGAACTGCTTCGTGCGGGCGATGCCGCGTTCGGCCAGCTCGGGGATCTGGGCGTAGTCGACCGGGCCGGGCAGGGCGCGCTGCTTCATGGCCGGGCTGGCGTTGCGCAGCGCCTCGGCGATGGCGAGCAGGCCCTCGAACTCGATGCGCCAGTTCCAGCTCGCGATCTCGGCCTTCTCGGCCGGCGTGCGGCCCAGCAGCGCGGGCTCGGGAAACGCCGCCTCGACCCAGGCGGCGATGGCGGCGTTGTCGGTCAGCACCAGACCGTCGTCGGTCTGCAGCGCCGGCACGGTGCACTGCGGGTTGATGGCGCGAAAGGCCGTGCCCAGCTGCTCGCCGCTGCGCAGGTCGATGGCGACGGTGGCGTGCGCCACGCCTTTCTCGGCCAGCAGGATGCGCGCGCGGCGCGGGCTGGGCGCGGTGGCGCAGTCGTACAGGGTGATGGTCATGGGGTGGGGTCTCCTCGTGGTGGCGTCTTGTCGTTGCATCTGGCGCGTGACGGCGTGGCGTCAGCGCTGCACGGTCTGGCGTGCGCGCTCCACAAAGGCCTGGGCGGCAGCGTCGTCCTTGAGCACGCTCTCGACCTTGGCGGGCACCTCGACGCCGCGGCGGCAGGCCGGGCGCGCCTTCATGGCGTCCATCCAGCGCTGCAGCCGGGGCAGGCCCTCGATGTTCACGCCCGACCAGCGGTGCGTGCGCACCCAGCACCAGTGCGCGATGTCGGCGATGGAGTAGTCGCCGGCCAGCCATTCGGCCTCGCCCAGGCGGCGGTCGAGTACCTCGAACAGCCGGCGCGACTCGTTCTGGTAACGGTCGATGGCGGGCTGGATCTTCTCGGGGAAGTAGCGGTGGAACACGTTGGCCTGACCCATCATGGGCCCCACGCCGCCCATCTGGAACATCAGCCACTGCATGACCAGCGAGCGGCCCTTGGCATCGGCGGGCATCAGCCGCCCGGTCAGCTCGGCCAGGTAGACCAGGATGGCGCCGGACTCGAACACCGCGAAATCGCCGTTCGCCCGGTCGACGATGGCCGGGATGCGCCCGTTCGGGTTGATGCGCAGGTAGGCCTCGGCCTTCTGCTCGCCCCGCGCCAGGTCGAGCGCGTGCACGGTGTAGGGCAGGGCCAGCTCCTCCAGCGCGACCGAGACTTTCCAGCCGTTGGGGGTGGGGGCGGTGTAGAGGTCGATCATGGCGGCGGTGCGGGTGCGGGTGCGGGTGCGGATGCTGTGGTCGGCGCGTGGGCGTGGTGCGGCGCGGCGCGGCGCGGGGCATCATGCCATCGCATCCCGCCGTCTGCCGGGTGCCGCCTGGTGCCGCCACGGCGCCCGTCACCGTGTGTTCCGCCCCCAGCCGCCCCGTCTGCCATGCCCAGCGCCACACCTCCGCACACCGTCACCAGCCTTGAACAGCTCGCCGCCCTGGTCGGCCAGGTCGGCGAGGCCTCGCTGAAGAAGGAGGTGAGCTACCTCCATCCGCACTACCAGGCGCTCATCGCCGCCTCACCCTTCGTCGTGCTGGCCACCAGCGGGCCGCAGGGGCTGGACGCCTCGCCACGCGGCGACCCGCCCGGCTTCGTGCAGGTGCACGACGAGCGCACCCTGCTGCTGCCCGAACGGCGCGGCAACAACCGCATCGACAGCCTGCGCAACCTGCTGACCGACCCGCGCGTGGCGCTGCTCTTCCTCATCCCCGGCGTGGGCGAGACGCTGCGCGTGAACGGCCGCGCACGCATCAGCACCGACCCGGCCCTGCTGCAGCGCTGCGCCATGGCCGGGCAGCCGCCGCGCTGCGTGCTGGTCATCGATGTCGAGACCGTGTACTTCCAGTGCGCGCGCGCCCTGCTGCGCTCGCAGCTGTGGGCCGGGCTGGCGCCCGAGGCGTGCCCGGTGGTGCCGACGCCGGGCGCCATCCTGGCGGCGTTGAGCGACCAGGGCATCGATGGCGCGGCGTATGACCAGGCCCTGCCCGAGCGGCAGCGCGGCTCGCTGTATTGAATTGATCGGCGGTGGCGGCGGGAAAGGCGCAGCGCCGATGCGGGGGCTGTTGATGCGGTGCAGCATGCCGGGGCGGCGCAGGACTGGTGGTCCAGGCGGCGTTCTGCGTCCTTTTCTGGTGTGCGAGCGGCAACTCTGCAACACCGGTGCCGGTGTCGGCACCTGCAGCCCCGCGCGTCTGCCTGGTTTGCTGCCGGCCCATGCCTTGCGCTGGCGCGTCACGCTTGGGCGGCATGCGGGCGGGGTGATGGGGGTGAACGTGGTGCTGCGGTGATGGCTGTTTGACCCTCGGCGGGCATGGTCGTCAGCGAGGGCGACAGCTGTTGTGCAGCGATAGCAGTCGATCAAGCTCCTCCTGCTGCCAGATCACTCCGAGTTTCGTGCGGGTACTCGCGCAGCGACGACCTAAGTCAGCGCATGGCCGAATCTTCTCCACTCTTGTCCACCGATCCCCCGCACTCCTCAACCTCGCGCCGTCGCCCTGCGCAACCCCTCCCGCGCATGACAGGCATCCATCCACCGCTTCACGTTGGCGTGGGCGCGGATGTCCACCCGCACCGCCTTCAGCAGCAGCATGACGCCGGCCACGTTCAGGTCGGCGATGCTGAACTCGTCACCGACCAGCCAGTCGCGCCCGGCCAGGGCGGCGTCGAGCACGCGCAGGGGGCGTTGCAGGGCGGCGGTGGCGCGCTCGATCACCTCGGGGCGGCGTTTTTCTTCGGGGGTGAAGAGTTTCTGCACCACGATCTGCATCTGCAGCGGTTCGATCTCGCTGATGGCCCACACGCTCCATTGCCAGGTCCTGGCTTCGGCCTCGGGGCTGCCGGGGTAGAGCGCGCCGCCGTAGCGTTTGGCCAGGTACAGGTTGATGGCCATGGATTCGAACAGCTGCAGTTCGCCATCCACCAGGGCGGGGATGCGGCCGTTGGGGTTGATGGCGAGGTGTTCGGGCGTCTTGGCGTCGGCGCCGTAGCCGGTCGGCACGTGTTCGTACGCGATGCCGGTTTCCTCGATCGCCCACAGCGATCGGATGGCGCGTGAGGCGGAGATGCCGTACAGGCGTGGCAGGGTGGGGCTGGTCATGCGGTTGTCCTGGGGCACGGGTGGTGTTGGCAGCAATGGCGCGGCGCGGCGCGGCGCGTTGCGTCGCGGTTTCAGCCGAGCTCAGGCCAGGCCAGGGCTTCGGTAAAGCTGCAGGCCTCGAACATCGGCCGGGCAAACAGATGCCCCTGCAGCAGGTGCACGCCCAGGCCCTGCAGGTAGCGGCATTCGGCCAGGGTCTCGACGCCCTCGGCGATGACGCTGATGCCGAGTTCCTCGCAGATGCGGCTGATGCCCCGCACGATGACCTGGCGCGCCGGCTGGGTGTCGATGTGGCGCACCAGGCCCATGTCGATCTTGATGATGTCGGGCTGGAAGTCCGCCAGCAGGTTGAGCCCGGCATAACCGGCACCGAAGTCGTCGATCGCGGTGAGGAAACCGACGCGCTTGTATTCGCGCAGGATCTCGGCCAGCCAACGGCTGTCGCTGATGCGTTCACCCTCGACCGTCTCGAACACGATGCGGTCGATGGCAAAGCCATGGGTCTTCGCAGCCGCCAGCGTGGTGCGCAGGCACAGCTCGGGCTGGTAGATCGCGTTGGGCATGAAGTTGATCGACAGCAGCGACGCCATGTTCAGGCGCGACGCGATCTTCACCGCATGGACGCGGCAGGCCTGGTCGAAACGATAACGGTTGGCATCGGTCACCTGCGACAGCACCGTGTCGGCGGATTCGCCGCCGGGCCCGCGCACCAGCGCCTCGTGCGCAAAGATGCTGCGCTTGCGCACGTCGACGATGGGCTGGTAGGCATGGCTGAACGGGAAGCCCAGCGATACGCCGCGCGTGCAGTCACCTGTGCAAGGCAGGACGCCGGAGAGGTCTTCGGCGCCGGTGTCGGCGCCGTTGTCGTTGTCGGCGTTGGCCGGACGGATCGGGATCATCAGCAGCTCCTGTGCCGTGTCGCTCACGGCAGCCACGGCCGGATCCGGCCGCTTGGCGCCGATCCGACCTGCCACCAGAAGAGCGGCGCGGACAACGCGGGCGTCACGATAGCTTGTGCAACGTCAAGGCAGCGGGTGGAGCGGCTGGTGACCCCTCGATACGGTGGCGTCATGCGCGCTGCGCAGGGCCGAGGCGCGCAAAGGCTGTGATCGGTGTAGCCGCCAGCCGCCACCGCCTCAATCCGGATGGGCAGGCCCCTGCACGGGGCTACATTGATCCGCAGCCACCGCCGGCTGGCCACCCAGGAGACCTGTCCATGAGCGTGCGATTCGAACTGCAGGGCGCGACGGCGCTGCTGACCATGACCAGTCCGGCCACCCGCAATGCCTTGTCGGCCGAGATGCGCGCCGGGCCGGCGCAGGCGGTGGCGACGGTGCGGGACGATCAGGCCATCCGCGCCATGTCGTCGGGCCAGGCTGCGGCCGATGCGGCCAGCTGGCGCAGCCGCATGCATGACATCCAGGGCTGGTTCAGCGAGCTCATCCTGCTCGACCGGCACACGCAGGACGCGCTGCGGCGCTTCCTGGACAAGCAGCCGCCCGCCTTCCGCTGGCCGGCACAGGGCTGATCCAGGGTTTTCAGGTCGTGCCCGCTGACAACGCCACTCCAAAGCGGAATGACGGTCAATCCGCTTGACACGCAAATATGATGTTCGTAATATTACGACCATCATGCCAGTGTCCGCTAGCCGCAAGGAACTCACTCACGACCGCATCCTGGATGTCGCTGCGCGCGCCATCCGCCGCGCGGGCTACGACGGTGTCGGTCTGGCGTCCATCATGAAAGAGGCTGGCCTGACGCATGGCGGCTTCTATGCCCACTTCGCGTCGCGCGATGCGCTGCTGGCTGAGGCCACGCAGCGCGCCGGACGTGACACCGGTGCCGTGCTCGTCGAGCGCTTGCGCCAGGCGCAGGCCGACGGGGTGAGTCCGTTCTCCGCGCTGGTGAACACCTACCTGGCCGATGTCCAGCTCGAGAACACCGAGTGCGGCTGCATGGTGGCCGCACTGGCCTCCGAAATCCCACGCCAGGCCGAAGAGGTCGCGAGTGCTGCCCGTGCGCGCGTGCTGGGCCTGGTCGAGTTGGTGCGCCGCACCCTGCCTGCCGGCGTCGACCCGGCGCAGGCCCAGGTGGTAGCGGCCACCCTGGTCGGCACGCTGCAACTGGCGCGCACGCTGCAGGGCCACGCCGGCAAGGCCTGGCTGGCGACTGTGCGGACCAGCCTGATCCAGCAATACGACGCCTGAGGCGTCGGCCCATTTTCTTGAGGCCGTCGGCGCCTTTCGCACGCCGACAAATATGACGATCATCATACGAAATAGCATCATGAAACTCGACAACGCCACCCTCCTCATCACCGGCGCCAATCGCGGCATCGGCCTGGCTTTCGCGCAGGCTGCCCTGGCACGCGGAGCGCGCAAGGTCTACGCCGGCGCACGGGACCCGAAGAGCGTCACGCTGCCTGGCGTCACCCCGCTGCAGCTGGACGTGAATTCGCCTGCCGACATCGCGGCTGCCGTCGCGACGGCAGGTGATGTCACCCTGGTCGTCAACAACGCCGGCATCGCGCAGTTCGGAGGCTTACTCGCCGCAGATGCCGAGACCCGGCTGCGCCAGCAGATCGAGACCAACGTCTTCGGCGTGCTGCGCATCAGCCAGGCATTCGCACCGGTGCTGGCCGCCAACGGCGGCGGCGCCCTGCTCAACGTGGCCTCGGTCGCCAGCTGGATCACGAGCCCGGCGCTGGCCGGGTACGCGCTCTCGAAGTCCGCCGCCTGGAGCTTGAGCAACGGTCTGCGCAACGAGTTGCGAGGGCAGAAGACCCAGGTGCTGACGCTGCACATGGCCTTCGTCGACACCGACATGACGCAGGCCATCACCAGCCCCAAGTCGACGCCGGCGCAGATCGTGGCCAGGGCCTTCGACGCGCTCGAAGCCGGTGCCGACGAAGTGCTGGCCGACGAGATGACGCAGCAGGTCAAGGTCGGTCTTTCAGCGCAGCCCGGCGTGTACCTGCAGGCGCGGGACTGACCATGACTGTCGCCATCGACACCCCGGTGCAGCGTGCCGCGACAGCCGCATCGCCATGGCCCGTGTTCTGGGTCGCCAGCATCGCCTCCTTCCTGGTGTCGCTCGACACGACGATGCTGTTCGCGGCCTTCGATCCCCTGCGGCAGGCCTTCGCCGACGCCACGACGGCCGACCTGTCGTGGGTGCTCAATGCCTACACGGTGGTGTACGCGACGATGCTGATACCCGCGGGCGGCCTTGCCGACACGCATGGCCGCAAGCGCGTCTTCCTGATCGGCGTTGCGCTCTTCCTGGCGGCCTCGGCGGCCTGCGGTCTGGCCGGCAGCGTGGGGGCGTTGATCGTGGCCCGGGTGCTGCAGGCCGTCGGCGCAGCGTTGCTGACGCCGGCATCCCTGTCGATCGTGCTGGCGGCATTTGCGCAAGGCAGGCGTGCGGTGGTCGTGAGCCTGTGGGGCGCCGTGGGCGGCCTGGCCGCCGCGGTGGGCCCGAGCGCCGGCAGCTTCGTGATCGACCACTTCGGCTGGCCATGGGCGTTCTACATCAACCTTCCCCTGGGGGGGCTGGCCATGTGGCGCGGTGCGTCGCTGCTGCAGGAGTCGGAGAAGTCCGGCGTGCCCCGACGGGTGGACGGCGTCGGCATGGCACTGCTGATGCTGGCAGTGGGTGCCGTCACCCTGGCCATCGTCGAATCCGATGCGCCGGCCTGGAGTCGACGGGAACTGGTGCTGCTGGGCGCAACCGGGCTGGTCGCGGCCGGTGCCTTCGTGGTCTGGGCGCGCAAGGCCAAGGCCCCGCTGGTCGATCTGGCGTTGTTCCACCACCGCACCTACCGCTACGTGAACGTCGCGACGCTGGCCTTCGGCACGGCGTTCTCGATGATGTTCCTGACCTTCTTCTTCTTCATGATGAACGTCTGGCACTTCAGCCTGCCGCAGGCCGGGCTGGCCGTGACGCCCGGGCCGCTGCTCGTGATGCCGACGGCCATCGTCACCGGTCGCCTGGCGACACGGCTGGGACATCGCCGCTTCCTGGTCGGCGGATCGCTGCTGTACGCCTGCAGCAGCCTGTGGTTCCTGCTCGTGCCGGGGACCGAGCCCCATTACCTGTCGCACTGGTTGCCCGGGCTGGTGATGAGCGGCATCGCGGTCGGCCTGGTGCTGCCGTCGCTGTCCGCCGCCGCGGTGAGCCGCCTGCCGGTTGCGCACTATGCCGTCGGCAGCGCGGTCAACCAGGCCACGCGCCAGATCGGTTCGGTGCTGGGCGTGGCGATCACCGTCGCCCTGCTGGGCCATGCGGCACTGCAACGCGCTGACTTCAATGCGCTGTATCTCGTGCACGGCGGGCTGGCGCTGCTCACCGGCCTGCTCTGCCTGCCGGTGGACACCAGGCCGCGGGCGGCGCAGCCGTGAGCACACGTCCACACCATCACTGGCGTCTTCATGACGATCGATAACACCGCAGAAAACGGCATGACCATGAAAGCACTCACCTTCAAGCGCTACGGCAAGTCGCCCGAGATCGGCTTCACCGATGTGCCCCGCCCCACACCGAAGGCCGACGAACTGCTGGTCCAGGTCCATGCGGCCAGCGTGAACCCGATCGACAATATGATCCCCACCGGGCTCTTCAAGGCTGTCGTGAAGTTCCAGCTGCCCGCCACCTTGGGCAGCGATCTGGCCGGTGTCGTGGTCGAGGTCGGCAGCCGCGTGACCCGGTTCAAGGTCGGTGATGCGGTCTACGCCAGCATCTTCGACCAGGGCACCGGCGCCATCGCCGAATTTGCAGTGGTCCCCGAGCGTGCTGCAGCGCTGAAGCCGGCCCGTCTCGACCACGTGCAGGCAGCGTCGATACCGATG
>JBJOKY010000132.1:0-10876 GCA_046045865.1 Pseudomonadota bacterium | reverse complement strand
GCGCCGGGTCGGTCATGGCGTTGCCGCCGTACTTGATGACCAGCGTCTTGCCGTGGAACTTGCGGATGTAGGGCAGCGCCTGGGCCAGGATCTCGGCCTGTTCGCGCGGCGTGATGTGGCTCAGGTCGACGTGGTGCGGGGTGGTGCTCATGGCGGGCAGCGCGGCCGGCGAGCCGCGGGGCAGAAGAGGTTGCAGTGGTGACGACGATAACGCGCGCGGCCCGGCGCCAGCAGACGCGCGGCCCGGCAGGGCGCGCGGATTCTATGGACCGGGCGGGTTGCGCCATCGCCAGGCCTGGCCGTGCTGCCGGACTGGCGCGGCCAGGATGCTGCATCGCAACACCCCATCTGTCCACCGCCAGGCCGGCCTTGCACACCGCCGGCCCCCAGCCTGCACACACGCTGTCCACAGCCTGCTCCACAGTTCACGCACCGTGGCGGTGACCCGTCAGCCCGGGCTGTCCACACGCTTCAACAGCCTGTCCAGCACTTGCCCCCAGGCTTGTCCACCGCTGCAGCCGCGTTGCCACCAGCTGTGCGGTCAAATGTGGCCATCCATCCACCTGCCCACAGCCGGATCACGCCATGCCGACACCCTCCGCACCCGAGACCCCCCGCAACGCCCCGCACACCCCGGCCTGGCGCCGCCTGCTGCTGGCCGCCACCCTGGCGGGCCTGGCCGGCATGGCGCTGGCCGAGCCGGTGGACGGCGAGGTGCTCAAGGTCGACAAGCCGCAGCGGCGCATCACGCTCAAGCACGGCCCGATCAAGAGCATCGACATGCCGGCCATGAGCATGACCTTCCGCCTGGCGAACCCGGCCTGGGCCGACAGCGTGAAGGTGGGCGACAAGGTGAAGTTCGAGGCCGACAAGGTCGACGGCTACTACACCATCACCAGGCTCGACACCCAGCCGTGAGCGCCGCCGACGCCCGGTTCGCTCCGGCACGGTCCGCCGCTCGGCGCCGGGCGGTGCGGGCCGTGATGCTCCGGGCCGTGCTGCCGGCACTGCTGCTGGCGCTCGGCCTGCCCGCCCGGGCGGCCAGCACCTGCGGGCACCCCCAGCCCACCGACGACGGCGCGCGCATCGCCACCACGGCCGCGGCCACGGTCGATGCCACCACGAGCGCCCCCGCCGGGCTGGACGTCGACGCCCTGTGCGCCGCGCTGCAGCGCATCGCCACGCCGGCTGCCAACCTGCACGGCGTGGTCGTCGAACGCGCCGGCCAGCTGCTGGCCGAGGCCTATGTCGACGGCACCGACCACCCGGGCGGCGCCCTGTGGGGCCGCGCCGCCAGCTTCACGCCGCACGACCTGCACGACGTGCGCTCGGTCACCAAGAGCGTCGTGGCCATCCTCACCGGCATCGCGGTCGATCGCGGTCTGATCAAGGACATCGACGCGCCGGTGCTCGACCACTTCCCCGAACACGCCGACCTGAAGGCCACGCCCAGGGGCCGCATCACCCTGGCGCACCTGCTGGGCATGGCCTCGGGCCTGGACTGGGACGAATCCGGCAGCTACCTGCGCCCGGGCAACAGCGAGACGCGCATGCGCTTCAGCCTGGACCCCGACCGCCATGTGCTCGAACACGACCTGATCGCCGAACCCGGCAGCGTCTTCAACTACAACGGCGGCGGCGTGGCGCTGCTGGGCGAGGTGATTGCCCGTGCCGCCGGCCAGCGGCTGGACGACTTTGCCGAGGTGGCGCTCTTCCAGCCCCTGGGCATCCGGCGCCACGAATGGCGGCGCGACCGCCTGGGCCGCGTCACGCCCTACGGCGGCCTGCGCCTGCGCCCGCGCGACATGGCGAAGATCGGCCGCCTGGTGCTGGACGGCGGGCGCTGGAACGGGCGCCAGATCGTGTCCGCCGCCTGGGTGGCGCAGATGGTGGCCGACCGCCTCCCGGCCACCGGCCGGCTGCGCTACGCCTGGTTGTGGTGGCGCGGCACGGTGGACGCCGGCGCGGCGCGCCACGCCTACATCGCCGCGTTCGGCAACGGCGGGCAGCGCATCTACCTCGTGCCGACGCTGGACCTGGTGGTCGTCGTCACCGCCGGCCAGTACAACCAGGACACGAGCTGGCAGGCGCCGTTGCGCGTGCTGCACGCCGTGGCCGGCCTGCTGAAGTAGGGCGCGTCGCGCGGCCGGCCGGCCGCGCCCGCAGCTCACCCCCGGGACAACCCCAGGTCAACACGCATCGACCTGCTGATGCAGGTCAAATCGCGCCTCATTTTGTGCATTATTGTTCATGTGCTCGCCATCCATGCGAGCATTAAAGTGCAACACACACCCTCTTCATCAGCAACACGGAGCGAGACCACCCCATGAGCGACACCACCGACACCCTGATCGAGACGCCCGAGTCCGTGCGCGGTGATGCCTACGTCGAAGTGAGCTACGACGACCGCATCCCCAACAACGTCGACCTTTCCAGCGACAAGCAGCTGCTGCGCGCGCTGGAGACCTGGCATCCGCAGTACCTCGACTGGTGGAAGGACATGGGCCCCGAGGGCTTCCAGCAGGCCGAGGTGTATCTGCGCACCGCCGTGGGCGTGGATCCGTCGGGCTGGGCCAAGTTCGGCCACGTCAAGATGCCGGACTACCGCTGGGGCATCCTGCTGGCACCCCAGGTCGAGGGCCGCACCATCCCCTGCGGGCGCCACCGGGGCGAGCCCGTGTGGCAGGAGGTGCCGGGCGAATACCGCAGCCTGCTGCGTCGCCTGATCGTGGTGCAGGGCGACACCGAGCCGGCCTCGGTCGAGCAGCAGCGTTTCCTGGGCGCCACGGCGCCCAGCCTGTACGACATGCGCAACCTCTTCCAGGTCAACGTGGAGGAAGGCCGCCACCTCTGGGCCATGGTCTACCTGCTGGTCAAGTACTTCGGCAAGGACGGCCGCGAGGAGGCCCAGGCCCTGCTCGAGCGCCGCAGCGGCCAGCAGGACAACCCGCGCATCCTGGGCGCCTTCAACGAACGCACGCCCGACTGGCTGTCGTTCTTCATGTTCACGTACTTCACCGACCGCGACGGCAAGATGCAGTTGGCCGCGCTGGCCGAATCGGGCTTCGACCCGCTCAGCCGCAGCTGCCGCTTCATGCTGACCGAGGAGGCGCACCACCTCTTCGTCGGCGAGACCGGCGTGGGTCGCACCATCGAGGCCACCTGCGCCGCCATGACCAAGGCCGGCATCACCGACCCCTGCGACACCGAACGCATCCGCGCCCTGGGCGTGGTCGACCTGCCGCTGCTGCAGCGCAAGGCCAACTTCCACATGAGCGTGACGCGCGACCTGTTCGGCAGCGAGATCAGCAGCAACGCCGCCGAGGCCTTCAGCTCCGGCCTGAAGGGCCGCTACAACGAGGCCCGGCTGCAGGGCGACGACCACCAGCTGCAGGACGCCTTCTACGGCGTCACCCGCGTCATCGACGGCCGCTTCGTCGAGGAGCAGGTGCCGGCGCTGCGCGCCATCAACTGCCGCCTGCTGGACGACTACATCGCCGACTGCCAGGGCGGCATCGACCGCTGGAACAAGGTGATCGAGAAGGCCGGCATCGACTTCCGCATCAGCCAGCCGCACAAGGGCTTCAACCGCCGCATCGGCGAATTCGCCGGCCAGCGCATCAGCCCGGACGGCCAGCTGCTGAGCGAGGCCGACTGGCAGGCCCGTGCCGGCCAGTGGCTGCCCAACGACAGCGACATGGCCTTCATCAACTCGCTCATGCAGCCCCGGCACCAGCCCGGCCAGTACGCCAGCTGGATCGCGCCGCCGGCACGCGGCATCAACAACCAGACGGGCGAGTTCGAGTACGTGAAGATCGCCTGAGGCAGTTCGAGCCCGGGCCCTGCCCGGGGGCCAGGCGCGCCGCCGGACGCCCGGTCAGGGCTGGCGGCCTTCGCTGCCGAGCGCCAGCACGGTGGCGTACTCCCCGGCCGTGATCAGCACGACGCCCGCCCGGAAACCCGCCGCATTCGCCTGCACATGGGGGTTGGTGCCGTCCGGGTCGATCCGGGCGGCGGCGGCCTGCAGCGTCACGGCCCGGGGCCAGGTCCGGACGTCCGCCAGCAGCACACCGCCGCTGCCGCCGTCGGGACAGGCCTGCGCCTGCGCCGGTGTCCAGTCGTGCAAGGCGCTCGCCAGCGTGGCGCTGCCGACAAATTCGCAGCGCGGCCTGCCGACATGGATCAGGACGAGGTCACCGGGCGCCAGCACGCTGCCATGGCGTTCGTCGTGTCCGAGCGCCCACCGCTGCGCACGCAGCAAGGCGGCGGCGCGCGCCTGGTCGCCGTCCTGGAGGTTGAGGATGACGTGCTGCACGCGCCCAGGCTAGCAGCCCCGGCCGCGCGCCGCATCGGGAATGTCATGCAGCGTCGCGTGGGTCACGCCGCGGCACGCGCGGGGCAGGCAGTACCCCGGCCCTTCACCCCAGGTAGCGCTGCTCCAGATGGACGCGGTAGTGGCTGGCGTCCAGCTCGCTGCCGCTGGCGCGCACGGCCAGTTCGGCGGGTGACCAGCGCGAGGCCTGTTGCCAGACGTTGTGCCGCAGCCAGTCGAACACGGCGCCGAGGTCGCCGGCGCCGATGGCCTCGTCCAGCCCGGGCTGCGCGCGCCGCAGGGTGGCGAACCACTGCGCGGCATACATGGCGCCCAGGCTGTAGCAGGGGAAGTAGCCGAAGGCGCCGCTGGGCCAGTGCACGTCCTGCATGGGGCCGTTGCGGTAATCGCCGCGCGTGTCCACACCCAGCAGCGCGGCCATCTTCCCGTCCCACAGGGCGGGGATGTCGTCGACCTCGGCCTCGCCGGCGACGAGGGCGCGCTCCAGGTCGTAGCGCAGCAGCACGTGGGCGGGGTAGGTGACCTCGTCGGCGTCGACGCGGATCCGGCCCGGCGTCACGCGCGTGAGCAGGCGCGCCAGGTTGTCGGGCGCGAAGGCGGGCTGGGCGCCGAAGTGTTCGGCCAGCAGCGGCGCCAGGCGGCGCACGAAGGCCGGGTGGCAGCCCAGCTGCATCTCGAACGACAGGCTCTGGCTCTCGTGGATGGCCATGGAGCGCGACTCGCCCACCGGCTGGCCGAGCCAGTGGCGCGGCAGGTTCTGCTCGTAGCGCGCATGACCGGTCTCGTGGATGGTGCCCATCAGACTGGGCAGCAGGTCGTCGTCGCGGTATCGGGTGGTCAGGCGCACGTCCTCGGGCACGCCGCCCGAGAACGGGTGGGCGCTCACGTCCAGCCGGCCGGCGTCGAAGTCGAAGCCGAGCTGGCGCATCACCGCCAGGCTGAGCTCGCGCTGCTTTGCGACGTCGAAGGGGCCGACCGGCAGCACCAGCGGCTCGGCGGCGTCGCGTTCGGCCTGGCGCGCCAGCACCTGGCGGATGAGCGGCGGCAGCCACGCGCGCAGCGGGTCGAACACGCGGTCGACGGCGGCGCGTGTCAGACCGGGTTCGAACTGATCCATCAGCGCGTCGTAGGGGTGCAGGCCCAGCGCGTCGCCGAGCAGGCGGGCCTCCTCGCGCACCAGGGCCAGCACGGGGCGCAGGTTGGCAGCGAAGCCGGCCCAGTCGTTGGCCGGGCGCTGGCTGCGCCAGGCGTGCTCGCAGCGCGCGGTGGCCAGGCTGCGCCGCTGCACCAGCTCGGCCGGCAGCGCGTTGCTGGCCAGCCAGGCGCGGCGCATCTCGCGCAGGTTGGCGCGCTCCAGCGGCGTGAGGGCCTCGCCCTCGGCCGCCTCGAGCAGCCCGGGCAGGGCCGCGTCGGTCAGCAGGCCGTGCATCAGGCCGCTGAGCTCGGCCATGGCGGCGGCGCGCGCCTCGTTGCCCTTGGGCGGCATCATGGCGCTGTGGTCCCAGCCGCAGATGGCGCTCAGGTGGCGGAACCGGTACAGCCGGGTGTAGCGCGCGGTCAGCTCGGCATAGGCCGGGGTGTCCGGCGAGCCCAGCAGGCGCTCGGCCGGTTCGGCGGCAGCCTGGGAGGCGGGGGCAGGGGTGGAGGTAGACATGCGGAGAGCTCCTCGGGCGGATGGGTCGGCGGGGCAGGTTCGGTTCGGCTCAGGGCGTCCATGCACCGGGAAAGACCCAGAGCAGGCCGGCCGTCATCACCAGGTAGCGCATGAACTTGCCGATCGCCATGTAGACGGTGCAGGGCCCGAGCGGCAGGCGCAGCCAGCCGGCCACGGCACACAGCGGGTCGCCCACCACGGGCAGCCAGGCCAGCAGGCAGGCGCGCGGGCCCAGGCGCCTGAGCAGGGCCAGCGCCTGGAGGTCGGCGCTCCTGTGCGTGACCTTCTCGTAGGCGCGTTCGGCGCCGTAGCCCATCCACCAGCTGAGCATGCCGCCCAGCGTGTTGCCGACGGTGGCCACCAGCACGGCGGGCCAGAACATGGCCGGGTCGAGCTTGACCAGACCGTACACGGCAGGCTCGGAGCCCAGCGGCAGCAGCGTGGCCGAGACGAAGGCGATCACGAACACCGCCGGCAGCCCCACCTGCGGCAGGGCCACGGCAGCCATCAGCGCGGCGAGGTGGGTGCTGAGCCAGTCTTCCATGGCGGCGCATTGTGGCGGTGCCGGCCCGGCTTTGCTGGCGTCCTGATGACACCTGGCCAGCCTGCGCCCGGCGCTGCGCACCCCGGTCTGCGGCGGGCCGGCAACAGACCCCTGGCTATACTGCTGCCTGTTTTTTGAGCATTCCAGTTGCCAACTCTTACCATCCCGCCGAGCCGCCCGCCCATGCGCATCGGCGCCCACGCCCTGCCCAACCGGCTGTTCGTCGCCCCCATGGCGGGGGTGACCGACCGGCCGTTCCGCACCTTGTGCAAGCGCCTGGGGGCGGGCTACGCCGTGAGCGAGATGGTGACCTCGCGCCCCGAGCTGCGCGACAGCCTCAAGACCAGCCGGCGGCTCGACCACACCGGCGAACCGGCGCCCATCGCGGTGCAGATCGCGGGCACCTCGCCGGCCATGATGGCCGAGGCGGCGCAGTACAACATCGAGCGCGGCGCGCAGATCATCGACATCAACATGGGCTGCCCGGCCAAGAAGGTGTGCAACACCTGGGCCGGCTCGGCGCTGATGCAGGACGAGGAGCTGGCGCGGCGCATCGTCGACGCCGTGGTGCAGGCTGCGGCGCCGCACGGCGTGCCGGTGACGCTGAAGATGCGCACCGGCTGGTGCCAGGCCGAACGCAACGCCGTGAGCATCGCGCGCGCGGCCGAGCACAGCGGCGTGGCCATGGTGACGGTGCACGGCCGCACGCGCGAGCAGGGCTACAGCGGCCAGGCCGAATACGACACCATCGCCGCCGTGAAGGCGGCGCTGCGGATCCCGGTGTGCGCCAACGGCGACATCACCAGCAGCGCACGCGCGCGCCACGTGCTGGCCGTGACCGGCGCCGACGCCATCATGATCGGCCGCGCAGCCCAGGGCCGGCCCTGGATCTTCCGCGAGATCGCGCATGAGCTCGCCACCGGCCAGCCGGCCACGCCGCCCGCCACGCTGCAGGTGCGCGACTGGCTGGTCGAGCACCTGCACGAGCACCACGCGCTGTACGGCGAGCGCGCCGGCGTGCGCAGCGCGCGCAAGCACATCGGCTGGTATGTGCAGGGGCTGCCGGCGGCGGGCGAATTCCGCGCCCGCATGAACCTGATCGAGACGGCGGCCGAGCAGCTGCGCGCCGTCAGTGGCTATTTCGACCGCCTGGCCGACATGTTTCCCGACCTGCCGGTGCCCCGGCAGGCTGCCTCCGAGCTTCCCCATCAATGACAAGCGGCCCGAGCCGCTCTTGCGCCATGAGCCAGACACCCAAGAACAACAACCCGATCGACGTCAGCGTGCGCGAGGCCCTGGACACCTATTTCGCCGACCTGCGCGGCACCGAACCCAACGCGCTGTACGCCATGGTGCTGTCGGCCGTCGAGCTGCCGCTGCTGGAAGTCGTGATGGCGCGCGCCGAAGGCAACCAGAGCCGTGCCGCCGAATGGCTGGGCATCAACCGCAACACGCTGCGGCGCAAGCTGGTCGAGCACAAGCTGGCGTCGTGATGCCGGCCCGATCCTGACCTGGACATCCCCCGGCGGCTCGCCACACCTCGTCCGTCCCGGGTCGCTGCGCCGCCACCTGCCACCAGCATCCCGCATCCCTCCCGATCACTCCTGCCTGCGCGGCCCGCCCGCGCCATTGCTGCCATGCCTACCGCCCTGATATCCGTCTCCGACAAGACCGGTGTTGTCGACTTCGCCCGCGGCCTGGCCGCCCTGGGCGTCAAGCTGCTGTCCACCGGCGGCACCGCCAGGCTGCTGGCCGACGCCGGCCTGGCCGTCACCGAGGTGGCCGACCACACGGGCTTCCCGGAAATGCTGGACGGCCGCGTCAAGACCCTGCACCCCACCATCCACGGCGGCCTGCTGGCCCGGCGCGACCTGCCCGAGCACATGGCGGCACTGGACAAGCACGGCATCACCACCATCGACCTGCTGGTGGTGAACCTCTATCCCTTCGAAGCCACCGTCGCCCAGCCCGGCTGCACGCTGGAGGACGCGATCGAGAACATCGACATCGGCGGCCCGGCCATGGTGCGCAGCGCCGCCAAGAACTGGAAGGACGTGGCCGTGCTGACCGACGCCGGCCAGTACGCCCAGGTGCTGGCCGAGCTGCAGAAGGACGGCGCGGTGAGCCGCGCGACGAAGTTCGCCCTGTCGGTGGCCGCCTTCAACCGCATCAGCAACTATGACGCCGCCATCAGCGACTACCTGTCGTCGCTAGCCGAGAGCGCGGCCGACACGCCGTCCGGCGAGGCACCGGCACGCGTCGAGTTCCCGGCCCAGGCCAACGCGCGCTTCGTCAAGCTGCAGGATCTGCGCTATGGCGAGAACCCGCACCAGGCGGCCGCCTTCTACCGCGACCTGAACCCTGCCCCCGGCTCGCTGGTCACCGCCCGGCAGCTGCAGGGCAAGGAACTGAGCTACAACAACATCGCCGACGCCGACGCGGCCTGGGAATGCGTCAAGAGCTTCGACACACCCGCCTGCGTGATCGTCAAGCACGCCAACCCCTGCGGCGTGGCGCTGGGCGCCAGCGCGGCCGAGGCCTACGCCAAGGCGCTGCAGACCGACCCGACCTCGGCCTTCGGCGGCATCGTCGCCTTCAACTGCGAGGTCGACCAGGCCACGGCCGAGAAGCTCGGCCCGCTGTTCCTGGAAGTGCTGATCGCGCCGTCCTACACGCCCGAGGCGCTCGCCCTGCTGGCCAGGAAGGTCAATGCACGCGTGCTGCTCATCTCGCTGGCCGGCGTGGACCGCCTGGCCACCAGCGCGTGGGGCCGCGGCCAGAACGCGCAGGACATCAAGCGCATCGGCTCGGGCCTGCTGATCCAGAGCGCCGACAACCACGTGCTGCAGCGCAGCGACCTCAAGGTCGTCACGAAGCTGCAGCCGACGGCCGAGCAGCTCGATGACCTGATGTTCGCCTGGAGCGTGGCCAAGTTCGTCAAGAGCAACGCCATCGTCTTCTGCAGGGGCGGCATGACGGTGGGCGTGGGCGCCGGCCAGATGAGCCGGCTCGACTCGGCCCGCATCGCCAGCATCAAGGCCGGCCACGCCGGGCTGACCCTGGCCGGCAGCGCGGTGGCGAGCGACGCCTTCTTCCCCTTCCGCGACGGCCTGGACGTGGTGGTCGACCATGGCGCGAGCTGCGTCATCCAGCCCGGCGGCTCGATGCGCGACGCCGAGGTCATCGCCGCGGCCGACGAGCGCGGCATCGCCATGGTGTTCTCGGGCGTGCGCCACTTCAGACACTGAGGGCGCCAGGCTTGCGCATCCTCGGCATCGATCCCGGCCTGGCCACCACCGGCTTCGGCGTGGTCGACGCCCAGGGCCAGGCCCTGCACTACGTCGCCAGCGGCACGGTGAAGACGCTGGAGGCCGCCCAGGGCGACCTGCCCGGGCGCATCAAGATCATCTTCGAGGGCGTGCGCGAGGTGGTCGAGACCTACAGGCCCGACTGCGCCTCGGTCGAGATCGTCTTCGTCAACATCAATCCGCAGAGCTCGCTCATGCTGGGCCAGGCGCGCGGCGCGGCCATGGCCGCCCTGGTCACCACCGGCCTGGCGGTGCAGGAATACACCGCCCTGCAGATGAAGAAGGCCATGGTCGGCAACGGCCATGCCAGCAAGGCCCAGGTGCAGGAGATGGTGATGCGCCTGCTCGCCCTGCCCGCCAAGCCCAACCAGGACGCCAGCGACGCCCTGGGCCTGGCCATCACCCATGCCCACGCCGCCGGCTCCTTCGCCGCGCTGGCCAGTGCTGCGCCGCTGGCGCGCCGCAAACACGCCCAGTACCGCGGCGGGCGGACCTATTGAAGGTGGTTGAGCAAGGAAGGCGGCGCCATGTGGCAGCCGGGTCGTCCGCCCGGCCGGTGGGTGCGGTTCAGAGCCGCCCGAGCAGGAAGATGGCGAAGAATCCCAGCCCGGCGATCACCGTCCAGCGCACGATGATCTGGGTCAGCGTGAGCCAGCGGCGCTGTTTCGTGCCGACGTACAGCGCGAAGCTCAGCACCGCGCCGACCAGCAGCAGCAGCACGATGAGGCGGAAGATCAGCACGGCCGGCTCACCACGCCGGCGCCAGCTCGGCGAAGCCCTGCGGCGCCAGCTCGGCCTTGTCGAAGCTCACCAGCTCCCAGGCCGTGGCGTCTTCCAGCAGCGCGCGCAGCAGCTTGTTGTTCAGGGCGTGGCCGCTCTTGAACGCGCTGTAGTCGGCCAGCATGGGGTGGCCGGCGACGTAGAGGTCGCCGATGGCGTCCAGGATCTTGTGCTTCACGAACTCGTCGTCGTAGCGCAGGCCCTCGGCATTGAGCACGCGGTAGTCGTCCACCACGATGGCGTTGTCCATGCTGCCG
>JBJOKY010000480.1:0-3249 GCA_046045865.1 Pseudomonadota bacterium | reverse complement strand
CCCACCAGGGCCTTGGCCAGGGCGTAGCCGGGGTCGATCTCGATCGCGCGCTGCGCCAGCGCCAGCGCGCGCATCACCTCGTCGTGGGATCCGCTGCGCGTGGCCAGGGCCAGGCCGCGCAGGCACAGCTCGTAGGCAGCCAGGCTGTCGGTCGGGCGCCGGCGCAGGCGTTCGTTCTCGACGGCGTACAGCGTGGGCTCGATCGCGCTGGCCACCCGCGCGGCGATCTGGTCCTGCAGGTCGAACACGTCCTCGCGGATGCCGTCGTAGTGTTCGCTCCAGATCAGCCGGCCCTCCGCACATTCGACCAGCTGGGCGACGATGCGCAGGTGGTCGCCCGCCTGGCGGAAGCTGCCTTCGACGAGGTAGCGCACCCCCAGCTCGCGGCCGAGGGTGACGGCGTCGACGGTGCGGCCCCGCCAGGCATGGCTCGAACTGCGCGCCAGCACCGCGAAGCGCCGCACCCGCGTGAGTGCGCGGCGCATGTCGTCGACCACGCCATCGATGAAGTAGTCCTGGCCCGCGTCCCCGCTCAGGTTGGCAAAGGGCATGACGGCCAGCGCGGGCATGTCGCCCGCCGCGCTGCCGTCCGGCGTCGCCGGCCCGGCATCGATGTGTGCGGTGAAGCGGTAGCCCACGCCGGTGACGGTCGAGATTGCCGCCGGGCCGAGCAGCTTGCGCAGCGCCGCGATCTGCACCGAGAGATTGTTCTCCTCGACGACCAGGCCCGGCCAGACAGCGCGCAGCAGTTCGTCCTTGCCGACCACACGGTCGCGGTGGCTGACCAGGCAGACCAGCAGGTCGAAGGCACGCGCACCGATGGCCACGGCTGCGCCGCCCACCATCAGCACCCGCTCGTCGACCCGGACCTCGAAACCGGACCCCTTCCAGAGCATGGGCAAGTCGGCCTCCTTGGCATCGATGGCACTCGCCGGTGATCCGGCGGCTGCACCCCCTGCGATTGGCAAGGTTCAGCAAAGTTTAGGGCGCTTTGCTGGCCAGGGCCGGCTGCAGCTGCCACGATGGCCGGGCCGCACGCCGCGACGCCCAACCGACGGAGGTTCACCATGCCACAAGCCCGCCTGATGCCCGAGCAAGCGATCCGCAGCCAGGCCGACATCGACGCCTACGTGGCGCAGGCGCCGCTGGCCGAGCGTCTGCCCGGCCGCAGCATCCTCGACGCCTTCGCCGCGGCCGCGGCACGCGACCCAGGCCGCAACGCCATCACCATGGTGATGACGGCCGCGCCGGACGAGCAGCCGCGGCGGGTGAGCTACGGCACCCTGCTGGCGATGATCCGCAAGAGTGCCAACACCTTCGCCGCCCTGGCCGGGCGCGGCGCCGGCATCGCCTACATGCTGCCCAGTCTGCCCGAGACCCATGCGGTGCTCTGGGGCGCCGAGACCGCCGGCTACGCGGTGCCGATCAACTTCCTGCTGCAGACCGACGCCATCGCCGCGCTGCTGCGCGCCGCCGACGCCAGGGTGCTCGTCGCGCTGGGCCCGCACCCGGTGCTGGACATCTGGGCCAAGGCCCTGGCGCTGCGCGAGCAGCTGCCCGGCCTGCAGCTGCTGCGCGTGGGCGGCGGCGGCGCGCCACTCGAGGACGGCGTGGTCGACTTCGGCGCCGCCCTGGCCGCCCAGCCGGGTGACCGGCTGAGCTTCGGCGAGCCGCGCGGCGGCGACGACATCGCCGCGTACTTCCACACCGGCGGCACCACCGGCACGCCCAGGCTGGTGGCGCACACCCACACCGGCCAGCTCGCCGCGGCGCTGGGGGCCGCGGTGCTGATGCGGATCGAGCCCGATGACCACTTCGGTGCCTCGCTGCCGCTGTTCCACGTCGGCGGCACCATCGCCTGTGCGCTCGCGCCCTTCATGGTCGGCTGCGAGCTGGTCATCCTCTCGCCTGCGGGTTTCCGCAACCCGGTCGTCGTCGCCAACACCTGGAAGCTGACCGAGCGCTACCGGCTCTGCGCGGCCGGCGGTGTGCCCACTGCGGTCGCGGCGATGCTCGAGGTGCCGGTGGGCGATGCCGACATATCTTCGATCCGCTGCGGCATCTGCGGTGCGGCCCCGGCGCCGCTGGCCCTGGCCGAACGTTTCCGCCAGGTGACCGGCAAGCCGCTGCACGAGGTCTACGGCATGACCGAAACCTCGGGCGTGGTTGCCATCGACCCGATCGGCGGCGAGGCGGTGGCCGGTTCGGTCGGCTTTGCCATGCCCTACTCCGAGATCGAGGTGCGCGACCCGGCCCGCGGCACACGCTGCGCGCAGGGCGAGCTCGGCGTGGTGAGGGTGCGCGGGCCCCACGTGAGCCCCGGCTACCGCGACCGGGCGCAGGACGCCGGCACCTTCCTGGAAGACGGCTGGCTCGACACCGGCGACCTGGGCTACGTCGACACGACCGGCCGCCTGCACCTGGCCGGCCGCAGCAAGGACCTCATCATCCGCAGCGGCCACAACATCGACCCGCAGATGATCGAGAACGCCATGGCCACCCACCCCGCGGTGGCGCTGGTCGCGGCGGTGGGCATGCCCGACAGCTACGCCGGCGAGCTGCCGGTCTGCTATGTGCAGCTGCGGGCCGGCGCCAGCGCCAGCGAGGCCGAGCTGCAGGATCATGCGCGCCGGCACATCGCCGAACGCCCGGCCTGGCCGCGCCGCATCCATGTGCTCGACGCCATCCCGCTCACCGCCGTGGGCAAGATGTACAAGCCCACGCTGCGCGCCGACGCCGCGCGCCGTGTGGTCGAGGGTCTGCTCGTCGACCCGCTGGACGTGCGCGGCGCGAGCGTCACGGCGGTCGAGGGCGGGCCGCGCGGGCTGCGGGTGGGCGTGACGCTGCCGATCGCGGCGGCCGGGTCCAGGGCCAGGGTCGAGGCCGCACTTGCGCCCTATCTCTTCGAAGCCTGCGTCACGGTGACGGCGGCGTGAGGGTCGATCGGCCGGCAAGTGACCGGCCGGCTCGGCAGATGACGCGTCATCACCGGTATGACGACCGGTAGGCGACGCTCATCAAGCGCTGCCACTGGGGAGAACCACGCCAGCTCAGCGAGCGGCCAGCCTGCTCGCCGGGGCCGAGGCGACGGCTTCACTGACACAGGCCTGGCGCCGGCTCGTCGTGCCCGTCGATGCGTCGGCTGCTGCGGGCTTTGTTGCACAACCACCCCGTCAGCCCCGCGCAGCCAGGCGATGCCACACTGAGTGGATGAGCAAGCCGCCCGCACAGAAGAAGTACCAGACGACG
>JBJOKY010000479.1:0-3253 GCA_046045865.1 Pseudomonadota bacterium | reverse complement strand
CTGTAGGCGGCCGCCTCGCTCGCCGTGGGCGCCACCTGGGCGGCGGCTGGCGGGGCGATCAGTAGCAGGGCGCTGCCGGTGCCGGCCAGGCCGGCGGCCAGCAGCAGCGCGGCACGCAGGCCCGGTCTCACTTCAGCTGCTCCTTGACCTTGTCGATGCCGGCGGTGGCGCACTGCTCGTCCAGGTGGCCGCCGGGCGCACCGCCCACGCCCACCGCGCCGATCACCTCGTTGCCCACCTTGATGGGCACGCCGCCGCCCAGCAGCAGAAAGCCGGGCAGGTAGACCAGGTTGGCGCCGGCCGGGTTCTTCTGCGCACCTTCCATCATGGCCTGGGTGGTGTTCTTCGCCGAGGCCGAGGTCCAGGCCTTGCGCTCGCTGGAGGCCAGGGTGTGCGGGCCGGCGTTGTCGGCACGTTGCACCACGCGCACCGTGCCGGCGCGGTCCACCACCGTGGCGGCGACGTTGTAGCCGTTGGCGGCACAGGCGGCCACGGCGCCGGCGGCGATCTGGTTGGCCATGTCCAGCGAGATGTTCTTCTCGGTGCGCACGCCGGTCGTGGCCTGCTGGGCCTGGGCCTGGGCCTTGGCCTGGGCCGAGGTGAAGGGCAGGGCCAGGGCCAGCAGGCTGGCGAGGGCGGCGGTGCTGATGAGGCTGTGACGGGGGGGGCGGTTCATGTCGGTGGCTCCGTAAGGGGTGCTTGATGCGAAGGACGCCAGTCTAGAAAGCGACTCGTCGGCGCACCATGCGTGCGGCTACGCTCGCCGCTGTGCAGCCACTGCGTAGAACTACGCAAGGCCTGACGTTGCCTTGCCGTGCCTGGTCGTCAAGGCGCCGGGCCGTCGTCGCCCGGTGGTACCGCCAGCGCCGCGTAGCGCCGGATGAGCTGGGCCAGCGATTCGCTGCCCAGCTTGGCGAACAGGCTGGCGCGGTGGTTCTCCACCGTGCGCGGCGAGAGTTCGAGCGCGCGGCCGATCTCCTTGTTCGTCAGGCCCTCGACGATGAGGCCCAGCACCTCGCGCTCGCGCGGCGAGAGCTGGGCGTAGCGCTCGCGCGCCTCACGGTCGGCCACGTCGCGCTGGCGCAGCCGCACATGCTGGCGCACGGCGGCCTGCAGCGCTTCGAGCAGCAGCTCGTCGTGCACCGGCTTTTCCAGGAACTCGGCCGCGCCGGCCTTGAAGGCGCGCCGGCACAGCTCCACCGTGCCGTGGCCGGTGAGCAGGATGACCGGCTGGTCGATGCCCTGGGCGCGCAGCTCGTCCAGCAGGGCCAGGCCACCCATGCCGGGCATGCGCACATCGAGCACCACGGCGCCGATGGCCTGGCGATCCAGCCCGGCCAGGAAGCTCGCCGCATCGCCCCAGGCGGCCACACGCAGGCCGACCGTGCCGATGAGCAGGCCCAGGCTGATGCGCACGGCCTCGTCGTCGTCGACGAGGTGGATGAGGGGGGATTGCGGTGGGGGCAGCTGGGGCATGGGCCGGGCTCAGGCGGATGGGGACGGGCTCAGCAGCGGCAGGCTGAGGGTGAAGACGGCGCCACGCTGATGCGGCCGGTTGGCGGCGTCCAGCCGCCCGCCCATGGCGGTGACCAGGGTCTCGCACAGGCTCAGGCCCAGTCCCAGGCCGCCGCTGCGGGTGGTGAAGAAGGGCTCGAACAGGCGCGGCAGGGCGTCGGGCGGGATGCCGGGGCCGTTGTCGCGCACCTCGATCACGCCGACCCGGGGCAGGGCGATGCCGGATGTGCCCTGGCCTGCCGGAGCCGTGGCCTGGCGGGCCGGCCGTGTGCCCACGCCGATGGCGAGTTCGCGCGCGCCCGCTGGCATCTGCTCCAGCGCCTGCAGCGCGTTCATCACCAGGTTGTGTACCACCTGCTGCAGCGCCACCGGGTCGGCCATCACCTGGGGCTCGGGGCCGGGCGGCGAGCTGGCGGAGCGGTCGCTGCTGTTGCTGCTGCCCCTGCCGTCGCTGCCCGGCGCGTCGTCCAGGCCGGTGAGCTGCAGCGTGACCGCGCGGGCGCGCAGTTCGGGCTCCAGCAGCTGCAGGGCGTCGCGCACCGCGTCCGCCAGGCTCAGGGGCTGGGCCTGGGCGGCGCTGTCCGGGCGCTCGACCATGCGGCGCAGGCGCCTGAGCACCTCGCTGGCGCGGCTGGCCTGCGCCACCGCGTGCTGCATGGCCTGGCGCAGCAGGTCGACATCGGGCGGCTCGTGCGGGTCATGCGGGTCGTCGGCCAGCACGCGCAATGCGGCCTGGGTGCTGGCCAGCACCGCCGTGAGCGGCTGGTTCAGCTCGTGCGCCATGCCGGCGGCCAGTTCGCCCAGGGTGTTCAGGCGCGCCACCTGGCCCAGACGCAGCAGCTCCTCGGCGCGCTGGCGGCCCAGGCGCTGGCGTCGCCAGGCGTGCAGGCCGGCCAGCAGAGCGGCACACAGCAGCAACCAGGCGGCGGCGGCCAGCCAGGGCAGGTCGGCCGCGCCGAACCAGCGCTCGGCCACCAGCTCGAAGGGCTGGCTGGCGCTGGCCAGCGGCTTGTGCAGCGTCACATGCCAGGCCCAGCGGGCCGGCCGGCCGGGCTGCAGCACATGCTCTGCTTGCTGTTGTTCTGTTTGTTGTTGTTGCTGCGGCGGTCCTGCCTGGCCGAGCCGCAGGGTCAGGCGCGCTGCGCCGTCGCTGCTGTCGGCCCAGTCCGGCGCTGCGGGCATGAGCCGGTGCAGGTCGATGCGCAGGGCGTGGCTGACGGGTTCACCGGCCTGGATGAGCCGGTAGCTGCCCAGCTCGGGCTGGATGTCCGCCAGCACGGCGCGGCCGAGATGGCGCGATGTCGCGGCCGCCTGCTGCTGTGCAGCGCCGGGCCAGGGGGCGTCGCGCTCGCGCCGTTCCACCGCCAGCACCTGCGGGTACAGCGCGGGCAGGCGTTGTTCGGACTGGCCGGCCTGAACCGCCGTGCCGGCGTCGAGCGACAGCAGGTTGAGCGTGGCCAGCATGGTGTCGTGCTGGGCGGCCTTCTGGCTCAGCAGCCGGTGCACGATGCGTGTGTCGGTCTCGAAGGCGGCGTGGAGGCCCTGCAGGCGCAGCACCACGATCACCAGCAGCCCCAGGGCCACCACGGCAGCCCGGAAGAGCCACCACCAGGACGCACCCAGCCCGGCGCGAGCAGGGGCGACGGCATGACGCCGCCAGGCGGACAGCCGGCCGGCCGGCGCGGAAGAGGGCGGTGGATCAAACAACACGCGGCCATTCTCGCGGCGGGCTGGTCGA
>JBJOKY010000478.1:0-3263 GCA_046045865.1 Pseudomonadota bacterium | reverse complement strand
GCTCCACCGGCAAGCGCGGCGTGCACAGCGAACACATGGGTTATCTGCTGGCCGAGATGCAGCACCTGCAACGCGCCTACCCCGGGGGCGTGTGGTGAAACAGGCCGCCGCGGGCGCCGCCACGGCGCAGCCCGTCGCCGGCCTGGCCGCCGGCGTGGCCGAGCGCGCCTGGACGGTGCTGGAACAGGTGATGGACCCCGAGGTGCCGGTGGTCTCCATCGTCGACCTGGGCATCGCCCGCGCGGTGAGCCTGGCCGACGACGGTGCGCTGGTCGTGGTGCTCACGCCCACCTACAGCGGCTGCCCGGCCACCGAGCTGATCGAGACCCTGACGCGCGAGGCCCTGCAGGCCGCCGGCTTTGCCGCGGTGCGCATCGAGCGCCGCCTGGCGCCGGCCTGGAGCAGCGACTGGATCAGCGAATCCGGCCGCGCCGCGCTGGGCGCCTACGGCATCGTGCCGCCGCAGCGCGGTGACGCCTCGACGGGCTGCGGCCTGCACGGCGGCGCGCCTGGCGCCAACACGTCGGGCGCGTCGAGCAGCACGTCATCCGCGTCGGTGCTGCACTTCATCCCGCGCGAGACCCTGAGCCTGGCCTGCCCGCGCTGCGACAGCCGCGACACCGAACGGCTCTCGGCCTTCGGCTCCACCGCCTGCAAGTCGCTGTACCGCTGCCGCGCCTGCCGCGAGCCCTTCGAATACTTCAAGCCGATCTGAGCCGGAGAGACATCCCCACCATGAGCAGCCTGCATTTCCATCCCCTGCGCGTCGCCTCGGTCGAGGCCGACACCGACGAGGCCGTGGTCGTCGCCTTCGACGTGCCGGCCGCGCTGCGCGATACCTTCGCCTTCCGCCCCGGCCAGTACCTGACGCTGCGCGCCGACGTGGGGGGCGAGGACCTGCGCCGCTCCTACTCCATCTGCTCGGGCCTGCAGGACGGCACGCTGCGCGTGGGCGTGCGCAAGGTGGCGGGCGGGCGTTTCTCGGGCTGGGTCAACGATGCGCTCAAGGTGGGCGACGAGCTGCAGGTGTTTCCGCCGCAGGGCCACTTCGTCCTGCCGTCGGCCGACGCCGCCAATGACGCCGCCCCGGCCGGCCGCCACTACCTGGGCATCGCCGCGGGCAGCGGCATCACGCCCATCCTGGCCATCATGAAGACCGTGCTGGCCAGCGAGCCGGCCAGCCGTTTCACGCTCATCTACGGCAACCGCAGCCAGAAGAGCACGATGTTCAAGGAGGAGATCGAGGACCTCAAGAACACCTTCCTGACGCGGCTGGCGCTGCACCCGGTGTTCTCGCGCGAGCAGATCGACGCGCCGCTCAACGCCGGGCGGCTGGACGCCGGCAAGCTGGCGCAGTTCCTGGCCACCCTGGTCGACGTGACGGATGTCGACCATGCCTTCGTCTGCGGCCCGCAGGGCGTGATCGACGCGGCCGAGGCCGTGCTGACCAGCGCCGGCCTGCCGGCGGAGCGCCTGCACATCGAGCGTTTCGGCGCACCCGATGCCGCCGCCGCCCAGGCCCACCCCGTGCTGCCGGGCGATGCGCCCCAGGCCGTGGTGACCGTGGTGCGCGACGGCCTGAGGCGCGACGTCGAGTTCCGCACCGGCATGCCCAGCATCCTGGACGCCATCGCCGCCGGTGGCCTGGAGGCGCCCTACTCGTGCAAGAGCGGCGTGTGCTCGACCTGCCGCGCCAAGGTGGTCGAGGGCCAGGTGCGCATGGACCGCAATTTCGCCCTGGACAAGGACGAGGTCGCCGCCGGCTTCGTGTTGTGCTGCCAGGCCCATCCGCTCACCGAGCGGGTGGTCGTCACCTTCGACGACCGCTGAGGCCGCACCCGCATGGCCCGGCCTCGCTCCAGCGGCTACGACGTGCAGCGCGACACCATCCTCGCGCAGGCCGCGGCCTTGTTCGCCCGCCAGGGCTACGCCGGCACCTCGATGAACGAGGTGGCCGCCGCCTGCGGCGTGAGCAAGCCGGCGCTGTACCACTATGTGCGTGACAAGCACGAGCTGCTGGCGCTGATCTGCGTGGAGCACATCGAGCGGCTCAAGGCGCTGGTGAAGGCGGTGGACGCGCAGGCCGCCGCGCAGGCGCTGGACGCACGTGCCCACCTGCACCGCCTCATCCTCGCCTTCGTCGAGGCGTATGCCGATGCCGCCCATGAGCACCGCGTGCTGACCGAGGACGAGCGCCACCTGGGCGAGGCCGAACGCGACAGGGTGTTGTCCGGACAGCGCGAAGTCGTTGCTGCCTTTGCCGCCCTGGTGGCCGCGCAGCGCCCCGGTGTGCTGGCCGACGAACTGGCCAAGCCGCTCACCATGCTGCTGTTCGGCATGATCAACTGGATGTTCACCTGGCTCAAGCCGGGCGGCCCGCTCAGCCATGCCGACATGGCGCCGCTGGTGGCCGAACTGTTTCTCGGCGGCCTGGCCGCGCTGCCGGCGGCCCGGCTCGCGGCGCCGCCCGTGGCCACTGCCTTTCCCCCCGTACCCGACCTTTCCATCCCCACCCCCCGGAGACAAGCAGCATGACGCTGACCAAGAACACGACCGCTACCCTGCGCGCCCTGTGCGCTGCCACCCTGCTCGGCGCCGCCAGCAGCGCCGCCCTGGCCGACATCACCGTGGGTGTCACGCTGTCGGCCACCGGCCCGGCCGCCTCGCTGGGCATCCCGGAAAAGAACACCGTGGCCCTGATGCCCGCCACCATCGGCGGGCAGAAGATCAACTACATCGTGCTCGACGACGCCAGCGACACCACCAAGGCGGTAGCCAATGCCCGCAAGCTGATCGCCGAGGACAAGGTCGACATCATCCTGGGCTCGACCACCACGCCCAACTCGCTGGCCATGATCGACGCCGTGGCCGAGGCCCAGACGCCCATGATCTCCATGGCCGCCTCGGCGCGCATCGTCGAGCCCATGGACGACAAGCGCAAGTGGGTCTTCAAGACCCCGCAGAACGACATCATGATGTCGCTGGCCATCGCCACCCACATGGCCAACCAGGGCGTGAAGAAGGTGGCCTTCATCGGCTTTGCCGACGCCTATGGCGAAGGCTGGTTCGCCGAGTTCAGCAAGGCCGCGGCGCTCAAGCGCATCGAGGTGGTGGCCAGCGAGCGTTATGCCCGCACCGATACCTCGGTCACCGGCCAGGTGCTCAAGCTGCAGGCCGTGAACCCGGACGCCGTGCTCATCGCCGGATCGGGCACGCCCGCCGCCCTGCCGCAGAAGACGCTCAAGGAGCGCGGCTACGCCGGC
>JBJOKY010000477.1:0-3268 GCA_046045865.1 Pseudomonadota bacterium | reverse complement strand
CGACCAGGTCCGGCTCGGCCAGCGACTTGCCGATTTTCAGGCCGGCGGCCAGCATGAAGGTGTTGGCGATGCCGCCGCCGACGATCAGGCCGTCGACGTTGGCCGACAGCGCCTTCAGGATGGTCAGCTTGGTCGAGACCTTCGAGCCGGCCACGATGGCGACCAGCGGGCGCTTCGGGTTGGCCAGCGCCTGGCTGATGGCGTCGATCTCGGCGGCCAGCAGCGGGCCGGCGCACGCCACCTGGGCGAACTGGGCGATGCCGTAGGTCGAGGCCTCGGCGCGGTGCGCGGTGCCGAAGGCGTCGTGCACAAAGATGTCGCACAGCGCGGCCATCTTCTGCGCCAGCTCTTCCTTGTTCTTTTTCTCGCCCTTGTTGAGGCGGCAGTTTTCCAGCATGACGAGCTGGCCGGGGGCGACGTCAACGCCATCGGTCCAGTTGGCCACGACCGGGATCTCGCGGCCCATCAGCTCGCCCATGCGTGCGGCGACGGGGGCGAGGCTGTCTTCGGGCTTGAATTCGCCTTCGGTCGGGCGGCCCAGGTGACTGGTGACCATCACGGCGGCGCCGGCCTTCAGCGCCATCTCGATGCAGGGGATCGAGGCGCGGATGCGGGTGTCTTCGGTGATGTTGCCGGCGTCGTCCTGCGGCACGTTCAGGTCAGCGCGGATGAAGACGCGCTTGCCCGCCACTTGGCCGGCGGCGATCAGATCGGAGAGACGGTTGATTTTCATGCGGCGCTCCTTCCCTTCAGGCTGCCGCAGCCATCAGCGCGACGGTGGTGTCGAGCATGCGGTTCGAGAAACCCCACTCGTTGTCGTACCAGGACAGCACCTTGACGAGCCGTCCGTCCGGGCTGACGCGGGTCTGGGTGGCGTCGAAGGTGCTCGAATGCGGGTCGTGGTTGAAGTCCACCGACACCAGTGGCGCGGTGTTGTAGCCCAGGATGCCCTTCAGCGGCCCCGCAGCAGCAGCCATGAGCAGCGCGTTGACTTCGTCGACGCTGGTGGCACGACTGGCCGTGAAGGTCAGATCCACCACCGAGACGTTGATGGTCGGCACGCGGATCGCGAATCCATCTAGCTTGCCGTTCAACTCCGGCAGCACCAGACCGACCGCAGCAGCGGCACCAGTCTTGGTCGGGATCATGCTTTGCGTGGCCGAGCGGGCGCGGCGCAGATCCTCGTGATAGACGTCGGTCAGCACCTGGTCGTTGGTGTACGAGTGGATCGTCGTCATCAGGCCCGACTCGATGCCGATGTCGGCGTGCAGCGGTGCCACCAGCGGCGCCAGGCAGTTGGTAGTGCAGCTGGCGTTCGAGATCACCGTGTCGGTGCTCTTCAGCACGGCGTGGTTGACACCGTACACGATGGTCGCATCGACGTCCTTGCCGCCTGGGGCCGAGATGATGACCTTCTTCGCGCCGCCGCGCAGATGCGCCGCTGCCTTGTCCTTGGTCGTGAAGAAGCCGGTGCACTCCAGCACCACGTCCACGCCCAGCTCGCCCCAGGGCAGCTCGGCCGGATTGCGGTTCGCCAGCACCTTGATGCGGTCACCGTTCACGACCATGCAATCGCCATCGACGCTCACCGTGCCGGGGAAACGGCCGTGGGCGGTGTCGTACTGGGTCAGGTGGGCATTGGTGTTCGGATTACCCAGATCGTTGATGGCAACGATCTCGATGGCGTGGCGCCGGCCGCCCTCGTAGTGGGCACGCAAGACGTTGCGGCCGATGCGGCCGTAGCCATTGATGGCAACTTTGATGGTCATATCGGAATTCGTAACAGTCGGGGGCGCCCACACGGACGCCAGATCAGCAAAAGAGTCCCCGGTACCAGTCGCGGTGCCTGGGCAGGTCGTGGCGACTCAGGCGCGCAGTGCTTCGGCGCGGCGGGCCAGCACATGCGCAGCCACCGCACTCAGGTCATCGAACATCCGGTCCGGCCCGGCCAGCGCGACCGGCTCGCCGGCGTTGTAGCCATAGGGCACCGCCCAGGCGGCCACACCGGCGTGGCGCGCCGCCTCGACATCGACGCGCGAGTCGCCGACATGCGCCAGCCGCTCGCGCGCCACGTTCAGGCGCCGCGCCACCTCGGTCAGCACGCTGGCGTGCGGCTTCTTCTGCGCCAGCGTGTCACCGGCGATGAGCAGCTCGATCAGCGGCGCCAGGCCGCTGCGCTCCAGCACGTGGCGGGCATGGCGGCCCTCCTTGTTGGTGACGCAGGCCAGCCTGACACCGGCCGCGCGCAGCGCCACCAGCGCCTCGACTGCGCCCGGGTACGGCCGCGCCAGCGTGCCGACCGTGTCGGCGTAATGCGCGTCGAGCCGCGCCAGCACCGTGTCGATGCGCAGCCGGTCAGCCAGCGCCGGCTGGGCCAGCATCAGGCGCGCCAGCAGCTTGAGCATCAGCTCGTGCAGGCCGTGGCCGATCAGCAGGGTGATCTCGGCCACCGGCCGGGCCGGCATGCCGAACTCGGCCAGGGTGCGGTTGACCGCCTCGGCGATTTCGTCGGCCGTATCGACCAGCGTGCCGTCAAGATCGAAACTGAGTGCCAGCCAGGAATGGTCGGAACGCATGGTGGGCCGCCGCTTCAGTGGCCCGAGCGCACCAGCTGGCGCTCCGGATCGCAGGCGTGCGCCACCAGGGCGGCCAGCGCGTCGGCGCTGAAGCCGAAGTGCCTGAACACCGCCGGGCCGGGGCCGGACTCGCCGAAGCTGTCGATGCCGAGCGCCGCGACGCAGCCGTACTGGCCCCACCAGCGCGACACGCCGGCCTCGACGCCGATGCGCGGCAGCCCGTCGCCGAGCACCGCCTGGCGGTAGCTCGCGTCCTGGCGGTCGAACACCGTGCTCGACGGCAGCGACACCACCCGCACCGGCAGGCCCTGGCTGTCGAGCAACTGCTGCGCCGCCATCGCCAGACCGACCTCCGAGCCGGTGGCGAGGATGACGGCGCGCGCGCCGACCCGGTCGCTCAGCACATAACCGCCGCGCCGCATCTCGACCACCTGCTCGGGTGTGCGGGTCTGCGCCGGCAGGTTCTGGCGCGACAGCAGCAGCGCGCTCGGGCGCTGGGCGCTGTGCAGCGCCTCGGTCCAGGCCACCGCCGTCTCGGCCTCGTCGCAGGGGCGCCAGACGTCCAGGTTCGGGATCAGGCGCAAGGACGCGGCGTGCTCGACCGGTTGATGCGTCGGGCCGTCTTCGCCCAGACCGACCGAGTCGTGCGTGAAGACGTGGATGACGCGCTGCTTCATCAGCGCCGCCATGCG
>JBJOKY010000131.1:0-10951 GCA_046045865.1 Pseudomonadota bacterium | reverse complement strand
CGCAAGACCGCCAAGCCCGCCCGGTCGGGCAGCAATTGAACTGAACAGGACCCACGCCGTGATCACCGTCAACCACCGAAGCTACCAGCTGCCCAGCCGCCCCACCGTGGTGGTGTGCGTCGACGGCTGCGAACCCGACTACATCGCCCAGGCCGTGGCTCACGGCCGCATGCCGTGGATGCAGCGCACGCTGGCCGCGGGCACGGCGCTGATCGCAGACTGCGTGATGCCCAGCTTCACCAATCCCAACAACCTGTCCATCGTGACCGGCGCGCCGCCGTCGGTGCACGGCATCTGCGGCAACTACCTGATCGACCCGGCCAGCGGCGCCGAAGTCATGATGAACGACCCCGAGTGGCTGCGTGCGCCCACGCTGCTGGCCGCGCTGGCCGACGCCGGCCGGCGCGTGGCTGTGGTGACGGCCAAGGACAAGCTGCGCCGCCTGCTCGGCCACGAGATGACCGGCATCTGCTTTTCGTCCGAGAAGGCCGACCAGTGCACGGTCAAGGAACACGGCATCACCGGCGTGCTGGACCTGGTGGGCAAGCCGCTGCCCTCGGTCTACAGCGCCGATCTGTCGGAGTTCGTGTTCGCCGCCGGCGTCAAGCTCATGCAGGGCGCGGCCGGGCCGGCGCCCGAGGTGCTGTACCTCTCGACCACCGACTACATCCAGCACAAGCACGCGCCCGGCACGCCCGGCGCGGACGACTTCTACGCCATGATGGACGGCTATCTGGCGCAGCTCGACGCGCTGGGCTGCGTGATCGCCCTGACCGCCGACCACGGCATGAACGCCAAGACCGGCATGGACGCCCAGCCCGACGTGATCTACCTGCAGGACGTGATCGACGGCTGGCTGGGCGCCGGCCTGACCCGGGTCATCCTGCCCATCACCGATCCCTACGTGGTGCACCACGGCGCGCTGGGCTCCTACGCCACGGTCTATCTGGCCGGGCAGTCGGCCGAACGTGTGGGCGAGGGCGAGCTCAAGCTGGGGCGCCAGCGCGTGCACCTGGCCTCGCTGGTCGACCGCCTGGCCGGCCTGCGCGGCATCGAGTCGGTCCACACCAAGGCGCAGGCGGCGCGCGAGTTCGAGCTGCCCGACGACCGCATCGGCGACATTGTGGTCGTGTCGCAGCGTTCGGTCGTGCTGGGCACCAGCGCCAGCAGGCATGACCTGAGCGGGCTGGACGCGCCGCTGCGCTCGCACGGCGGCAGCTCCGAGCAGCGCGTGCCGCTCATCCTCAACCGCGCCATCGCCGGGCTGGACGCGCAGCACCGCTGGCGCAACTTCGACGCCTTCGACCTGGCGCTCAACCACGCGCAGGGCTGAGGGAGGCACACGCCATGGCCGACGCCGCCCCCCAGCCTCCGCTCGCCCTGCCCGCCCCGTGCCACGAGGGCCTGCGCATCGCCGGCCAGGTGGTCGGCGCCGACCGCGGCGAACCCGGCAACCCGCACGACCCGCGCCGCATCACCGTGCGCCACCCCTGGAACGGCGCGGTGGTCGGCAGCGTGCCCAAGGCCAGCCTGGCCGAGGTGCGCCTGGCCTTCGACACCGCGCAGGCCTTCAAGCCCGCGCTCAGCCGCGCCGAGCGTGCCGGCATCCTGAACCGCGCCGCCGCCCTGGCGCGCGCACGCACCGACGAACTGGCCGCCCTCATCAGCGCCGAATCCGGCCTGTGCCTGAAGGACAGCCGCTACGAGATCGGCCGCGTCGCCGACGTGCTGGTGTTCGGCGCGCTCGAGGCGCTCAAGGACGACGGCCAGAGCTTTGCGTGCGACCTCACGCCGCACGGCAAGAAGCGCCGCGTGCACACGCTGCGCGAGCCGCTGCTGGGCGTGATCAGCGCCATCACACCCTTCAACCACCCGATGAACCAGGTGGCGCACAAGGTCGTGCCCGCGGTGGCGACCAACAACCGCATGGTGCTGAAACCGTCCGAGAAGGTGCCGCTGTCGGCCCTGGCCTTTGCCGACCTGCTGTACGAGGCCGGCCTGCCGCCGGCCATGCTGAGCGTCGTCACCGGCGACCCGGCCGAGATCGCCGACGAGCTGCTGACCAACCCGGCGGTCGACCTCATCACCTTCACCGGCGGTGTGGCGATCGGCAAGCACATCGCCGCCAAGGCCGGCTACCGCCGCATCGTGCTGGAACTGGGCGGCAACGACCCGCTCATCGTGATGGACGACGCCGACCTGGACGAGGCCAGCACCCTGGCCGTGCAGGGTTCGTACAAGAACAGCGGCCAGCGCTGCACCGCCGTCAAGCGCATGCTGGTGCACCAGGCAGTGGCGGCGCGTTTCACCGAGCTGGTGGTCGACAAGACCCGCGCCTGGCACCACGGCGACCCCTTCGACGCCGGCAACGACATGGGCACCGTGATCAGCGAGACGGCGGCGCGCCAGTTCCAGGCCCGCGTGGACGAGGCCGTGGCCCGGGGCGCGCGCCTGCTGTGCGGCAACCAGCGCGACGGCGCCAGCTACGCGCCCACCGTGCTCGACCAGGTGCGCCCCGACATGACGGTGGTGCGCGAGGAGACCTTCGGCCCGGTCTCGCCCATCCTCACCTTCGGCAGCATCGACGAGGCCATCGCGATCAGCAACGGCACGGCCTACGGCCTGTCGTCGGCCGTGTGCAGCAACCGCCTGAGCGACATCATGCGTTTTGTTGCCGAGCTGCAGGTCGGCACGGTCAACGTGCGCGAGGTGCCGGGTTATCGTCTGGAGCTCACGCCCTTCGGCGGCATCAAGGACTCGGGCCTGGGCTACAAGGAAGGCGTGCAGGAAGCCATGAAGAGCTATACCAACACCAAGACCTACAGCCTGCCGTGGACCTGACGAACCCGGCCTCGGCCCGACGCTGCCCATGATCCATCTGCTCAATCTGCTCGCCGCCATCGCCCTGCTGGTCTGGGGCACGCACAACGTGCGCACCGGCATGCTGCGCGTGTTCGGCGAGAACCTGCGCGGCATCCTGTCGCACAGCTTCAGCAACCGCCTGACGTCGCTGCTGGCCGGCATCGGCGTGACCAGCCTGGTGCAGTCGGGCACCGCCACCTGCCTGATCGTGGCCTCCTTCGTCGGCAAGGGCCTGGTCGCCACCTCGGCGGCGCTGGCCGTGATGCTGGGCGCCGACGTGGGCAGCGCGCTGATGGCGGTGGTGTTCAGCTTCGACCTGTCGTGGCTGTCGCCGCTGCTCATCTTCAGCGGCGTGGTGATGTTCATCAGCAAGCAGAACAGCACCGGCGGGCGCATCGGCCGGGTGCTGATCGGCCTGGGGCTGATCACGCTGGCGCTGCAGCTCATCGTGGCGGCCACCAAGCCGCTGATCGAGGCGCCGGCCATCCGCGGCCTGCTGGTGGCGCTGCCGGGCGACATCCTGCTCGACATGCTGGTGGGTGCGACGCTCACCGTGCTGTCCTACTCCAGCCTGGCCATCGTGCTGCTCACCGCCACCCTGGCCACCTCGGGCCTGGTGCCCATGCCGGTGGCGCTGGGCCTGGTGGTGGGCGCCAACCTGGGCAGCGGCCTGCTGGCCCTGCTGGCCACCAGCGGCTCGCCCGCCCAGGTGCGCCGCCTGCCGCTGGGCAACCTGCTGTTCAAGGCCATCGGCGCGGCAGTGGCCATCCCCTTCCTGCCCGAGGTGAACGCGCTGCTGCGCCAGAGCGGCCTGCAACTGCACGAGCAGATCGTCACCTTCCACCTGGGCTTCAACCTGGCGCTGGCCGTGCTGCTCATCGGCGCCACCGGGCTGGTGGGCCGCACGGTCGACCGCCTGCTGCCGGACGGCCCCAAGTTCGGCGATTCGACCCGGCCGCGCCACCTCGACCCCTCGGCGCTGGCCACGCCCTCGCTGGCCATCAGCTGCGCGGCGCGCGAGGCGCTGCACCAGGCCGACATCGTCGAGACCATGCTGCGCGGCATCCTGCCGGTGATGCGCAACAACGACCTCGAACTGGCCGAGCAGCTGCGCAAGCTCGACGACACGGTGGACGAGCTCTACAGCGCCATCAAGTTCTACCTGACGCAGATCTCGCGCGAGGCCCTGAGCGAACGCGAGAGCCGGCGCTGGACCGACATCGTCTCGTTCACCATCAACATGGAGCAGATCGGCGACATCATCGAGCGCATCCTGCAGGACATCGAGGACAAGAAGATCCGCAAGAACCGCAGCCTGAGCGACGCCGGCATGGCCGAGATCTGCCACCTGCACGAGGCCCTCATGGCCAACCTGCGCCTGGGCATGAGCGTGTTCCTGGACGGCCATGTGCGCGACGCCAAGAAGCTGCTGGAGGAAAAGGCGCGCTTCCGCGACCTGGAGCATGAATACGCCGCCAGCCACATCGCCCGGCTGCAGGACAACACGGCGCAGAGCATCGAGACCAGCTCGCTGCACCTGGACCTGATCAGCGACCTCAAGCGCATCAACTCGCACATCTGCTCGATCGCCTACCCCATCCTCGACTCGGCAGGCGTGCTGGCGCAGACGCGGCTGCGGCCCTCGCAGCTGGCCAGTCTGGACGACCTGCCGCTGCGCTGACCTGCCGCCGACCCTGGGTCGCGCCCCGTGCCGACCGCTCGCGCCAGCCGGCGCGCCCACCCACCGCCCGCCCCAGCCGCCATGCTCAGCTTCGACGACATCGCCACCCTGTTCGACCACCACGGCGCCAGCCAGTACGCCGGTGAGCCGGTCACCCAGCTGGAGCACGCGCTGCAAAGCGCCCGGCTGGCCGAGCAGGCCAGCGCCGGCGCGGTGCTGGTCACCGCAGCGCTGCTGCACGACCTGGGCCACCTGACCAACCACCAGGGCGACACGCCCACGCTGCGCGGCGTGGACGACGTGCACCAGTACGCCGCCCTGCCATTCCTGCGCGGCCTGCTGCCGGACACGGTGCTCGACGCCATCGCCAACCACGTCGACGCCAAGCGCTACCTGTGCGCAACGCGGCCGGGCTACCTCGAGCTGCTGTCGGCCGACTCGGTGCGCAGCCTGGCGCTGCAGGGCGGCGTGTACGACGAGGCAGGTGCGGCCGCCTTTGCCGCGCGCCCAGGCGCGACCGACGCCGTGCGCCTGCGCCTGTGGGACGACCAGGCCAAGGTCGCCGGCCTGGCCACGCCGCCGCTCGGCCACTACCTCGACATCGCGCGCAGCCTGGCCTCAGCCCGCTGATGCCCGCACTCACCTGGCCGGTGGCGCTGGCCGTGCTGCTGGGCGCGCTGCTGCACGCGAGCTGGAACGCGCTCATCAAGCGCGGCCAGGACAAGGCCCTGGACACCGCCTTCATCCACGTGCTGGGCGTCGTGCTGGCGCTGCCGGTGGTGCTCGTGGTCGGACTGCCGCGGCCCGAGGCCTGGCCCTACCTGGCAGGCTCGCTGGTCATCCACATCGGCTACTACATCGCCCTGGTGGGCGCCTACCGCCACGGCGAGCTGGGCCTGACCTACCCAGTGATGCGCGGTCTGGCGCCGCTGCTGGTGGCCTGCGGCAGCGCGGCGCTGCTGGCCGAGAGCCTGAACGCCCAGGCCTGGGCCGGCGTGCTGGCGATCTCGCTGGGCGTGATCGCCATGGGCCTGAGCATCACGCCCGGCGCCAGCGCCGGCGTGGGCACCGAGCTGGGCATCCACCACCACGGCAAGGCGCTGCGCTACGCGCTGGCCAACGCCTGCCTGATCGCGCTGTACACCGTGGTGGACGGCCTGGGCGTGCGCCGCTCGGGCAACACGGCGGCCTACCTGGCCACGCTGTTCATGATCGACGGCATTCCCTATTTCCTCATCGTCATGTGGCAGCGCCGCGAGGCGGTGCGGCCCGCGCTGCGCCACATGGCCGGGCGCTGGCCGGTGGCGCTGCCGGCGGCACTGGCCTCGCTGGGCTCCTACGGCATCGCGCTGTGGGCCATGACCAAGGCGCCGGTGGCCACCGTGGCCGCGCTGCGCGAGACCTCGGTGCTGTTCGCCGCCGTCATCGGCGCTGTGTGGCTCAAGGAGGCCTACGGCCGCCGCCGCATCGCCGCCACCCTGCTCATCATGGCCGGGGTGATCACGCTGCGCCTGGCCTGAGCCGGCCGGCCCGTCCTGGCGCCACGCACCCCGCCGCCCGCCGCCCGCCACCCGCCACCCGCCACCCGCCACCGCATCCGCATCCGCATCCGTATCCGCATTGCCGCTGGAGAAAGCCATGTCCACGCCCGCCGACCTGCCCCGCCACGCCCGTGTCGTCATCGTCGGCGCCGGGGTGATCGGCTGCTCGATCGCCTACCACCTGGCCAGGGCGGGGGTGGGCGACGTGCTCGTGCTGGAGCAGGGCCAGATCGGCAGCGGCACCAGCTGGCACGCGGCCGGCCTGGTCGGCCAGCTGCGCGCCAGCGCCACGCTCACTCGCATGAGCGTGTACGGCACCCAGCTCTACGCCAGCCTGGAGGCCGAGACCGGCCTGGCCACCGGCTGGAACAACTGCGGCAGCCTGAGCGTGGCGCGCACGCCCGAACGCCTGGCCGTGCTGCGCCGCCAGGCTCGCCGCGCCGCCGGCCTGGGCGTCGAGATGCAGCTGATCAGCCCGGCCGAGGCGGCGGCGCGGTTCCCGCTCATGCGCCACGACGACCTGGTCGGCGCGGCCTGGCTGCCGGGCGACGGCAAGGCCAACCCGACCGACCTGATGCAGTCGCTCGCCCGCGGCGCGCGGCAACGCGGCGTGCGCTTCAGGGAAGGCGTCGAGGTCACCGGCGTCGCCACCCGCGCCGTGGCCGGGCGGCCCGGACGGCGCGTCGCCTGCGGCGTCGTCACGGCGCAGGGCGAGGTCGGCTGCGAGCTGCTGGTCAACGCCGCCGGCCTGTGGGCGCGCCAGTTCGGCCGTCTCGCCGACGTGAACGTGCCGCTGTTCGCGGCCGAGCACTTCTACCTCGTCACCGACCGCATCGCCGGCGTCACGCCCGGGCTGCCGGTGCTGCGCGACCCGGACGGCGGCATCTACTACAAGGAGGAGGTCGGCGGCCTGGTCATGGGCGGCTTCGAGCGCCACGCCAAGCCCTGGGCCATGGACCCGGTGCCGGCCAGCTTCCAGTTCCAGCTGCTGGACGAGGACTGGCAGCAGTTCGAGCCGCTCATGCTCGCGGCCCTGCAGCGCACACCCTGCCTGGAGACCGCGCCCGTCAAGATGCTGCTCAACGGGCCCGAGAGCTTCACGCCCGACGGCAGCTTCATCCTGGGCGAGGCGCCCGAGCTGGCGAACTACTTCGTCTGCGCCGGCTTCAACTCGGCCGGCATCGCCAACGCCGGCGGCGCCGGCCGGCTGATGGCCGAGTGGATGCTGGGCGGCGGCCCGCCCTGCGACCTGGGCGAGGTCGACATCCGGCGCTTCGCGCCCTGGACGGCCAACCGCCGCTGGCTGGCCGACCGCTGCCGCGAGACCCTGGGCCTGCACTACGTGATGCGCTGGCCGCGCGAGGAACTGGCCAGCGGCCGGCCGCTGCGCTGCGCACCGCTGTACGACGCCCAGGCCGCACGCGGCGCCGTGTTCGGCAGCCGCAACGGCTGGGAACGCGCGCTGTACTTCAAGCCCGCCGATGCGCCGCTGCCTGCGCCCACCCTGGGCACGCCCACCTGGCTGCCCTGGGTGGCGGCCGAGCAGCAGGCCGCACGCGCCGGGGTGGCGCTCCATGACGCCAGCTCCCTGGGCCAGCTGCTGCTGCAGGGCGCGCAGGCGCAGGCCGTGCTGGAACGTGCGGCCGGGCGTGTGCTGGACCTGACGCCCGGACGCATCACGGCCGTGCGCATCGCCGCCGTGGGTCGGGCCGGCCCGCGCGGCATCGACACCGAGTTCATCGCCCTGGCCCTGGCGCCACAGCGCCTGCTGCTGTGCTGCGCCAGCGCCCAGGTCACGCGCGACGCCGACCTGCTGCAGCGCCTGGTCCGCCCGGGCGAGCAGGTGACGCTGGACGACGTGAGCGGGTGCCACGCCGTGCTGGCGCTGATCGGCCCGCAGGCCACCGCGCTGCTGGCCGGCGCCGGCGCGCCCGAGGCGCTGACGCTCGCCCCGGGCACCCATGTCGAGGCCGACCTGGGCCCGGCGCGCGTGCGCCTGGTCGGACTGAACTACGCCGGCGGGCCGGGGCTGGAGCTGCACGTGCCGGCCGAGCAGGCACGCCAGGTCGAGCAGGCCCTGCGCACCGCGGCGCAGGCTGCCGGCACGGTGCTGACCGACCTCGGCACCTATGCGCTGGATGGCCTGCGCATCGAGGCCGGCATCCGCGCCTGGGGCGCCGAGTTCGGCCCGGACGATCCGGACGACGCCACGCAACTGGCCCGCCTGGTGCTCGAAGCCGAGGCGCAGGCGCCCGGCCGGCCGGACGAGCCCGCCTGGGCCTGGGGCGGCGAACCCGTGCTGCTGGACGGACGGGTGATCGGGCACGTCACCTCGGCAGGCTGGAGCAGCCTGGCGCACGGCTGTGTCGCCCACGTGCGGCTGGAACCCGACACCACCGACCCGGCCCGGGCCGCACCACTTGACCGGCGTGGACAGGCCGTGCAGCTGGAGCTGTGCAGCGAACACGGCGTGGCGAGCGTGGCGGCGCGACTTTGGTCGCGCTGGCAGCCACCGGGCTGGCCCGGCGGTGTACCGGACGGTTCATAAAATCCGCGACCGGTGCGAGGCGGGCGAATAATCGCGCCGCGGATCGTTCCGCCAGGGAGCAGCAGGAATGAATTCGGCCAGCAGCGGCAGACGCGACAAGCAAGGCGAGGGTGCAAGCCCGCCGGGGTCGTCGGCCTCGTCACGCACCTCGGTGACCGGCAACCCCAGGGAGGTGGCCGAGTTCCGCCTCATGCGCTGGTTCTCGATCACCAGCCTGGTGGCCATCACGGTGTTCAGCGTGGGCATGGCGCTGCTGCTCGACCGCTTCCTGGAGCAGCGCATGCTGCGCCACGATGCCGAACTCAGCCGCTCCTTCGTGCAAAGCGTGGTGCAGACCCAGAAGGTGGCCGAACAGTTCATGGCGGCCTACAAGGGCCACCAGTCACCCGAGTTCGCCGAGTTCTTCACCCATGTCGCGGCCATCCCCGACGTGCTGCGCGCCAACGTCTACACGCCCGACCGGCGCGTGCTGTGGTCCAGCAACGACGCCCTCATCGGCCGCAGCTTCGCCGCCAACACCGAGCTCGAACGCGCCCTCAGCGGCGAGACCGTGGTCGAACGCGGCATCAAGGTCGACCATGGCGGTCCGCCCAAGCAGGAACACATCTATATAGAGAAGGAGCGCGAGCACTTCGTCGAGAACTACCTGCCGGTCTATGCCGACGGCAGCCGCACGGGCGAGCCCATCGGCGTGGTGGAGCTGTACCGTGTGCCCAAGTCGCTCAACCAGACCTTGGCCGAGGCCAAGGAGCTGATCTGGAGCGGTGCCGTCGTGGGCGGGCTGTTCCTCTATCTCTCGACGCTCAGCCTGGTGCACCGCGCCAGCCGCATCATGCAGGAGCAGCGCGCCAAGCTCATCGAGGCCCAGGCCAGTGCCATGGTGGGCGAGATCGCCGCCGCGGTGGCGCACAGCATCCGCAACCCGCTGGCGTCGATACGCTCCAGCGCCGAACTGCAGCGCGAGGTGGGCGAACTCAGCCCCGAATCGGCCGGCGAGACCATGCAGCACGTCGACCGCATCGAGCACCTGCTGCGCAGCCTGCTCAACTACACCAACGACCCGACCGACGTCGAGGGTCACACCGACATCGCCGTGCTGCTCGACGAGATCTGGGTACGCCACGCCGTGGCCTTCGGCTCGCAGGGCAAGGAGCTCAAGATCGACGTCGACCCCGAGCTGCCCGCCGTGGGCCTGGCGCCGCTGCTGGTGGGGCAGGCGCTCAACTCGGTGCTGTCCAACGCGCTGGAGGCGACCGAACGCGGCGGCCGGGTGCTGGTGCGCGCCTACACCACGCGCAACCAGGTCTGCGTCGAGGTGCAGGACAACGGCGTGGGCATGGATGCCGCCCAGCTCGGCCAGGTCTTCCGCCCGTTCTACACCACCAAGCCGCGTGGCCTGGGCATGGGCCTGACCCTGGTGCGCCGCATCCTGGCCCGCCAGGGGGGCAACATCGACATCGAGAGCGAGCCTGGCCGTGGCACCCGGGTGCGCCTGCACCTGCCCGCCCTGCCGACGCGCGGGTGAAATACCCCACAAGGCCCGGGTGAAATCCCCCAGCCTGGGCATTCGCAGGGGTGCCAGACTGGTTACACCGTGGTGGCCGACGTGACGGAGTAACGTCGCATCTCCGCAACTGAGCGTCCAATTCCGCATTTTGGGGGTGCGCCGGACACGACTCGTTTCAGGCCTGCGAGGCGTTGGTACATTCCATGCTGCCCGCAAAGCCCGTGTCCAATGTGTTGTCATCGAATACGACCTGGTTTGCGGAGCTACCACAACGCTGGCGTTCGGCCATGCGCCGGGCGCCCGACATGGGAGCGATGAGAGGTAACAGCACGATGGGCCGAGGTGTATTGATCATTGAAGACGAGCTGACGCTGGCTCGCAACCTGGCGGTCTATCTGCAGCACCAGGACTATCAGGTCGAGATCGCCGAGTCGGCCGAGCAGGGCCTGGCCAAGCTCGAGGAGTTCCGCCCCGAGGTCGTGCTGCTCGACTACAACCTGCCCAAGATGACCGGGCTCGATGCGCTGGCGCGCATCCGCACGGTCGACCCGCGCCTGCACATCGTCATGATGACCGGCTACGGCAGCACCGATCTGGCCGTGCAGGCCATGAAGGCGGGTGCGGCCGACTTCCTCGTCAAGCCGCTGGTGCTGGGCGAACTCAAGCTGCTGCTCGAACGCCTGATGAGCGTCGAGCGGCTGGAACATGCCGTCGACTACTACGCCCAGCGCGAGGCGCAGGGCAGCGGCATGGACAAGATCATCGGCGAGAGCCAGCCCATCCGCGACCTGCGCCAGCGCATCGCCAACCTG
>JBJOKY010000130.1:0-10961 GCA_046045865.1 Pseudomonadota bacterium | reverse complement strand
CGCCTTGCACTCGTCGTCGCTCTGCGCCGACGTGGTGATGCTGATGTTCATCCCGCGCAGGGCATCGATCTTGTCGTACTCGATTTCCGGGAAGATGATCTGTTCCTTGACGCCGACGTTGTAGTTGCCGCGACCGTCGAATGAACGACCGGAGATACCGCGGAAGTCACGCACGCGCGGCAGGGCCACGGTAACGAAACGATCGAGGAATTCATACATGCGCACACCGCGCAGGGTGACCATGCAGCCGATCGGCACGCCGTCGCGGATCTTGAATCCGGCAATGGCCTTCTTCGACTTGGTGACCACAGGCTTCTGGCCCGCGATCTTGGTGAGGTCGCCCACGGCGTTGTCCATCACCTTCTTGTCGGAAACTGCCTCGCTCACACCCATGTTGAGCGTGATCTTCTCGAGACGCGGAACCTGCATCACCGAGGTGTAGCCGAACTGCTGCATCAGCGCGGGAACAATCTTTTCCCGGTAGATGGTCTGCAGTCGAGCGGTCTGTTGTTGAGCCATGTCGAACCCCGCCTCAAGCCTTGATTTCTTCGCCGCTGGACTTGTAGACGCGCACACGCTTGCCGTCAGCCAGGAGCTTGATACCGACCCGATCCGCCTTGCCGCTGGCGGCATTGAAGATCGCGACGTTCGATTGATGGATCGGCATGGTCTTGTCGACGATGCCACCCTGGGTACCCTTGAGCGGGTTCGGGCGCACATGCTTCTTGACGACATTGACACCATCGACAACGACATGGTCGTCATCGACGCGCAGCGACACCGTGCCGCGCTTGCCCTTGTCGCGCCCGGTCAGCACGATGACTTCGTCACCCTTGCGTAGTTTGTTCATGGCCTGTCCTTCGCGCTCGGCTTAAATCACTTCAGGAGCGAGCGACACGATCTTCATGAAGCGCTCGGTACGCAGTTCACGCGTCACCGGGCCGAAGATGCGCGTGCCGATCGGCTCGAGCTTGGCATTGAGCAGCACTGCAGCATTGCCATCAAACTTGACCAGCGAGCCGTCCTGGCGGCGCACGCCCTTGGCCGTACGGACGACCACGGCGCTGTAGACCTCGCCCTTCTTGACGCGGCCACGCGGAGCGGCTTCCTTGATGCTGACCTTGATGACATCGCCGATGCCGGCATAACGACGCTTGGAGCCGCCGAGCACCTTGATGCACATGACGGTCTTCGCACCCGTGTTGTCCGCGACGTCGAGCCGCGATTGCATTTGGATCATGTCTTTTCCCCAACTTGTCCCACTGGCACAACCGGAGGTCGGCGAGCGCGGTCAGTCTTGGGCCCGTTTCGCACTGCACCTGCCCTGATGGGCGTCTGCAATGCGCTTTTGAGGCGGATCCAGAAGGCGGCTGACTTCGAAGAAAAGGGCCGGCCGACTGGCAGAGCCTGCGATTATGCACGAGGCCGGGGATGGCGGTCAATGCCGGTTTACGCTTCGCGACATCACGTGGCGCAATTGCCGCACGCCGGCGGGGGCGCACTGCGCCGCTGTATGACCACGCGAGCTACTTGTAGGTCTCGGCATCCGGATCGGTGGCTTCGAGCTCGTAGCTAGCCGCCAGCATGGCCAGGCGGCCGATCACGCCATACATGTAGAAGCGGTTGGGCGCACTTGCACCAGGCTTAGCCCCTGGACGCGGCAGGTGGTGGCTCTCGGCAAAGGCCAGGGGCACGAAGCGTGCACCTGGCGCATTGAGGTTCTCGTCGACGCCTCGTTCGGCATGCACGCGGTAGAAGCCCCCCACCACGTAGCGATCCATCATGTAGACCACCGGCTCTGCCACCGCGTCGTGCATGCGCTCGTAGGTGGGCACGCCCTCCTGGATCAGCACCTGGGTGACGTCCTGACCGTCCTTGACCACGCTCATCTTGTTGCGCGTGCGGCGGTTCAGCTCGTCGAGCTCCTTGGCATCGCGCACCGTCATGATGCCCATGCCGTAGGTGCCGTTGTCGGCCTTCACGACAGCGAAGGGCTTCTCGTTGATGCCGTATTCCTTGTACTTGCGCCGCACCTTGGCCAGCAGCGCGTCGACATTGGACTTCACGCACTCCAGCCCCGCACCTTCGCTGAAGTCGACCTCGCCGCAGTGGCTGTGCATCGGGTTGATGAGCCAGGAGTCCATGCCCAGCAGCTTGGCGAACTTCTTGGCCACCTCCTCGTAGGACTGGAAGTGGTGCGTCTTGCGCCGCACCGCCCAGCCCGCGTGCAGCGGCGGCAGCACGTACTGCTCGTGCAGCCCCTCCAGCACCTTGGGAATGCCGGCCGAGAGGTCGTTGTTGAGCAGGATGGTGCAGGGGTCGAAATCCTTCAGCCCGAGGCGGCGCTTGCCGCGGATGAGCGGCTCGACCGTGAGCGTCTGCCCGTCGGGCAACTCGAAGGTGGTGGGCGCGGTGATCTCCGGGTCCAGCGTGCCCAGGCGCACGTTCAGGCCGGCCAGCGAGAAGATCTGCTTGAGCCGTGCCACGTTGGCCAGATAGAAGGTGTTGCGCGTATGCCCCTCGGGCACCAGCAGCAGGTTCTTGGCCTCGGGGCAGATCTTCTCGATGGCCGCCATGGCCGCCTGCACCGCCAGCGGCAGCATCTCGCGCGTCAGGTTGTTCCAGCCGCCGGGGTAGAGGTTGGTGTCCACGGGGGCCAGCTTGAAGCCGGCGTTGCGCAGGTCGACCGAGCTGTAGAAGGGTGGCGTGTGCTCCATCCATTCCAGCCGGAACCAGCGCTCGATCGCCGGCATGGATTCGAGGATGCGCGCCTCGAGCTCGTTGATCGGGCCGGTGAGTGCGGTGACGAGGTGGGGGACCATGTGTGGCTCGGACAGGACTGAGGGGGCTATGCGCGAGTGTGCCAAACACCGGCACCCTGCACCTCCACACCATGGGGCCGTGCCACGCCTTCGCAAGTCCACGCCCTCTCCCGGACGCAAAAAGGGCCCGCATCTGCGGGCCCCCGGGAGATCAGCCGGAAGCGACCTGGCACACGAGGCACCCGGCCGCGGGTCAGGCTCAGGCGTGGTACGCCGTCTCGCCGTGCGAGGCGATGTCCAGACCTTCGCGCTCTTCCTCTTCCGAGACGCGCAGGCCGATCACCAGGTCGACGATCTTGTAGGAGATCGCCGCCACCACTGCCGACCACACCACGGTCAGGCCGACCGCCTTGGCCTGGATGATCAACTGGTCGAAGATGCCGTTGCTGCCCACCGTGGCGGTAACCCAGTCGGTCACCAGGCCCGGGCCGCCCAGGGCCTGGTTGTTGAAGATGCCGGTCAGCAGGGCGCCGATGATGCCGCCCACGCCGTGCACGCCGAACACGTCCAGCGAGTCATCCGCACCCAGCAGGCGCTTCAGGCCGGTCACGCCCCACAGGCAGGCGAAGCCGGCGATGAAGCCGATCACCAGGCCACCGACGATGCCGACGTTGCCGGCTGCCGGCGTGATGGCCACCAGACCGGCCACGGCGCCGGACGCAGCGCCCAGCATCGAGGCCTTGCCCTTCATCAGCGCCTCACCGGTGCACCAGGCCAGCACGGCGGCGGCCGTGGCGGAGAAGGTGTTCAGGAAGGCCAGCGCAGCGCTGTTGCCGGCTTCGAGCGCCGAACCGGCGTTGAAACCGAACCAGCCCACCCACAGCAGCGATGCACCGACCATGGTCAGCGTCAGCGAGTGCGGAGTGAAGGCTTCGCGGCCGTAACCCACGCGCTTGCCGATCAGGTAGGCACCCACCAGGCCGGCGACGGCCGCATTGATGTGCACCACCGTGCCGCCGGCGAAGTCCAGTGCGCCCCACTGCCAGATCAGGCCGGCCTTGGCGTTCATCGCGTCGACCACTTCCTTGCCGGTGTAGGCGTCCGGCCCCATCCAGTACCACACCATGTGCGCCACCGGCACGTAGCTGAAGGTGAACCACAGCACCATGAACAGCAGCACCGCGCTGAACTTGATGCGCTCGGCGAAGGCGCCCACGATCAGGCCGCAGGTGATGGCCGCGAAGGTCGCCTGGAACACCACGAACACGATCTCGGGAATGACCACGCCCTTGCTGAACGTGGCGCCCATGGCGAAGGTGCCGGTAGCCGGATCGAACACGCCCTTCAGGAAGAGCCGGTCGAAGCCACCGAAGAACGAGTTGCCCTCGGTGAACGCCAGGCTGTAACCGTACACGACCCACAGCACGGTGATGAGCGAGAAGGTCACGAACACCTGCATCAGCACCGACAGCATGTTCTTGGAGCGCACCAGGCCACCGTAGAACAGCGCCAGGCCGGGAATGGCCATCAGGATCACGAGCAGCGTGGAGACCAGCATCCAGGCCACGTCACCCTTGTTGGGCACGGGCGCGGAGGCCGCCGCGGCGGCGGACGCCGCCTCGGTGGCAGCACTGGCGGCAGCCGCCACCGGCGCTGCCGCGGCCGATGCGGCAGCGGCAGGCTCGGACGCCGCCTGGGCCAGGGCGACATCGGCCAGGCCGAGCATCGCGAGCCCCAGCGCGAGGGAGACGAGAAGTTTCTTCAACATGGTTGTCTCTTGAAATGGGTGGGGGTCAGAGGGCGTCCTTGCCGGTTTCACCGGTGCGGATGCGCAGGACCTGTTCGAGCGAGGTGATGAAGATCTTGCCGTCGCCGATCTTGCCGGTGCGTGCGGAACCTTCGATGGCTTCGATGACACGGTCGACGACCGCATCGTCCACCGCGGCTTCGAGCTTCACCTTGGGCAGGAAGTCGACGACATACTCGGCGCCGCGGTACAACTCGGTGTGGCCCTTCTGACGGCCGAAGCCCTTGACCTCGGTGACGGTGATGCCCTGCACGCCGATGGCGCTGAGAGCTTCGCGCACCTCGTCGAGCTTGAAGGGCTTGATGATGGCGGTGACCATTTTCATGGCGGTCTCCGTAGCAGTTGGTGAGTCGGGGCGAGGCAGATCAGAAGGCGTACTTGGCGCCCAGGACGACGGCCGCCTTGCCCAGATCCTTGCCGTTGACCGGCGAGGCATAGGCCTTCACGCCACCGATCGACTTGGTGTCGGTGCCGACCACGGCGCCGGTCAGCGTCAGGCCCTTGACCACTTCCTTGCCCACCGTCAGCGAGTAGTCGAGGTAGGAGAAGTCGCCGTTCTTGGCCACCGACTGGTAGCCCAGGTGGGGCGTGACCGACACGCCGGCCACGTCGAACGTGGCAGCCGCCTCGAGGTAGCCGCTGTTCTTGCTGTTGGCCGTGCCGAACAGCGTGGTGAAGGCGTGCGAATACTTCACCGTGGCGGGGCCGAACGTGAAGGCCGCATACAGCTCGGTCGTGTTCGGGTCCTTGAAGCCGCCGGCAGTCCACGCGCCGGTCTTGGCGCCCGGGTAGATGTACTGCAGGAAGCCGACGTCGTACGCGAGATCCTTGCTGATCTCGCCCTTGTAGCCACCGTAGATGTCCCATTCGACGCTGGCATCACCCTTCCAGTCCTCGATCCACTTGATGGTCGAAGCCCAGGTGCCGACGTAGAACGCGCCCTTGGCGTAGTCGATGCCACCCTGCACGGCCGGCTTCAGGCGGGTTTGCGAGATGCCGCGATAGCGGTAGTCGGTGACCACGCCGGCGTTGTAGCTGACACCGTCATCGGCCATGGCGATGGAGGGAGCGAATGCACCGGCAGCCAGGGCAACGGCGGAGAGGGCGAGGATCTTCTTCATACAGGCTCCTGAGGAGAAAAGAGGGGAAACGGATACTCCGCTTCCTCTTCTGCAGCTTCCATGCCATGCATGCTGCACCTCGTTACAGCTGATGCCGCACCAGTCGGCACGCCCTGCCTTGGCGCAACCGGGGACACGCCGATGCGCCGACGCACCAGCGGATTGCCGACTGAATGCACCAACCAGGTGCCATCCCTCCAAAGTGGGAAGCGGCAAGGCGTGAACTTGTGCCCACAATCGCTGCGCCGGCCGCCGATGCGGCCCAACCCCCAGCCTGGCCGCACCACGATGTCACTCGCCCTGGTCCACAGCCGCGCCCTGGTCGGGCTAGGCGCACCGCAAGTCACCGTGGAAGTGCAGCTCGCCAACGGCCTGCCCAGCTTCACCCTGGTCGGCCTGGCCGAGACCGAGGTGAAGGAATCACGCGAACGCGTGCGTGCCGCCCTGCAGCAGAGCGGCCTGGACTTCCCGCACAACAAGCGCATCACGGTCAACCTGGCGCCGGCCGACCTGCCCAAGGAGGGCGGCCGCTACGACCTGCCCATCGCCCTGGGCATCCTGGCCGCCAGCGGGCAGCTCGACGCCGAGGTGCTGGACCGCTTCGAATTCGCCGGCGAACTCTCGCTGGCGGGCGAACTGCGCCCGGTGCGCGGCGCCCTGGCCATGGCGGTGGCCATGCGCCGGCACAGCGCCGAGGCCGGCAGCACGCGCGATCTGGTGCTGCCCGCCGCCAGCGCAGTCGAGGCGGCTCACGTACCCGAGCTGCGTGCCCGCGGCGCGCGCCACCTGATGGACGTCGTGCAGGCCATGCAGACCCTGGGCGACGGCGGCAGCACCGGCCAGGCCGCCACCGGCATCACGCTCGACGACCTGCTGCCACCGGCCCGGCCGCAGCAACCCACCAGCGCGGCCAGCATGCCGGATCTGGCCGACGTGCGTGGCCAGGCCGGCGCCAAGCGCGCGCTCGAAGTCGCCGCGGCCGGCTCACACAGCCTGCTGCTGATCGGCCCGCCGGGCACCGGCAAGTCCATGCTGGCGCAGCGCTTTGCCGGCCTGCTACCCGACCTGCAGGAGGACGAGGCGCTCGAATCCGCCGCCGTGCTCAGCCTGGCCGGCAAGTTCGACCAGGCGCACTGGGCCCGGCGCGTCACGCGCGCGCCGCACCACAGCGCCTCGGCCGTGGCCATGGTCGGTGGCGGCAGCCCGCCGCGGCCGGGCGAGATCTCGCTGGCGCACCACGGCGTGCTCTTCCTCGACGAACTGCCCGAGTTCGCCCGCCTGGCGCTGGAGGCGCTGCGCGAGCCGCTGGAAAGCGGCCGGGTGACGATCTCGCGCGCGGCGCGGCATGCCGAGTTCCCGGCCCGCTTCCAGCTCATCGCCGCCATGAACCCCTGCCCCTGCGGCCACCTGGGTGACCGGCACCAGGCCTGCCGCTGCTCGGCCGATGCCGTCGCGCGCTACCAGGCGCGCCTGTCGGGGCCGCTGCTCGACCGCATCGACCTGCGGGTCGAGGTGCTGGCGGTGTCGCCGCAGGAACTGGCGGCCGCGCCGTCGGGGCCGACCAGCGCCGAAGTGGCGCAACGCGTGGCGCTGGCCCGCCAGCGCCAGCTGCAGCGCCAGGGCAGGCTCAATGCCGAACTCGGCGCGGCCGAGCTGGACCAGCATTGCGCCCCCACACCGGCTGCCTCGGCCTTCATGCAGAACACCGCGCAGCGCCTGGGCTGGTCCAGCCGCAGCTATCACCGGGTGCTGCGGGTGGCGCGCAGCATGGCCGACCTGGCCGGCGCAGCCCATATCGACGTGGCCCAGGTGGCCGAAGCCATCCAGCTGCGGCGCGCCCTGCCGGGTACGTGAGCGAGTTGTGGCTGGCTGCGGCACCCCGGCCGCTGCCCGAACATGACCTCTGGCTCAGCCCTGCTGGGTGAGCGGATGCAGCTTCCGGCCGTCCACGCGCACGCGCTGGCCGACCGTGGCTGCCTGCGCCTGTTCGACGACCTGCACGCTGCCGTCTTCCATCTTGACCGTCACGCGGTAGGTGGTCGTGGCCTTGACGCGCTTCTCCACCTCGTTGCCTGCCAGGCCGCCGCCGATGGCACCCAGCACGGTCATGGCGGTGCGGCCGTCGCCCTTGCCGACTTGGCTGCCCAGCGCGCCGCCGACGACACCGCCGGCGACCGCACCCAGGCCGCTGCCCTCACCCTTGTGCGTCACGGCCTGCACGCTTTCCACCGTGCCGCAGTCGTGGCAGACCGGCGCCTGCACGGCGGCGTGGCGGGCGGGCTCGGCCTTGCCGTCGGCGCGATGCTCCTGCCTCTTCTGCGCGATGGCCGTCGTGCCGGTGCGCGCCGGCGCCGGGCTGCTGTGCGAGCTGGCGGTCACGCCGCTGTCGGGCATGTCGGCGTCGGCCGAGGCGCTGTGCCAGGCCACGGCGGCCGCTGCGGTCACGCCCACCACCAGGGCGCCGGCCGCCAGCATCCAGGGCCTGGTCTGGCCCGAGCCGCCTGCCGCGCCGGCATCGGCCACCACGCCGGTGCACTCGATCGGGAACGGGGTGAGCATGGCAGGATGGCCCATCAGCGGCCCCTTGGTCTTCAACATCATCATGGTGTACTGCTCCTGTCTGAGGCACTGCTGAGGTCGGCCAGGCGCCTGTGCATGCGGGGCCGACGCGATCGGGAGCGGATTGAACCGGCACAGGCACGGCCACGCGACGCCAAATGCGCACAGTCGTAACACGGCGTGTACCAAGCGCTTCGCATGTTGCACTGCGACACAAGTCCGGCAGAAATGTGCTGCTTTTCCATTTTCACGACCCACCATGCCTGGAATCTGTGCAATGCGCTGCGGTTCATCGCACCGGCACAGGCGGCGACAATGCGCCCGCCATGACACCTGCCTCCCCATTTCCAACTGCTGCAGAGGGTGCGCCGGGCGCGCCATCGGTGCCGGCCTTCGCCACCAAGCTGTGCGCCCGCGCCGAACTGGCCGGGCGTGTCGCCGCCCTGCCCGGCCCGGTGGTCTTCACCAACGGGGTGTTCGACATCCTGCACCGCGGCCACGTCACCTACCTGGCGCAGGCGCGCGCGCTCGGCGCCAGCCTGGTGCTGGGGCTCAACAGCGACGCCTCGGCGCGCCTGCTGGGCAAGGGGCCGGATCGCCCGCTCAACAACGAGCTCGATCGCGCCTGCGTGCTGGCCGCGCTGGACAGCATCAGCCTGGTCACCCTGTTCGACGAGGCCACGCCCTGCGCGCTGATCGAACTGGTGCGCCCGCACATCTATGTGAAGGGCGGCGACTACGACATCGAGACGCTGGACGAGACCCGCCTGGTGCGCAGCTGGGGAGGCCGGGCGCAGGCGCTGGGCTTTGTCGACGGCTACTCGACCACGGCGCTGGTGCGGCGCATCCGGGCCTGACACCGTGGCGGCGCTGCGCGTCCACGTCGAGGTCGATCTCAGCGCCGGCCTGCACCTGCGCCTGCCGCCCGGCGCCGCACGCCACGTGCAGGTGCTGCGGCTGCAGCCCGGCACGGCACTCACCCTGTTCAACGGCCTGGGTGGCGAATGGGCGGCCGAGGTCACCCACATGGGGCGCAGCGAGGTGCACGTGGTCACCCACGGCTGGAGCGAGGTCGAGCGCGAACTGGCCACCCGCGTGACGCTGGCCGTGTGCATGCCGGCCAACGAGCGCTTCGACTGGCTGATCGAGAAGGCCACCGAGCTGGGCGCGGCGGCCATCCAGCCGCTCACCTCGGAACGCTCGGTGCTGCGCGTGGCCGGCGACCGGGCCGAGAAGAAACGGGCCCACTGGCAGGGCATCGCTGCCGCCGCGGCCGAGCAGTGCGGGCGCAACCGCCTGCCCGTCGTGCACCCGGTGCACGACCTGGCCACCTGGCTGAGGAGCGCACCGCCCTCGCCAGGCTGCGCCGCACACGTGCTGAGCCTGCGCCCTGGCCCCTGCCTGGCCGCCGCGCTGGGCGCCGCCGACGCGGCGCAGCGCGACTGGCTGGTGCTCAGCGGCCCCGAGGGCGGCCTGAGCGAGCGCGAGGAAGACCTGGCCGCCGAGTGCGGCTACACCCCGCTGAGCCTGGGTCCGCGGGTGCTGCGCGCCGAGACGGCGCCGCTGGCGCTGCTGGCCGCGCTGGCGAGTCTGCCACCGGCTGCGGCCCCTCTGCAGGCGCGTTGACCAGCCCGCCCAGGCCCTGCCGACGCGCCGGCCCCGGGTGCCCCCCCTCACACCGGGTGAGCCCGGCACACAACGCCCCGCGGCCGCACGGCGACCGCCCGGACACACCGGCGCGCCAGGACCGAGAGAGATTTGGCGCTTTGCGGGCCCGACCGTCAGCATGCATTCGATCATGCAAAACGTGCATGTAACTGCAAAGTAATCGCCAGGGACGGCCTCCTACACTGCCCGGATGCATCCCGAAAGTGCCCGTCGGCGCCCTGCCGGCTGACCCTTCCGAGATGCTTTTTTAACCTTGGAGACATCCCGATGAACCACCCCGCCATGGCCGGCCTGCAGATCAGCGCCCCAGCCTTCGTCAAGAACGCCCGCCTGATCGCCTGGGTCGCCGAGGTCGCCGCGCTCACCCAGCCCGCCAGCATCCACTGGTGCGACGGCACGCAGGAGGAATACGACAGCCTGTGCCAGCAACTGGTCGACAGCGGCACCTTCAAGAAGCTCGACCCGGCCAAGCGCCCGGGCAGCTTCCTGGCCTGCTCCGACCCGAGCGACGTGGCGCGCGTGGAGGACCGCACCTTCATCTGCAGCGAGAAGAAGGAGAACGCCGGCCCGACCAACAACTGGATGGCCCCGGCCGAGATGCGTGCGCTGCTGCAGACCGGCGAGCAGGCCCTGTTCAAGGGCAGCATGGCCGGACGCACGATGTATGTCGTGCCCTTCTCGATGGGCCCGCTGGGTTCGCCCATCGCCCACATCGGCATCGAGCTGTCGGACAGCGCCTACGTCGCCGTCAACATGCGCCTGATGACACGCATGGGCAAGGCCGTGTATGACGTGCTAGGCACCGATGGCGAATTCGTGCCCTGCGTGCACACCGTGGGCGCGCCGCTGGCAGCCGGCCAGAAGGACAGCACCAGCTGGCCCTGCAACCCCAAGACCAAGTACATCGTCCACTACCCCGAGACGCGCGAGATCTGGTCCTACGGCTCGGGCTACGGCGGCAACGCGCTGCTGGGCAAGAAGTGCTTCGCGCTGCGCATCGCCTCCAACATGGGGCGTGACCAGGGCTGGCTGGCCGAGCACATG
>JBJOKY010000476.1:0-3288 GCA_046045865.1 Pseudomonadota bacterium | reverse complement strand
TCGGCGGCGCTGGCACGCAGCGTGGCGTCGTACTCGGCGTTGCTCCAGCGCGAGGAGTTCAGGCCCAGCCACTTGTTGGCCTTGCTGCAGGCCTCCCACGAGGCGAACAGCTGCATGTAGCGCTCCGGGTCGGGCGTGCGCGTGAAGGTGTACATCTGCAGGTCGGCCAGGAACTTGCCCGCCGTGTCCTTGTTGCCCGGGTCGCCCGAGAAGAACACCGAGGCGCTGATGGCCTTGAGCTCCAGCACGATGCCGGCCTGTGCGCAGGCCTGCTTGACGACCGACTGCACCTTCTGCAGCACCGGGTTGGTGGAGGTCTGGAAGACCAGCGCGAGGCGCTTGCCGGCGCGCGTGCGCACGCCGTCGCTGCCGCGCAGCCAGCCCGCCGCGTCGAGCAGGGTGTTGGCCTGCGCCGGGCTGGCGTCCAGGCTGAGCCGTGTGCTGTCGAACTGCGGCGGGTGGTTGAGGTAGTTGGCGGTGGCCTCGGCGCTGCGGCCGTAGACATGGGCCTGCAGCGCGCGGCGGTCGATCAGCAGGCGCAGGGCGCGGCGCACCGCCGGGTCGCCCAGCAGCGGGTGGCGCGAGCGCGGGTGGGCGTATTCACCCTCCAGCTCGGTCCAGGGGTCGGCGGCGTTGAGCAGGATGAAGGCCGTGTCGCCGCCGGCAGTGTGGACGACCCGGCCCTTGCCGCCGGCCTCGATGCGCCTGAGCACATCGTCGTCGACCGTGAGGCTCCAGGCATAGTCGTAGTCGCCGGTCTGCAGCACGGCCCGCGCGGCGGTGGTGGCGTCACCGCCGCCCTTGATCTCGACGCTGTCGAAGTGCGGCCGGGCCGGCAGGTGGTAGTCCGGGTTGGCCACGCCCTGTACCAGGTCGCCGGGGCGGAAGTCGGTGCAGCGGTAGGGGCCGGTGCCGACCGGGCGCAGGTTGGCCGGCGCCTCGCGCGAGCGTGTGCCGACATAGGGCCCGAACACGTGGCGCGGCAGGATGTGCATGTTGGCACCGCGGTGCGGCAGCGGCGTGGGCTGGTCGAAGCTGACGCGCACGCGCAGCGGGTCGAGCCTCTCCATGCGCCGCACGCCGGCATAGGCACCGGCGGTGAAGGCGGCGGTAGCCGGGTCGGTGGCGTATTGCCAGGTGAAGACCACGTCGTCGGCGGTGCAGGGCCGTCCGTCGTGCCAGCGCACATCCGGGCGCAGCGTCCAGACCGTGCTGCGGCCATCGGCCGCGACGCCGCCGTTGGCGCGTGTCGGGATGTGCGCGGCCAGCACCGGTACGAGTTCGCCGGCCTGATCGTGGCGTGCCAGCGGCTCGTAGAACAGCCGCGCCGCGTCCACGTCCTTCAGGCTGTTGGCCAGGTGCTGGTTGAGCGTGGTCGGGCCGGCCCAGAACAGCAGGCGCAGCTTGCCGCCGCCGCCGCGGCGGGTGGGGGCGTAGCCGCTGGCCGCCGTCGCAGGCGTGGCCGCCTGCGCCCCGCCCGGTTCGCCCAGCAGTGCCGTGGCGAGCGGCGCGCCCAGGCCGGCCGCGGCCAGGCGGTCGAGCAGCGCCCGGCGCGTCAGCCGGCCCGCGCCGGCCTGGTCCAGCAGCGCGCGCAGTCGCTGTTCGATGCGGCGGATGGCCTCGTCGTGGCGGGCGGGGTCGTGGGGCTGCGGCATGGGGCGCTCCGGCGTGGGCTGGCGCGCAGTATGGGCCAGAAGATCATCGGCCCCCGCGCCCACGCGCACCGCACCGCACCGGGCCGACCGCGTCCGGCCGGCCTGGTCGGGATCAGACCAGCACGCGCTCGATGCCGCCGCTGTTGGCGCGGGCGATGTAGTCGGGCATCCAGTCGCTGCCCAGGATCTTGTTGGCCATCTCGATGACGATGTAGTCGGCTTCGAGCAGGCCGTTGGCCAGATCGTCGCCGTAGCGGCTCAGGCCCTGCAGGCAGCTGGGGCAGGAGGTGAGGATCTTCACCGGCCCGCTGGCCGCCACCGCGCCCGCGCCGCCGTCGGCGCTCGACATCATCTCGCGCAGCGCGGCCTCGTCGCCTCGCAGCACCTCTTCCTTGCGGAAGCGGATCTGGGTCGAGATGTCCGGCCGGCTCACGCCCAGGGTGCCGGATTCGCCGCAGCAGCGCTTGCTCTCGATCACGTGGGCGCCCACCAGCGCCTTCACTGTCTTCATCGGCTCCTGCAGCTTCATGGGCGTGTGGCAGGGGTCGTGGTAGAGATAGCCGCCGGCCTGTTCGGCACTCAGCGTGATGCCTTTTTCGAGCAGGTATTCGTGGATGTCGACGATGCGGCAGCCGGGGAAGATCTCCTCGAACTTGTAGCCCTGCAGCTGGTCGTAACAGGTGCCGCAGCTCACCACCACGGTCTTGATGTCCAGGTAATTGAGCGTGTTGGCGACGCGGTGGAACAGCACCCGGTTGTCGGTGATGATCTTCTCGGCCTTGTCGGCCAGTCCCGAGCCGCGCTGCGGGTAGCCGCAGCACAGGTAGCCCGGTGGCAGCACGGTCTGCACGCCGGCGTGCCAGAGCATGGCCTGGGTCGCCAGGCCGACCTGGCTGAACAGGCGCTCCGAGCCGCAGCCGGGGAAATAGAACACCGCCTCCGTGTCCGCCGTGGTGCGCGCGGGGTCACGGATGATGGGCACGTAGTCCTTGTCCTCGATGTCCAGCAGCGCACGCGCGGTGCGCTTGGGCAGGCCGCCCGGCATCTTCTTGTTGATGAAGTGGATCACCTGCTCCTTGACGGGAGCGGTGCCTGTGCTGGCCGGCGGTGCCTTGGTCTGCCTGCGCGCCAGGGTGCCGAGCAGATGGTTGGCCAGGCGCTGGGCCTTGAAGCCCACGCCCACCATGGCGGTGCGCATGAGCTTGATCGTCTCGGGGCTGGTGGCGTTGAGGAAGGTCATGGCCAGCGCGCCGCCCGGCCGGAAGCTCTTCTGGCCCATCTTGCGCAGCAGGTTGCGCATGGCCATCGACACATCGCCGAAGTCGATCTTGACCGGGCAGGGCGACAGGCACTTGTGGCACACCGTGCAGTGGTCGGCCACGTCCTCGAACTCCTCCCAGTGCTTGATGGATACGCCGCGGCGGGTCTGCTCCTCGTACAGGAAGGCCTCGACCAGCAGCGAGGTGGCCAGGATCTTGTTGCGCGGCGAATAGAGCAGGTTGGCGCGCGGCACATGGGTGGCGCACACCGGCTTGCACTTGCCGCAGCGCAGGCAGTCCTTGATGCTGTCGCTGATGGCGCCGATGTCGCTCTGCTGCATGATGAGCGACTCGTGGCCCATCAGGCCGAAGCT
>JBJOKY010000129.1:0-10991 GCA_046045865.1 Pseudomonadota bacterium | reverse complement strand
GCCCCATGCCCTGCTGCCAGGCCTGCAGGATGGGCTTGATCGGCCCGGGCTGCTGCAGGAAGGCGGCGGCATTGCCGCTGTGCGGGCGCGCGGTGGCAGGCTTCTTCAGCAGCGGCACGGCAGGGTCGCGGCGCCGGTGTTCACAGGCCCAGGTAGCGCCCGGGCTTGTGGTTGAAGGCCAGCACCAGGTTGAGCGCCACGGCACCCAGCACCGAATACGCCACCCGTTCGGTGTCGGTGACGACCAGCGCCGCGCCGACCACGGCGCAGTCGATGCCCATCTGCACCCGCCCGGCCGGCCAGCCGAAGCGGCGCTGCAGCCACAGCACCAGCACGTTCAGCCCGCCCAGGCTGGCGTGGTGGCGGAACAGGATCAGCAGCCCGGCGCCGATGGCCAGCCCGCCGAGCACGGCGGCGTAGCCACGCTGCACATGCGCCACGGTGAGCCAGCCCGGCACCAGCTGGATGAGCAGCGCCACCAGGCCGGCGGCGACGAAGGTGACGAGCGTGAAACGCCGCCCGAAGGCGCGCAGCGCGAGCAGGTAGAACGGCAGGTTGACCGCCAGGAACAGCGCGCCCAGCGGCCAGCCGGTGGCGTAGTGCAGCAGGAAGGCGATGCCCGGCGCGCCGCCCGTGAGCAGCCCCGCCGAGGCCATGAGCACGATGCCGAAGGAGATCAGCAGCACGCCGCTGAGCAGGGCCTGCAGGTCTTCGAGCCGGCTGTGGACGGGTGGGGCGGCGGCGGTCAAGGCGGAGGGTGATGCACGTGTCGTCGTTCAGGGCTCGTGCCGGATGTACCTGAACCGCGGGTCGTCGGGCGTGCCTTCCAGGGCCGAGCCGGCGCCCGGGCGCCAGGCGACCACGTCCTCGATGCGCCGGGCCAGCTCGAAATCCTTGTCGGTCACGCCCTTGGCGTCGTGGGTCATGAGCTTGACGATGACGAAGGCGTACGACACCGTCAGGTCGGGATGGTGCCAGGCCGCCTCGGCCACATGGCCGACGGTGCTGACCACCATGAGCGTGGCCTTCCAGCCCGAGGTCTTGTACTTGCGGCGTATCCAGCCGTCTTCCAGGTACCAGCCCGGCAGCTCGGCGGCCAGCCGTGCCTGGATCTCGGACGTGTCATAGGTCGGGCCGCTGCCCTGCTTGCGCCATGCCGTCATGATGGACTCCTGCTTGCCCGGGCCATCATGCCGCCGCTCAGGCGGGCCCGCCGGGGCGTCGGCCAGCAGCCCCACAGGCCGCGCGGCACCGGCCTCAGATCAGGAAATCCTGCGGCGTCTTGCCGCGTGCGATGGCCGCACGCATCCAGCGCGGCTGCAGGCCGCGACCGCTCCAGGTGCTGCCGGTGTCGGGGTCGCGGTACTTGGGCGCGACCTTGTGCACGGTGCGGGGCGTGGCCTCACCCAGCACGTCGGCGATGGTCAGGCCGTGATCCTGCATGAGCGCCTTGATGTTCTGGATCACCTCGTCACGGTGGGCATCGTGCACGGCATCGATCTGGCGTGCCAGTTCGGCCTGCTGCTGCTCGAGCGCCTGACGGCGCGACATCAGTTGTTGAAGCGGTGACATGGAAGCTCCCGGGGGTTATGTCCGCGCCTGGCGGGCGCCAGGTGAGACTTTCGTCACAGTATGCCGCCAATCGTGTCCGGCGGGCGGGCGCCAGCAACCTGCTGCAACTTGGTGGAGTCCCGCTCACGCCCGCACCGGCTTTGCCCCTATGCTGGCCCGGACCTCAGCACAGCCGCGGATCCGTACGCCATGCCCATCAGCAGCACCGCCTCGACCCACCCCATGCACCCGCTCGACGCGCCCCCGGCCCGGCCCGGTGCCGACCAGCCCGACACCGCCTGCCCGCCCGGCGCCACCATGGCCGACACGCCCGCCGGCGGCAGCGACGCCCTGCCCGGGCTCAACACCCTGCGCCTGGGCGACCCGCTGCGCTGGCTGGCGCTGGGCTGGCGCGATTTCGTGCGCCACCCGGGCATCGGGCTGTACTACGGCTTCGCCTTCCTCAGCATGGGCTGGCTGCTGCTGCTGGTGTTCGAGCACGCACCGGCCTACACGCTGGCGCTGTCGGCGGGTTTCCTGCTCGCCGGCCCCTTCGTGTGCATGGGGCTGTACCAGGTGAGCCTGCGGCTGGAACGCGGCCTGACGCCCGACTTCGGCGACTCGCTCACCGCCTGGGACACCCGCACCGGCACGATGGCCATCTTCGGCGGCGTGCTGCTCATCCTCGAACTGGTGTGGGGGCGCGCCGCGCTCATCGTGTTCGCGCTGAGCTTCGACGGCATGCCCGATTTCAAGGGCTCGGTGATGGCGCTGCTGCAGCCCGAGAACATCGAGTTCATCGTCGCCTACTGCGGCGTGGGCGCCGTGTTCGCGGGGCTGATCTTCTCGATCAGCGTGGTCTCCATCCCCATGATCCTGGACCGCCAGGTCGACGCCGTGACCGCCGGGCTGACCAGCCTGCGCGTGGTGCTGAACTCGCCCGGCGTGATGCTGGTGTGGGGCGCCGTGATCACCGTGCTGGTGGTGGCCGCCATGCTGCCGTGGTTCATCGGCCTGCTGGTGGTCGGCCCGGTGCTGGGCCATGCGAGCTGGCACGCCTATCGTGCGGCGGTGGCCGAGGCGCCGCGGGAAGCCTGAAGCCTGGAGCGCCGCGTGGCGGTGGTCCGGTTCCGCCCCGGGCCATCACCCCAGGATGCCCGGGACACTAGGTCTTCGGCGACGGCGCGCTGCCGGGCCGCCGGGCCGGGCGACGATGCCCGGCGGGAGACATGACCGGCTGGCCCGCCAGCCGCACCACCCGGTCGCCCGCCGCCACGCAGACCACATCGCCGACGGCGGCACGCACCGCCGCGCCGCCGGTGAACTCGCCGAAGGCCGGCAGCACCAGCACACCGGCCGGGCCGGGCTGGCCGTCGGGCGTGCTGCGGCCGGCGCGGGCGTGGAAACAGGGCAGCCGCAGAGCGTCGTAACCCCGCCCCAGCATGGTGGTCGGGTGCAGGTGGCCGGCCACGACGTAATCAGCCGGTGCACCCGGCGCGCAGGGCGTGGCCGGGTCGTGGCACAGCGCCAGGCCGGCGTGGTGCCAGGGTTCGTCCACCACGGTGATGTGCAGGCCAGGCGGCGGGTCGCCCGCGTGGTCGTCATGGTTGCCGCGCACCAGGGTCATCGTGATGCCGGCGTGGCACCCGCGCCAGGCCTGCAGCGCGGCCAGGGTGGCCGGCGCACGCCCGCTCGCCGCATGCAGGAAGTCGCCCAGGAAGACCAGTTCGCGCACCGCGCCTGCCAGGCGTGCCAGCAGCGCGTCCAGGCGCGCGAGGTTGCCACCGGTCGTACCGCTGGGCACCGGCACGCCCAGGCGGCGGAAGCTCGCCGCCTTGCCGAAGTGCACGTCCGCCACCAGCAGCAGGCCGGCGTCGGCCAGCCAGGCGGCACGCTCGGGCAGCAGGGTCAGGGTGCGGCCTCCAGGCAAGGGGAAGGGGAGGTCGCCGGGGCGTGGCTCCGGGGCGGGCATGTCGGGCGGCACAGGGCGCAGGCAGGCAGGCAGAGGCAGGCAGAGGCGGACGGGCTGGCTGGCGGGGGCGGCCAGGTGATGACGCACGGCCGGCCGCCATGGCCGTACCGGGCCCATCATCGCCGTCGGATCCCGGCGACATGTGAACAATCGTTTACATCCGCACCGGGGTGCCCACTCCGAAAATGAACAATTCGCCCATTTCGGGCTGACTACAACGGAGTTCGGGCCTTGATCTGGTGCTTGCCTTTACGTTTTCGGCGATTTCTATGGTCGATTATTCCATTTCTATCACTGATGGCGGTCGGCTCATCCGTGCAGGCGTTCAATGTCGGCACCACCGCCCTGCGCGACCTGCCGTGTGCTGCCGACGGTGGCCATTGCGCCTTCGTCGGTAGCGGGCCGGTGGCCTTTGGCGCCGCGGGCAGGTTCGTGGTGATCGCTGCCTCGGCCAGCCGCGAATGCAGCGTGGCCGGCTTCGGCAGCGACCCGGCGCCCGGTGTGGCCAAGGCCTGCTACATCGGCGCCAGCCTGGCGCCGGCCAACCTGCCGGTAGTCCGCAGCGGTGCGGCGTCCGCCGACGGCACGGCGCTGGTGGTGGGGGGCGAGGCGTTTGCGCCCATCCCCTGCTCGGTCGAATGGGGACGCTGCAGCTTCAGCGGCGTGTACCGCCTGGCCATGGGTGCCAACAACAACTTCGTCACCGGCTGGGCGACCGGCCCGGCCAACTGCAGCAGCAGCTACTTCGGCGTCGATCCGGCACCGGGCGTGGCCAAGGTCTGCTACCTCAGCGCCGCCGGCACGGCGGCCAATCCGCCGGCGACGATGTCGGTGCACGGCATGGACTTCGTCGCCCTGCCCTGCGCCGGGCAGTGGGGCCGCTGCAACTACTACGGGCCCCGCCACGTCGCCTACGGCGCGGCCGGCAAGTTCTTCATCACCCGTTCGGGCAGCGGCCCGCGTGACTGCAATGCCAACGCGGTGGGCTGGGATCCCGACCCGGCGCTGACCAAGGCCTGCCACGTCAGCGTGGCGAGTTATCCGGCGCGCGCCTATCCGCCACCCAATCCGGCGTTCACGCCCGATCCGGCACCGCTGGACGAGGCCCGGCAGGCCGCAGCGCGGCTGCTGCAGCAGGCCAGCTACGGCGCCAGCCTGGCCGAGATCGAGCGTGTGGCCACGCTCACGCCCGAGCTGTGGGTGGCCGAGCAGCTGGCCCAGCCGCTCACCACGCCCAGCCACTGGGATTACGTTGCCAGCGGCGGGCCGCTGGGCACGTCGAAGTTCATCAACGCGGTGATGGAGAGCTTCTGGCAGCAGGCCGCCACCGGGCGCGACCAGCTGCGCCAGCGCATGGTCTGGGCGCTGTCCGGGATCTTCGTGATCAGCACCGTCAACAGCGGCGTGAGCACCCAGGCCGAGGCGCATGCCGCCTACCTCGACATGCTGGCGCGCAACGCCTTCGGCAACTACCGCGACCTGCTCGAAGGTGTGGCGCGCAGCCCGGCCATGGGCATCTACCTGTCGCACCTGCGCAACCAGAAGGAGGACAGCTTCGGTCGTCTGCCCGACGAGAACTTCGCGCGCGAGGTGATGCAGCTGTTCAGCATCGGCCTGTGGCAGCTCGACCCCGATGGCTCGCGCCAGCTCGACGCCCAGGGCCTGCCCATCCCCAGCTACACCCAGGCCGACGTGATGGGCATGGCCAAGGTCTTCACCGGCTGGAGCTGGGGCGGCAGCGACACCAGCCTGAACCGCTGGTACGGCTGGTCGGGCGCGCCCTGGAACGAGCCCATGCAGAACTTCGCCAGCTTCCACTCGGGCAGCGACAAGCGCATCGTGGGCGGCGTGCTCATCCCGGCCGGCACGAGCGGGCCGGAGTCGCTGCGCATCGCGCTGGACACGCTGGCCAACCATCCGAACGTCGCGCCCTTCATGAGCGAGCAGCTGATCAAGCGTTTTGTCACCAGCAACCCGAGCCGCGCCTACGTCGCCCGGGTGGCGGCGGTGTGGGCCGACAACGGCCGCGGCGTGCGCGGCGACCTGGCGGCGGTGCTGGCAGCGATTCTGCTCGACCCCGAGGCGCGCGAGACCGGCCACATCGACGCGCCGGGCTGGGGCAAGCTGCGCGAGCCCATGCTGCGCTTCGGCCAGTGGATCCGCGCCTTCAACGCCGTGCCCGCGGCTGGCGTGTGGGGCATCTGGAACCTGGAGGACTCGGTCACCAGCCTGGGCCAGAACCCGCAGCGCGCGCCCAGCGTGTTCAGCTTCTTCCGCCCCGGCTATGCACCGCCCGGCGTGGTGATGGACGCCGGACTGAGCGCGCCCGAGTTCCAGATCACGCACGAGACCACGCTCACCGGCTACGCCAACTTCATGTCCTGGACGACCGAGCGCGGCTATGGCTCGACCATCAAGCCCGACTACAGCGTCCACATGCAGCTGGCCGACAACCCGCGCGCCCTGGTCAGCCGGCTCGACCTGGAGCTGACCGGCGGCCGGCTCTCGGCAGCCACGCGCGAACTCGTCGTCGACGCGGTCGACCAGATCACCCTGATGACGCCCAATGCGCGCCAGATCCGCGTCTGGAACGCCATCTTCCTCATCATGAACTCGCCCGACTACGTGGTGCAGCGCTGAACCGCAGGAAGACAGACCTCCCCTCATCATGAAGAACACCTCCCTCTCGCGCCGCGCCGTGCTGCGCCAGGCAATGCAGCTCGGCGCGCTCGCCGGCAGCCCCTTGGCCTTCAACCTGGCGGCCATCGGCGCCGCCGCGGCCCAGGAAGCCGTGACCGACTACAAGGCGCTGGTGTGCGTCTACCTGAACGGCGGCAACGACCAGAGCAACACCATCGTGCCCTGCGAAGGCGCGGCCTATGCCGACTATGCCGGCGCCCGCTCCAGCATCGCGCTGGCGCAGGCCACCCTGCTGCCGCTCACGCTGGACGGCCATGCCGGCCCGCGCCTGGCCCTCAACCCGGCACTGGCCGCACTCAAGCCGCTGGTCGACGCCGGCAGCTGCGCCCTGGTGGCCAATGTCGGCACCCTGGCCGAGCCGACCACGCTGGCGCAATACCGTGCCGGCGCGGTGCGGCTGCCGCAGGGCCTGTTCTCGCACGCCGACCAGGCGGGGGCCTGGCAGACCGGCCTGCCCAACCGCCCGTCGTCCAGCGGCTGGTTCGGCCGCATCGCCGACCTGCTGGCGTCCGGCCATGCCACCACCGTCGTGCCCATGGCCATCTCGGTGGCCGGCAACAACAGCCTGCAGGCCGGCGCGCACACCGTGCAGTACCAGGTGACGACCAACGGCCCGGTCACCATCGACACCATCACGCCCACCCACTGGCGCTACAGCAAGACCATGGCACCGGCGCTGACGCAGCTCATCACCGGGCCGCGCAGCCACCTGATGGAGTCGGCCTACACCAGCATCGGTGCCCGCTCGATCGCGGCCGGCCAGGTCACGGCGGCGGCGCTGGCCGCGTCGGTCGCGCCGGCCACGGTGTTCCCGGGCAGCGCGATCGGCCAGCAGCTGCGCATGGTGGCGCGCATGATCGCGGCGCGTGCCGGCCTGGGCCAGACGCGCCAGGTCTTCTACGTCTCGCACGGCGGCTACGACTTCCACGACACCCTGGTGGCGAGCCAGCAGGCCAGGCTCAAGGAGCTGGCCGATGCGCTGGCCGCCTTCCAGGCCGCCATGGTCGAGCTGGGCGTGGCGCAGGGCGTCACCGCCTTCACCGCGTCGGACTTCGGCCGCGGCCTGCAGACCAACGGCCGCGGCTCGGACCACGGCTGGGGCAGCCACCACTTCGTGCTGGGCGGCGCGGTGCAGGGCAACCGCCTGTACGGCCAGTGGCCGACGGTGCGCCTGGGCGGGCCGGAGGATGTCGGCCAGGGCCGGCTGCTGCCGAGCACCTCGGTCGACCAGTACGCGGCCACGCTGGCGGGCTGGCTGGGGGTGGATGCCGCGCTGCTGCCCGAGGTGCTGCCCAACCTGGGCCGCTTCGTCTCGCCGGCCTCGGCCAGCCTGGGCTTCCTGGCTTGATGCGGGCTGGCCGGGCTGGCCCCGCCCGGGTCGCGGTCAGAGCGTGATCACGGTGCAACCGGTGGTCTTGCGCGCTTCCAGGTCGCGGTGCGCCTGGGCCACGTCCTCGAGCGTGTAGCGCTGGTCGATGCGGATCTGCACCTGGCCCGAGCCGACCATGGCGAACAGCTCGTCGGCCATGGCCTGGGTGCGTTCGCGCGTGGCGATGTGGGTGAACAGCGTGGGCCGGGTGACGTGCAGCGAACCCTTGGCGCCCAGCAGGCCCAGCGAGAAGGGCGGCACCGGGCCCGATGCATTGCCGTAGCTGGCCAGCAGGCCGAAGGGCTGCAGGCAGTCGAGCGAGCCCTCGAAGGTGTCCTTGCCGATCGAGTCGTAGACCACCTTCACGCCCTTGCCGCCGGTGATCTCCTTGACTCGGGCGGTGAAGTTCTCGCTGCGGTAGTTGATGGCATGGGTGGCGCCGTGCTCCAGCGCGAGCTGGCACTTCTCGTCGCTGCCGGCGGTGCCGATGAGCTGCAGGCCCAGGGCGCGCGCCCACTGGCAGGCGATCAGGCCCACGCCGCCGGCGGCGGCGTGGAAAAGCACGAAGTCGCCCGCCTGCAGCCCCGCCTGCGGCAGGGTGGAGCGCAGCAGGTACTGGGCCGTCAGGCCCTTGAGCATCATGGCCGCGCCGGTCTCGAAGTCGATCGCGTCGGGCAGCACGCACACGCACCTGGCCGGCATGACGCGCACGTCGCAATAGCTGCCCGGCGGGTTGCTGGCGTAGGCGACGCGGTCGCCGACATCCAGGTGGGTGACGCCAGGCCCCACGGCCTCCACCACGCCGGCGCCTTCCATGCCCAGCGCCAGCGGCAGGGCGTTGGCGTACAGGCCGGTGCGCTGGTAGACGTCGATGAAGTTCAGGCCGGCGGCGTGGTGGCGCACGCGGATCTCGCCAGGCCCCGGCTCGCCGACCGGGCGGTCGACGATGTGCAGGGCCTCGGGGCCGCCGAACTGGGTGATCTGGACGGTGCGGTTCATGGTGAGTCTCCGGTGTGTTTCGTGATGGACGCGGCAGGGGCAAGGCACAGGGGCGGCTGCCGACTGCCGACTGCCGCGCAGCATAGGCCAAGCCGGCCAGGCCTGCCGGTCACCCCCGGGACGCGGGGAGAGCCCCCTTGTTCGCCTGTGCCCGGACGTGGTTTTGCCACCCGCGCGGGCTGTTGCCGACCGGCCCATCTGCCTAGCATGGCTGCAACCCGAACACAGCCACCGCGCCACTGCGCGGCTTTCCATGATCAAGCTCCCCAAGCAGTGCCGTCCTCGACTCGCCGGGCTGCTGCTGGCCGGTCTGGCCGGTACCGCGCACGCCGCCTTCGACATCTCCATCAGCTACACCGGCAGCTGGACGCTCGCCGAGCGCAACGCCTTCACCCAGGCGGAGACCTTCTGGGAATCGGTCATCACGGGCTATCAGCCGAGCTTCGTGCAGGCCCTTGCCACGGCCAACCTGAGCCTGGGCGGCATCAGCATCTCGGCCGTCAGCACCGGCATCGACGGCCCCGGTCTGGTGCTGGGCAGTGCCGGACCGACCTTCGTGGTGGACGCAGGCGGCTACACGCTGCCGGTCTTCGGATCGATGAATTTCGACAGCGCGGACACGGCCACCCTGGTGGCCAACGGCAGCTTTGCCAACGTCATCAAGCACGAGATGGGGCATGTGCTGGGCATCGGCACGCTGTGGGTCGACAACGGCGTGTACGCCGACGGCACCGGCCGCTACACCGGCGCCAACGCCCTGGCCGCCTACCGCACCGAATTCAGCCAGCCGAACGCGAGCTTCGTGCCGGTCGAGCTTGGCGGCAACCCGGGCACGGCCGACGGGCACTGGAACGAGGTCGACGGCGGCGCCGGCCTGACCGGCATCCGCGACGCCCAGGGCCGCGACATGCGCGACGAGCTGATGACGGGCTGGCTCAACAACGGCCCGAACGCCTACATCAGCCAGACCACCAAGGCCTCGCTGCTCGACATCGGCTACACGGTCAGCGGCATCAGTGCCATCAGCGCCGTGCCCGAGCCCGGCATGTGGCTGATGCTGGCGGTCGGCACGCCGCTGCTGACGCTGCGGCGTCGGCGTCGCAGCACGACGCCGGCCTGAGCGCGCCGCTAGCATGCGCGACCGCGCGCGGGCCCTGACGGTCCGCGCGGCGCCCGCATGTCCATCGCCCTGAGCCCGCGCCTCGTCCTCTTCCTCACCGCCCCGTCGCTGTTCTGGGCCGGCAACGCCGTGGTCGGCCGCATCACGGTGGCCAGCGTGCCGCCGCTGCTGCTCAACGCCATGCGCTGGTCGATCGCGCTGCTGGTGCTGCTGGTGCTGGGGCGGCGCGTGCTGACGGCGGCCTCGCGGGCACAGATCCTGGCGCGCTGGCCCTACCTGGCAGCGGTCGGCCTGTTCGGCGTGGGCGCCTACAACGCGCTGCAGTACCTGGCACTGACCACCTCCACGCCGATCAACGTGACGCTCATCGCCGCCAGCGGGCCGCTGTGGACGGTGATCGTCGGTGCCATCGGCTTTGCCGAACCGGTGCACCGGCGCCAGCTGGCTGGCGCGGCGATCTCGCTGCTGGGCGTGGCCGTGGTGCTGGGGCGCGGCGACCCGGCCACGCTGCTGGCGGTGCAGCTGGTGCCGGGCGACCTGCTGATGCTGCTGGCCCAGGCCAGCTGGGCGGTCTACACCTGGCTGCTGGCGCGCCCGGTGGCCTCGATGCGCGGCGACGCGCGCCCGCAGGTGCAGGACGGCGCCCTGTCCAGGCCCTGGAACTGGGCCGAGATGCTGCTGGTGCAGACGCTGTTCGGGGTCGTGTGGGCCAGCCTGGGCGCGGGCGCCGAACACCTGGTGGCACCGCGCGCGCCGGTCTGGTCGCCCGCGGTGCTGGCGGCGCTGGCCTACATCGTGATCGGCCCGTCGCTGCTGGCCTACGCCTGCTGGGGCCGGGCGGTGGCACAGGCCGGACCGGCGGTGGCGGCCTTCTTCGCCAACCTCACGCCGCTGTTCGCCGCCGTGCTGTCGACCGCCCTGCTGGGCGAGGCGCCGCACTGGTACCACGCGCTGGCCTTCGGGCTGATCGTGGCGGGCATCCGGGTGTCGTCCGTTCGACCTGGGCCGGGCAGCGGCGAGCCTTCCGGCCCGGCAGCTCCTGCGCATACGCCCGGCGACGACGGTGCGACCCAACCCGGGGTTGCGGATCGGGGTTCAGGCCGTTCCCCCGGCAGGGCTGGATGAGGTGCGGGCCGGGTTGAACCCGCACGCGGCTCACCGGCCCTGCGGGCTTGACCCCCACCCCCATTGATCCATCATGCGCTGGCCGCGGGCGACTTCGGCATCGATGCTGTCCGTGGGCAATTGTTTCAGGCAGTCGGCGAGCGCTTCCGGGTCGG
>JBJOKY010000475.1:0-3300 GCA_046045865.1 Pseudomonadota bacterium | reverse complement strand
CAGGCGCGGCGCATTCATCAGCTTGTCGGCCGTGAGCACGTTGACCACGCCCTTGCCGTCGACGGTCTGCATGAAGTCGCTGATGTCGAGCATGGGCTCGCCGAAGAACTTGTCGCCGCCCTGTTCCTCGATCTGCAGCAGCCCGCGCTGGATGGCGCCCACGCTGGCGGCGCTGATGTTGCCGTACTCGGTGGTGAACTGGCTGCCGTTGTCGCCCACGAACTGCAGCATGGCCCGCAGGTCCTTCATGTCCAGCAGCAGCAGGCCGTTGTCGTCGGCGATCTTGAACACCAGCTGCAGCACGCCCTGCTGGGTCTCGTTCAGCGCCAGCATGCGCGCCAGCAGCAGCGGGCCCAGGTCGCTCACGGTGGCGCGCACCGGGTGGCCCTGCTGGCCGAACACATCCCACAGCGTGGTGGGGCAGGCGGCGAAGGCGGGTGCCTCCAGGCCGCGCTCGGCCAGCATGGCCTTGAGCTTGTCGGTGCTGCGCCCGGCCTGGCTGATGCCGGTCAGGTCGCCCTTGACGTCGGCCATGAAGACCGGCACGCCGATGCGGCTGAGGGTTTCGGCGAGCTTCTGCAGCGTGATGGTCTTGCCCGTGCCGGTGGCGCCGGTGATGAGGCCGTGGCGGTTGAGCAGCGCGGGCAGCAGCTCGGCGCTGGCGGCGCCGTGACGCGCCAGGGTCAGGGTGTCGGTGTCCGTGTGGGCCATGGTGCTTGTCGAGCGAGGCTGGGTGGATGAGACGCCGCCGGGCCGGTGTCGGGCCGACAGCATGGACGGCAAAAGTAGAATGTCAGTCTAACCATGCACGGGCCTGCCGCGCTGCGGCCGCGGGGCAACCGTGGCGGCAGCTTCCCAGCGAGCGAGCGGGCCAGCCACGAACAGGAGCACTCTTATGGCCGGCCATTCCAAGTGGGCCAACATCCAGCACCGCAAGGGCCGTCAGGACGAGAAGCGCGGCAAGGTCTGGACCCGCATCATCCGCGAGATCACCGTCGCGGCACGCCAGGGCGGCGGCGACCCGGGCATGAACCCGCGCCTGCGCCTGGCGATCGAGAAGGCCAAGGCCTCCAACATGCCGGCCGACCGCATCAAGTACAACGTCGACAAGGCCTCGGGCAATCTCGAAGGCGTGAACTACGAGGAAATCCGCTACGAGGGCTATGGCATCGGCGGCGCGGCCATCATCGTCGACACCATGACGGACAACCGCGTGCGCACGGTGGCCGAGGTGCGCCACGCCTTCAGCAAGTACGGCGGCAACCTGGGCACCGAAGGTTCGGTCGCCTTCCAGTTCAAGCACTGCGGCCAGATCATCTACGCCCCGGGTACGGACGAGGACAAGGTGATGGAAGTGGCCCTGGAGGCCGGTGCCGATGACGTCATCACCGACGACGACGGCGCCATCGAGGTGCTGTGTGCGCCGACCGAATACGAGGCGGTGCGCGCCGCGCTCGAGGCCGCCGGCCTCAAGCCCGAGCTGGGCGAGGTGACCATGCGCGCCGACGTCAGCATCGCCCTGGCGGGCGAGGACGCCGCACGCATGCAGAAGCTGCTGGACGTCATCGAGGACCTCGACGACGTGCAGGCGGTCTACCACAACGCCGAAATCGGCGAATGAACTCTTTCTTGCATCCTGCAGTACAGGGAACGGAACTCACATGAAGGTATTGGTGATCGGCTCCGGTGGCCGTGAACATGCGCTGGCCTGGCGCCTGGCGCGCTCACCCAGGGTGCACAAGGTGCTGGTGGCCCCCGGCAACGGCGGCACGGCGCTCGACCCGGACCTGCAGAACATCGCCATCACCGACGTGAATGCGCTGGCCGACTTCGCCCAGGCCGAGAAGATCGCGCTCACCGTGGTGGGGCCCGAGGCGCCGCTGTCGGCCGGCGTGGTCGATGCCTTCCGCGCCCGCGGCCTGCGCATCTTCGGGCCCACCAAGGCGGCGGCCCAGCTGGAAAGCTCCAAGGCCTTCGCCAAGGACTTCATGGCGCGCCACCACATCCCGACCGCCGCCTACGCCACCTTCGGCGACGCGGCCCGGGCCCATGCCTATGTCGACGCCCAGGGCGCGCCCATCGTCGTCAAGGCCGACGGCCTGGCCGCCGGCAAGGGTGTGGTCGTGGCCATGACGCTGGCCGAGGCGCACGAGGCCATCGACTGGATGCTGGCCAGCGATGCCGATGGCGGCGGCAACAAGCTCGGCGTGGTGCACAACGCCGGTGGCGCGCGGGTGGTGATCGAGGAGTTCCTGGCCGGCGAGGAAGCCAGCTTCATCGTCATGGTGGACGGCAGGAACATCCTGCCCCTGGCCACCAGCCAGGACCACAAGCGCCTGCAGGACGCCGACCAGGGCCCCAACACCGGCGGCATGGGCGCCTATTCACCCGCCCCGGTGGTGACGCCCAACGTCCATGCCCGCGTGATGGCCGAGATCATCCGCCCCACGGTGGAAGGCATGGCCAAGGACGGCATCCCCTTCACCGGCTTTCTCTATGCCGGGCTGATGATCGACCCCCAGGGCCGGGTCAAGACCCTGGAGTTCAACACCCGCCTGGGCGACCCCGAGACGCAGCCCATCATGATGCGGCTCAAGAGCGACCTCTGCGAGGTGCTGATGCACGGCGCCGACGGCACGCTGGACCAGATCGAGCTGGACTGGGACCGCCGCGTCGCCCTGGGCGTGGTGATGGCCGCCCACGGCTACCCGCTCACGCCGCGCAAGGGCGACGTGATCCGCGGCCTGGTGACGCCGGCCAACCTGCCGCCGGACAGCATGGTCTTCCATGCCGGCACCAGCCCGGCGCCCGAAGGCACGGTCACCAGCGGCGGCCGGGTGCTCTGCGTCACGGCCCTGGGGGAGTCGGTCAAGGACGCCCAGGCCCATGCCTACGAGGCGCTGCAGGGCATCCACTTCGACGGCATGCAGTACCGCCGCGACATCGGCTGGCGCGCCATCAAGCGGTGATGAGCCGCGCCCCCGACACCTTGATGATCACCCCCCGCGGCAGTGCACTGGCGCGCGGGGTGCTGGTCCTGCTGGGCTGGCGGCTGGACTTCGCCGGCCTGCCAGGCCACCAGGGCGTGATCGCGGTCTATCCGCACACCTCGAACTGGGATTTCCCGGTCGGCCTGCTGGCCAAGTGGGCCATGGGGCTGGACGTGAAGTTCTGGGGCAAGGACAGCCTGTTCCGCGTGCCGGTGTTCGGCGCCTGGATGCGCTGGCTGGGCGGGGTGGCATTCAACCGCAGCAGCGCCCACGGCATGGTGGGCCACACCGTGGCCGAGATGCTGGCCGC
>JBJOKY010000474.1:0-3301 GCA_046045865.1 Pseudomonadota bacterium | reverse complement strand
GGTGATGGTCATGTATGCCCCGGGCGGCGTGGCCAGCCTCATCATGATGAACCTGCGCGTGGCCGCCTTCGGCAAGCTGCGCCGGCTCTGGACCGCCTACCTGGCCCTGGGCGGCATCGGCATCGTGTTGCTGCTGGCCAGTGCCGCCATGATCGAGATGGTCTACCACCTGCAGCTCGACAGCTCGGGCAGCAGCAAGCTCAAGTTCCTCTACAACCAGATCGATGCCAAGGGCGTGGAAAGCTGGTTCGGTGCGGCCTTCGTGCTGCTCACCGCCATCGGCCTCTTCGAGCTGGCGCGCCGGCACTTCGTGCATGAATGGGGCGAGACCCAGGCCGAGATCGAGAAGGAAATCAAGCGCCGGGAGACGCTGTGAGCCAGACCGTGACAACCTCAGGCGCCGATGCGCCCTATGCCCTCGAACTGGTCGACCTGCGCAAGAACTTTGGCAAGACCGAGATCATCCGCGGCGCCAGCCTGGCGGTGAAGCCAGGTGAACGCGTGGCCATCATCGGCCCCAATGGCGCGGGCAAGTCCACCCTCTTCAACCTCATCAGCGGCCGCTTCGCGCCCACCTCGGGCGAGGTCAGGCTGAACGGCCAGCGCATCGACGGCAAGAAGCCCTACGAGATCAACCGCCTGGGCCTGTCGCGCAGCTTCCAGGTCAGCAACCTGTTCAGCCGCCTCTCGGTGTTCGAGAACGTGCGCTGCGCCGTGCTCTGGTCCATGGGCTACCGCTATGCCTTCTGGAAGTTCCTGGCCGACCTGCGCGATGCCAACGACCGGGCCGAGGAGATCCTCGAGATGATCCGGCTCGATCGGCGCCGCGACGTGCTGGCCATGAACCTCACCTATGCCGAGCAGCGCGCCCTGGAGATCGGCATCACCATTGCCGGTGGCCAGAACGTGGTGCTGCTGGACGAACCCACGGCCGGCATGAGCAAGAGCGAGACCAAGCGCTTCGTGCAGCTCATCCGCGAGGTCACCGCCGGCCGCACCCTGCTGACCGTGGAGCACGATATGGGCGTGGTCTTCGGCCTGGCCGACCGCATCGCCGTGCTGGTCTACGGCGAGGTCATCGCCTTCGACACGCCCGAGGCGGTGCGCGCCAATGCCCGCGTGCAGGAGGCCTATCTGGGCTCGGTGCTCGCTGACCAACAAGCCGCCGCGGCGGGCCATTGAGCCAGGGCATCATCACCATGCTGGAACTCGACAAACTCAACGCCTTCTACGGCAAGAGCCATGTGCTGCATGGCGTCAACTTCACGGTGGGGCAGGGCGAGATCGTCAGCCTGCTGGGCCGCAACGGCTCGGGCCGCTCCACCACGGTGAAGACCATCATGGGCCTGGTGGACGGCGCAGGCGCCATCCGCTGGCAGGGCCAGGACATCCTGGGCAAGAAGGCCTACGAGATCGCTCACCTGGGCATCGGTTATGTGCCCGAGAACCGGGACATCTTCCCCAAGCTCACCGTTGAGCAGAACCTGATGCTGGGGCAGAAGGGGGGCCGCAAGGCCGGCAAGGGCCGCTGGCAGCTGGACGACATGTACGGCATGTTCCCGCGCCTCAAGGAGCGCCAGCACACCGAGGCGGGCGTGCTCTCGGGCGGCGAGCAGCAGATGCTCACCCTCTGCCGCACCCTGATGGGCGACCCCGAGCTCATCATGATCGACGAGCCCACCGAGGGCCTGGCACCCAAGATCGTCGAGCTGGTGGCCGAATACCTGCGCGAGCTCAAGCGCCGCGGCGTCTCGGTCCTGCTGGTGGAGCAGAAGCTCACCATCGCCCTGGAGGTGGCCGAGCGCTGCCTGGTCATGGGCCACGGCCAGATCGTGTTCGAGGGCACCTCCGAGGAGCTGCGCGCCAACAGCTATGTCCGCAAGGAGTGGCTGGAGGTGTGAGGGGGCATAGGCGGGCAGGGATGGCTCGCGCCTTGGTCGACGACCCGCATTGGTGACTGGTGCGGCAGGGCGTAGCCGCGTGGTGGGGAGCGCATCCTGCCAGCGGCTCGACTTCTGATGACTGCTGTCGGCCATGAGCCGCCCATTTCGACGCACTCAGGAATCTGACCGCGGCGCACCCTCAAGCGGTAGGTTTCTGGCGACGACTCCGAGCCTGCCTTCGGCTCGACCCGACCACAGAAGTGGCCTTCGCGATCGGCCGGGCTGCAACAACGGGTATGGTTCCGAACGCAGCGTGTTCCGCGTCCGCGTGGCCAGTTCCTGGACGAGCGCCGGGACGGCGCAAGCTGCTGACGCGCGCTCTTGCGGCTTCGGTATCTCTGTCGGCGGACCGCGACGGTGTCGGCGTGGTGGACGACGTCGACATTCGTCGGGTCGATCGCGACAGACGGGCTTGGGCCTCGTGCGGCTGTCCGTTGGGCGATCCGGCTTGCGGAACCCTCGCCGGCGTGAGGTACAAACCCGATTGCCATGTCGCCGCCCTCACATCCCCGCATCCCCGTCATCGCCACCAGCCGCGCCGCGGGGCAAGGCGTCCTGCAGTGGTGGACGTCCACCCGATGAGCACCGCCCCGGGCCTCGTGGAGTGGGTCGAGGACGGCAGGCCACACCGCGCGCTCTGGCGCAGCGCAGCCGGCGTGCCGCCGCCCAGGCGTGTGCGCGTGGCGGACGACACGATGAGTGCCGACACCGCCTACCGCCTGGCCTGCGAGGGCACGGCGCTGCTGTGGCGTGGCGACTACCACCAGGCCCGTCAGTTGCTGCAGGCCCTGGCGAGGCGCATCGAGCGCCGCCCGCACAAGCGTTCGCCGGAGCCCGCGCCCGAGCCCGCCCTGGCCTTCCACCTGCACCGCAAGGCCCAGGCCGAGCGCGCGCGCCTCCTGGGCATGGTGCTGATCCCGTTCGACGCCGGGCACCACGTGCCGCTGCGCCGCGCACCCGACGTGCGGTTCGCCTGCGAGGAGGTCTGGGGCCCGGCCGGCGAGCCCAGCGTCGCCTCGCTGCGCGATTTGCTGGGGCTGATCGGCGCCCATGAGTGGCGCCGCAAGGGTGTGCCCATCGACGCACTGGGCGGCGACGCGGTCCATCCGCACCACGGCGTGTTCAGCCCGGTGCGCGGCGAATACGTGGACCTGGTGGCGCAGGCGCCACTGCCCGCGGCCGCGAAGGCGCACAGCCTGGCCTTCGACATCGGCACCGGGACCGGCGTCCTGGCCGCGGTGCTGGCCCGCCGCGGCGTGCAGCGCGTCGTCGCCACCGACATCCATGCGGGCGCGCTGGCCTGCGCGCGCGAGAACCTGGCGCGGCTGCACTGCGAGCACGCCGTGCAACTCGTCGCC
>JBJOKY010000473.1:0-3306 GCA_046045865.1 Pseudomonadota bacterium | reverse complement strand
TCTGCCCGGCCGCGCGCCGCGATCTGGCCGCTGGCGCTGGCCGCCGTGCTGCTGGCGGCCTGCAGCCGGCCAGCCCCCGCGCCCGAGCCGGTGCGCGCCGTGCGTACCGTGAAGTTGGGTGCCGAAGCCCTGGCCGGCGCGACCGACTACGCCGCCGAGGTACGCGCGCGCACCGAGGCACGTCTGGGCTTCCGTGTCGGCGGCAAGCTGGTACGCCGCGCGGTCGAGCTGGGTGACACGGTGCGAGCCGGCAAGTTGCTGGCCCAGCTCGACCCGCAGGACCTGAAGCTGGCGCAGGAGGCCGCCCAGGCCGGCCTGCTCGCCGCCCAGACCAGCCACGACCAGGCCCAGGCCGACCAGCGCCGCACCAGGGAGCTGCACGAGCAGGGCTTCGTCAGCGCGGCCGAACTGGAGCGGCGCGACAACGCGCTCAAGGCCGCCGCGGCCAGCCTGGCCCAGGCACGTGCCCAGGTTGGCGTGCAGGGCAACCAGGCGGGTTACGCCCAGCTGCTGGCCGACGTGTCCGGCGTGGTCACGGGCGTGGACGCCGAGCCCGGCGCGGTGCTGGGTGCCGGCAGCCCGGTGCTGCGCATCGCCCAGGACGGTGCACGCGACGTCGTGTTCCAGGTGCCCGAGGACCGCGTGAAGGTCGTGCGTGCCCTGCTGGGCCACAAGGGCGCCCTGACGGTGACCATCTGGGGCGCCGAAGAGACCCTGCCTGCCACGCTGCGCGAGCTGGCGGCGGCGGCCGACCCGGCCACGCGCACCTTCCTGGCCAAGGCCGACCTGGGGCGCGCCGACGTGCGCCTGGGCCAGACCGCCACCGTGCGGGTGGTGTCCCCGGCAGCTGCCGCGGCCGGTGGGGCGGCGCCCGCCATCAAGCTGCCGCTGGAGGCGGTGGCCGAACAGGGCGGCAAGACGGTGGTCTGGCTGCTCGACGGCGCCAGCCTGACGGTCAGGCCGCAGGTGGTCAGCCTGGCGGCCCACGAAGGCCGGCGTGCCGTGGTGGCCGACGGCCTGCAGCCCGGGCAAGAGGTGGTCGTGGCAGGTGTGCATGCACTCACTCCCGGCCAGAAGGTCAAGCGCTATGTGGAGGCCGCCGTCAGTGGCGCGGCGCTGGGTGTGGTGGAGACCCCCGTGGCGCTGGCCGCCGCGTCACGCTGAACCCGAGGCGCAACCCATCATGGCCAGTTTCGGATCCGGCATGAGCTCGGCGTCGAGCTTCAACATCTCCCGCTGGGCGCTCGAGCACCCGGCGCTCACCCGCTACCTGCTCATCGTGCTCATGGCGCTGGGCGTGGTGGCCTACTTCCAGCTCGGGCAGGACGAGGACCCGCCCTTCACCTTCCGCGCCATGGTGGTGCAGGCAGTGTGGCCGGGCGCCACGGCGCAGCAGATGGCCGAGCAGGTGACCGACAAGATCGAGCGCAGCCTGCAGGAGGCGCCCTACGCCGACATCATTCGCAGCTACACCAAGCCGGGCGAGTCGGTGACGATCTTCCAGATCAAGGACAGCTCGCCGCCGAAGGAGGTTGCCAACGTCTGGTACCAGGTGCGCAAGAAGGTCGGCGACATGCGCGGCCAGCTGCCGTCCGGGGTGATCGGGCCGTTCTTCAACGACGAGTTCGGCGACGTGTACGGCTCGATCTTCGCGCTCTCGGCCGACGGCTTCAGCCAGGAGGAGCTGCGCGTCTTTGCCGAGAACGTGCGCTCCGAGCTGCTGCGCGTGCCGGATGTGGCCAAGGTCGAGATCTTCGGCGCCCAGCCGGAAAAGGTCTTTGTCGAGATTTCAGGCGCACGGCTGGCCCAGCTCGGCATCGACTTGAACACGGTGGTGGCGCAGCTGAACGCGCAGAACGCCGTCGAGGGCGCCGGCGTGTTCGACGCCGGCAGCCAGAACCTGCAGGTGCGCGTGGGCGGCCAGTTCGGTTCGATCGAGGTGCTGCGCGCGCTGCCGATCCGCGCCGTCAACCGGGCCACCGGCGTGGCCAGCATGCTGCGCCTGGGCGACATCGCCGAGATCCGGCGCGGTTACGCCGAGCCGGCCGCGACCAAGGTGCGCTACCAGGGCAAGCCGGTGCTGGCGCTGGGTGTGTCGATGGCCAAGGGCGGCGACATCATCGCGCTGGGCCAGTCGCTGGGCGCCAAGGTCGGACAGATCAAGGCGACGCTGCCGGCCGGCATCGAGCTGAGCCGGGTGCAGGACCAGCCGGAAGCGGTGTCGCGTTCGGTGGGCGAGTTCGTGAGTGTGCTGATCGAGGCGGTGGTGATCGTGCTGGCGGTGAGCTTCATCAGCCTGGGCCTGCATACCAAACCCTTGCGCATCGACATCCGCCCCGGCCTGGTGGTCGGCATCACGATTCCGCTCGTGCTGGCGATCACCTTCGTCACGATGTACTACTGGGGCGTCGGGCTGCACAAGATCTCGCTCGGCTCGCTCATCATCGCTTTGGGCTTGCTGGTGGACGACGCCATCATCGCGGTCGAGATGATGGTGCGCAAGCTCGAAGAGGGCTACGACAAGCTGCACGCTGCCACCTACGCCTACGACGTGACGGCCATGCCGATGCTGACCGGCACGCTCATCACCGCGACCGGTTTCCTGCCGATCGGCATGGCGCACTCGATGGTGGGCGAATACACCTTCGCGATCTTTGCCGTCACGGCCGCCGCGCTGATCATCTCGTGGTTCGCCTCGGTCTACTTCGTGCCCTACCTGGGCGCGCGGCTGCTCAAGACGCATGTCGCCGCCGGGGCGCCCGGCGCGGCCAGCAGCGCCGCCGACCACGAGCCGCACGAGCTGTTCGACACGCCGTTCTACAGCCGCTTTCGCGCCACGGTGAACTGGTGCGTGCAGCACCGCTGGATCACCATCGGCCTGACGATCGGCACCTTCGTGCTCGGGCTGGTCGGCATGGGCAAGGTGCAGCAGCAGTTCTTCCCGGATTCGAGCCGGCCGGAAATCATGGTCGATCTGTGGCTGCCGGAAGGTGGCACGCTGCAGAGCAGCGAGGAACTGGTCAAGCGCTTCGAGGCGCGCATGCTCAAGGAGCCGGGCGTCGAAAGCGTGACGGTCTGGGTCGGCTCGGGCGTGCCGCGTTTCTACCTGCCGCTCGATCAGGTTTTTGCGCAGAGCAACGTCAGCCAGGCGATCGTGCTGCCGAAGGATCTGGCCACGCGCGAGCAGCTGCGCCTGAAGCTGCCGCAGCTGCTGGCCGAAGAGTTCCCTGAGGCGCGCGGCCGCGTCAAGCTGCTGCCGAACGGGCCGCCGGTGCCGTACCCGGTGCAGTTCCGCGTCATCGGGCC
>JBJOKY010000128.1:0-11022 GCA_046045865.1 Pseudomonadota bacterium | reverse complement strand
TCGCTCTACACCGCCTTCGCGCCGCTGGACGAGCCGCGCGTGGCGCTGGCCGTGATCGTCGAGAACTCGGGCTTCGGCGCCGAGGCCGCCGCGCCCATCGCCCGCCGGGTGCTCGACTACCTCGTGCTGGGCAACTACCCTTCGCCCGAGGACATCGCCCTGGCGCAGAAAGGCCAGGCCGGCGCGCCGGTCGGCCAGCCACGCCGCGCCGTCGACGTGCCCCTGCCGCCGCAGCGCAACAGCCTGACCGGCGCGCCGTCGCCGGCCGCGTCCGCCGCGCCGGCCCAGGCCCGCGCACCAGCCACCATCGCCGCCGCCAGGCCGGCCGGCTCCGCGCCGGCAGCGGCCACGCGCGCCTCCGCCCCATGACCGCACGGCTCGACCAACCCACGCTGCGCCAGCGCATCGCGCCCTTGTTCCAGGGCTTCGACCGGGCCCTGGGCCTGGCCGCACTGCTGCTGGCCTGCGCCGGCCTGCTGGCCATGTATTCGGCCGGCTACGACCACGGCACACGCTTCGTCGACCACCTGCGCAACATGGGGCTGGCGGCGGTCATCCTGTTTGCCGTGGCCCAGGTCAGCCCGCAGCGGCTGATGGCCATGGCCGTGCCGCTGTACAGCATCGGCGTGGCATTGCTGATCGCCACCGCCCTGTTCGGCCTGACACGCAAGGGCGCCACGCGCTGGCTCAACCTGGGCATCATCATCCAGCCCAGCGAGATCCTCAAGATCGCCGTGCCGCTCATGCTGGCCTGGTGGTTCCAGCGCCGCGGTGGCCACCTGCGCCGGCCGGACTTCGTCATCGCCGCCGGCCTGCTGCTGCTGCCCGCGGGGCTGATCGCCAAGCAGCCCGACCTGGGCACGGCCATCCTGGTGTTCTCGGCCGGCTTCTACGTGATCTTCTTCGCCGGCCTGTCGTGGAAACTGATCGCCCCGGTCGTCGTGCTGGGCGCGCTGGGCGTGACGGCGCTCATCCTGTCCGAGAGCTACATCTGCCAGCCCGAGGTGGTCTGGCCCATGATCCGCGAGTACCAGAAGCACCGCGTGTGCACCCTGCTCGACCCGACCACCGACCCGCTGGGCAAGGGCTTCCACATCATCCAGGGCATGATCGCCATCGGTTCGGGCGGCATCACGGGCAAGGGCTTCATGAGCGGCACCCAGACCCACCTGGAGTTCATCCCCGAGCGCACCACCGACTTCATCTTCGCCGCCTACGCCGAGGAGTTCGGCCTGCTGGGCTGCCTGCTGCTCATCCTGGGCTTCGCCTTCCTCATCCTGCGCGGCCTGGCCATCGCGGCCGACGCGCCCACGGTCTTCACGCGGCTGCTGGCCGGCGCCATCACGCTGAGCTTCTTCACCTACGCCATGGTCAACATGGGCATGGTGAGCGGCATCCTGCCGGTGGTGGGCGTGCCGCTGCCCTTCATCAGCTACGGCGGCACCGCCATGGTGACGCTGGGCCTGGGGCTGGGCATGCTGATGTCGATCGCGCGCGCGCGCCGGCTCATGCAGAGCTGAGACCGGCGTCGCGGCCGGGGGCCGGGGCGCCGGATGGACCGCCCGCCCCGGCCGCCGCCGCGTCGGCAGCGCCGCCGAAATCCGGCCGCACACGCGGCAGGCGCAGCGTGAACAGCGCGCCCGGCGTGGCGCCGTTGCCGATCTGGCCCGGTTCGCGCGCGTCCTCCAGGCTCACCTCGCTGCCGTGCTGGCGGGCGATCTCGGCCACGATGGCCAGGCCCAGGCCCGAGCCGTCCACCGCCGTGCCCAGCGCACGGTAGAAGGGCTCGAACACCAGCGCACGTTCGGCCGCCGGGATGCCGGGGCCGGAATCCTCGACCTGCAGCGCCACCACCTGGCCGAAGGGGTCGGGCATGACGCGCAGCGTGACCGTGCCGCCCGCGGGCGTGTAGTGCAGCGCGTTGCCGACCAGGTTGCTGATCAGCTCGCGCAGCAGCAGCGCGTTGCCCTTGACGACAGCCTCGCCCGGCACCGCCGCGGCATCGCCGTCGGCGCGCGCCGAGGGTCCTTCGTAGCCCAGGTCGATGGACTTGTCGAGCGCGCGCGGCACGAAGTCGCGCATCACGTCGCAGGCCAGCTCGTCCAGGTCCAGCGGCTTGAAGGCCTGGTGCGGGTTCTGCGCCTCGGCGCGCGCCATCGACAGCAGCTGGTTGACCATGTGGGCGGCGCGCTGCGAGGCGTTGGCCATCTGCTCCAGCGAGGTGGCCAGCGTGCGCGGGTCGCTCTGGCCGGACTGGATCTCGCGCGCCGCCAGCTCGGCCTGCATGCGCAGCCCCGCCAGCGGTGTCTTGAGCTGGTGGGCCGCGTCGGCCAGGAAGCGCTTCTGCGTCTGCAGCGAGCTCTGCTGGCGCTCCAGCAGGTCGTTGATGGCCTGCACCAGCGGCGTGACTTCCTCGGGCACCTCGCGGTCGTCGATGGGCGACAGGTCGTCGCTCGGGCGCAGGCGGATGCGCTGCTGCAGGGCGTTGAGCGGCGCCAGGCCGCGCGCCAGCGCCAGCCACACCAGCAGCACCGCGATGGGCAGGATGACGAACTGCGGCAGGATGACGCCCTTGATGATCTCGGTGGCCAGGCGCGAGCGCTTGGTCATGGTCTCGCCGACCTGCACCAGCGCCGGCGGCTCACCTGCCACCACGGTGACCCACTGGTAGGCGATGCGCACGTTGTCGTTGTGCACCTCGTCGTCGCGCAGGCGCACCTCGCCGTTGGAACCCGGTTCGTATTCGGGCGGCGGGATGTCGGCGTCGCCGCTCAGCAGCTTGCCGTCGGCGCCCAGCACCTGGTAATAGATCGCGTCGACCTCGTCCGAGCGCAGCAGCTGGGCCGTCTCGCGTGACAGGTCGATGCGCAGCGAGGTCGTGCCCGGCTGCAGGCGCTGACCGATCACGCGCACGGTCTCGACCAGGGCGCGGTCGTAGGGCTTGCTGGCGATGCCCTGCGCGGCCAGCCAGGTCAGCGCCAGGCTCATGGGCCACATGAGCAGCAGGGGGGCGAGCATCCAGTCCAGGATCTCGCCGAACAGCGAGCGCTGTTCGCGCACGCGGGAAGGCAGCAGGGGCGCGCGGGTCAGTCGGGGCATGGACGGATGAAAAGGCGCGCCGGGCCGGCAGGGGTCGACCGCGCGGCGCTCAGCCGGCGATCTTCTCCAGGCAGTAGCCCAGGCCGCGCACGGTGGCGATGCGGATGGGCCCCTGCTCGATCTTCTTGCGCAGGCGGTGGATGTAGACCTCGATGGCGTTGTTGCTGACCTCCTCGCCCCACTCGCACAGGCGCTCGACCAGCTGGTCCTTGCTGACCAGCCGCCCGGCGCGCTGCAGCAGCACCTCCAGCAGGCTCAGCTCGCGTGCCGACAGGTCGACCATCTGCTCGTTGATGTAGGCGACGCGGCCGGTGGCGTCGAAGGTGAGCGGGCCGTGCTTGATCAGGCTGCTGGCCGAGCCCAGGCCGCGCCGGGTGAGGGCGCGCACGCGCGCCTCCAGTTCCTGCAGCGAGAAGGGCTTGGCCATGTAGTCGTCGGCGCCGTAGTCCAGGCCCTTGACGCGCTGCTCGATGCTGTCGGCCGCGGTGAGGATGAGCACCGGCACCGCCGAGCCGCGCCCCCGCAGGCGCTTCAACACCTCCAGCCCGTGCATGCGCGGCAGGCCCAGGTCGAGGATGAGCAGGTCGAACTCGTGCGCGGCAAGTGCCGCGTCGGCCTCCGAACCGCTGCTCACCTGGTCGACCGCATAACCTGCGGCGCGCAGGCTGCGCAGCAGTCCATCGGCCAGCACCTGGTCGTCTTCGGCTATCAGGATGCGCATGGGGCGTGTCTCCTCGTCATGATCGGTGCGGACCGCGCAGGCCGCACGCCATTGTAGGAACGGGCCTGTCGCGAAGCCGACGCAGCTCGCCCGGCCATGGGCGGGTAAACACCCGGTCGGGTGAGCAGCCCCCCGGGCCGGGGCGGGCTCAAGCCCTCCTTGCTGCAAAACCACTGTACAAACGTCCAGCTTTGCAGATAATCGTGCGCAACTTGTCCGGAGCCACCACCATGAGCGCAGCACCCACGAACACCCCCGCCATCAACACCGAGAAGGCCAAGGCCCTGCAGGCCGCCCTGGCGCAGATCGAGAAGCAGTTCGGCAAGGGCTCGATCATGCGGCTGGTCGAGGGCGAGAAGATCGAGGACATCCAGGTCGTCTCCACCGGCTCGCTGGGTCTGGACATCGCCCTGGGCGTGGGCGGCCTGCCGCGCGGGCGCGTCATCGAGATCTACGGCCCGGAATCCTCGGGCAAGACCACGCTGACCCTGCAGGTCATCGCCCAGATGCAGAAGCAGGGCGGTACCTGCGCCTTCATCGACGCCGAACACGCGCTCGATGTGCAGTACGCCCAGAAGCTCGGCGTCAAGCTGCACGAACTGCTCATCAGCCAGCCCGACACCGGCGAGCAGGCGCTCGAGATCGTCGACGCGCTGGTGCGCTCGGGCTCGCTCGACCTCATCGTGGTCGACTCGGTCGCCGCGCTCACGCCCAAGGCCGAACTCGAGGGCGAGATGGGCGATTCGCTGCCCGGCCTGCAGGCCCGACTGATGAGCCAGGCACTGCGCAAGCTCACCGCCACGATCAAGAAGACCAACTGCATGGTCATCTTCATCAACCAGATCCGCATGAAGATCGGCGTGATGTTCGGCAGCCCCGAGACCACCACGGGCGGCAACGCGCTGAAGTTCTACTCGTCGGTGCGCATCGACATCCGCCGCGTCGGCAGCATCAAGAAGGGTGAGGAGGTCATCGGCAGCGAGACCCGCGTCAAGGTGGTGAAGAACAAGGTCGCGCCGCCCTTCAAGACGGCCGACTTCGACATCCTGTACGGCGAAGGCATCAGCCGCGAGGGCGAGATCATCGACCTGGGCGTGATCGCCAAGGTGGTCGACAAGTCCGGCGCCTGGTACGCCTACAAGGGCGAGAAGATCGGCCAGGGCAAGGACAACAGCCGCGAGTTCCTGCGCGAGAACCCCGACCTGGCGCACGAGATCGAGAACCGCATCCGCGAGAGCCTGGACATCGCCCTGCTGCCGGCCCTGGGCGGCGCCGCGCCGGTCGAGGACTGATGCCGCCACCAGGCAAGCCGCGCGCGGAACCTCGCGCCGGGCCTGGCCACGCCGCCGCCGCCATGGCCAGCACCACTGCCCGCCTGCCCTCGCTGCGCAGCCGCGCGCTGGCCTGCCTGGCGCTGCGCGAGCACTCCCGCGCGGAACTGGCGCGCAAGCTGGCCGATGCGTCCGACCGGGCCGACCGGGCCGGGCGCGATGCAGGTAACGCGGCGCCCGACGACGACGCCCGTGCCGCCCGTCAGGCTGCCATCGAGGCCTTGCTCGATGAATTCCAGGCCAGCGGGCTGCTCTCGGACGAACGTTATGTCGCTTCCGTGCTGCACCGGCGCGCACCGCGCCTGGGGGCGGCGCGCATCCGCCAGGAACTGCGCGCCAAGGGCGTGCCCGAGGCCATGCTGCGCGACAGCCTGCAGGGCCTGGCCGCCAGCGAGGAAACGCGTGCCCGCGAGGTCTGGCAGCGCCGCTACGGCAGCATGCCCGCCGCCGACGCACGCGAGACCGCGCGCCAGATGCGTTTCCTGATGGCGCGGGGCTTCAGCGCCGCCGTGGTGCAGCGCGTGCTGCGCCAGCCGCAGGCCCCCGACGAGTCTGGTCACGACGACCGCGGGCAGCACGACGACGTCGACGGCTGAGCCCGCCGGTCCGGCCGGCCGGCAGCGGGCAAGCGCCCCTGCCGTTATGCTTTGTGCATGTTGCGTCTGCTTGCCCGCTGGTTCTGCCTGGCCGCCACCCTGCTGTTCATCGCCCACGTCTACCCGGGCGTGACGGTCACGAGCTTCGGCGCAGCGCTGGCAGCCGCGCTGGTGCTGGGTGCGCTCAACACCGTCGTGCGCCCGCTGCTGGTGCTGCTGACGCTGCCGGTCACGCTGCTGTCGCTGGGCCTGTTCCTCTTCGTCATCAATGCCGCCATGTTCTACAGCGCCGCCTGGCTGCTGGACGGCCTGGCGGTGACGAGCTTCGGCGCCGCCCTGGTTGCCTCGCTGATCTACAGCCTGTGCGGCATGGTGATCGAGGCGGCGCTGGGCCAGGTCTTCCAGCGCCGCGCGGCTGCAGACTGAAGCGCGGGCGGCGACGGACCGGCGGCGTCGCCGGGCTCAGGGCTGCTGGCCGCTGCCGCCGCCCCCGTGCTGGCGCTCTTCCGCCATCTCGCGCCGGCGGCGCAGCTCGATGGCGGTGAGTCGGGCGTCGATCACCGCGGCGTCCACGCTGTCGGCCTGGTCCGTGCTGCGCGCGATGCGCTGGCCGGCGCGCAGCCGGTCGGCTGCGCCCTGCAGGTTGCCGTAGGCGAGCTGCACCTCGGCCTGGGCACGCATGGCCGCCAGCGGCTGGCCGCGCCGCTCCAGCAGCAGGCCGAGTGCCTGCCAGGCACTCGCGTCGTCCGGGTGCAGGGCAACCCAGGTCTGCAGCGCCTCGCTGCGCGGGCGCAGCTCGGCCAGCGGCGCGGCATGCGGGCCGCTGGCCGCGAGCACGACACTGGCGCCCAGCAGCAGGCTGGTGCGGCTGCCATCGTCCAGCCTGGCCTTGAGCAGCGCCAGCGCCTCGTCGGCGCGGCCGCGCTCGACCAGGGTTTCCACCGCCAGCGCCTGCACCGCGCGGTCGGCATCCGGATAAGGGCGTGCCAGCGCCAGGGCGCGGCGCAGGGCGGTGTCGGCGCCGGCCCAGTCCTTCATGCGGCTGGCGGCCAGGGCGGCTGCGTAGGCATTCGTCAGGCTGTCGGGCTGACTGTCGGCCGCGCCGCCCGCGCCCGGCGCTGCGGCCCCTGGCGCAGGCGCCACACCGGCGGCCAGGCGCTGCAGGGTCTGCGCGCGTCCGTCCATCAGCGCGCGGGCCCGGCCCTGCATGGCGGCGTGCAGCCAGCGCGCCCCGTCGCCGCCGGAACTGGTGGCCAGCGCGGTGTCCGCGCCGGCCACACCCAGGCGCTGGCGCGCCTCGCCGATGCGCTCGCCGGTCAGCGGGTGGGTGCGCAGATACGGGAACTGCTGGTTGTCCAGCCGCGCCGCAGCCTGCAGGCGCTCGAACATGCCGACCATGCCGACGCCGGCGTAGCCCGCGCCTTCGAGCACACCGAAGCCGACCCGGTCGGCCTCGCGCTCCATGTCGCGCGAGAAGTTGAGCTGGCCCTGCGCTGCCACGCCCTGGCCACCCAGGATGAGCGCGTTGGCGGCGTCCGGGCTGCGCGAGGCCGCCATCACGCCCAGGATGAAGCTGGCGATGCCGAGCAAGGACTGGCGGCGGTTCACCGCCACCATGCGCGCGATGTGGCGCTGCGTGACATGGCTGAGCTCGTGTGCCAGCACGGCGGCCAGCTCGTCGCGCGTGGTGGTGACCGAGATCAGGCCCAGGTGCACGCCGATGTGGCCGCCCGGCAGGGCGAAGGCGTTGACCGTGCGGTCGCGCACCAGGAAGGTCTCGAAGTCGAAATGGCCGAGCAGGTCCTCGGAGATCTCGCCGCGCTGGCGCGCCGACGCCACCAGCGGCGCGAAGGTCCGGGCCACGTAGTCGACCAGCAGCGGGTCGTCGATCACGTCCGGGTCACGCCGGATCTCCAGCATGATGCGCTCGCCCAGACGCTTCTCGGCCGCCACCGTGAGGTCGTCGGACGCCGCGTCGCCCAGCGCCGGCAGGGCGCTGGCCGCCGCCGCGGGCGCGGGCAGCAGCATCGGCGTGACCAGCTGGGTCAGCGCCAGCAGCAGGGCCAGCAGGCGGGACGGGGTGGTGCCAGTGTTCATCATGAGGTCAAAGCGCAACAGGCGCGCCGCCTATGATGCCTCGATATCGTGTGCCGCCTGTGTCGCGGGCACTTCTCCACCGAAATCCTCCGTACCGCGATGAGCAGCGACCCGAGCCCCAGCAGCCCCCTGACCCACTTCGACGCCCAGGGCCAGGCCCACATGGTCGACGTCGCCGGCAAGAACGAGACCCACCGCGTGGCGCTGGCCGGCGGGCGCATCACCATGCTGGCGGCCACGCTGGCGCTCATCACCTCGGGCAGCGCGAAGAAGGGCGACGTGCTGGGCGTGGCGCGCATCGCCGCGATCCAGGCGGCCAAGCGCACCTCGGACCTGATCCCGCTGTGCCACCCGCTGCCCATCACCCGCGTCGCGGTCGAGTTCGAGATCGACACCGCCACCAGCAGCGTGGCCTGCGAGGCACGCGTCGAGACCCTGGGCCGCACCGGTGTGGAGATGGAGGCGCTCACCGCCGTGCAGATCGGCCTGCTCACCATCTACGACATGTGCAAGGCGGCCGACCGCGGCATGGTGATCACCGACGTGCGGGTGCTGGAAAAGCGCGGCGGCAAGTCGGGCGACTGGACCGCCCCGGCCGGCAGTAACCGCTGAAGCGGCCCTGGCACGGCCGGTGCCCGGCTCGCGCCTGGCCTCTTGCCGGCGGCTCAGCGCTGCTGCACGGCGCGCATCTCGTCGACTGTCAGGCGCGGGTCGGTGGCGCACTGGAACGGCAGAGGATGGCCGCCGCTGATGCAGGGTTCGAAGAACTCGTCCGACGCCGGGTTGTGGAATTCGCGCAGCCGCGCGGCCACGTGCACCGCTGCCGGGATCTGGTCGGCCGCGGCCAGGGCCTTGGCATAGGCCATCATCAGTCGGGTGTCGAGCAGGTGGTAGAGCGGACGCGTGAACTGCGGCAGCATGGTTTCCGGGTGCTCGGCCATGGTGACGTCGGCATAGTCGGCATGGTGGCCGAACAGCACGCTGCGGCGCGCGCGCTGGATGCGCTGCTCCAGCGCGCCGGGCTCGCCGATCGCCAGACGGGGCTCGAACACGACGGCCACCATCCAGTACTCGACCAGGGCCCAGGCACTGGCGGCCAGGGCCACGCCACCCAGTGCCAAGGCAAAGCGGCTGTGCAGCCCGGCCAGCGCAGCGTGGAGCCGGCCCCGCACGCCCGGCCGCGACTCGGCCGCCGTACGCTCCGGGCTCCAGGGCTGATCGACGCGGCGGCTGCCCGCGCCTGCCGCAGCCTGCGGGATCACGTCCGACTTGTGCGCCGCGAGCCGGGCCAGGCCGGTGTACCAGCCCGCCAGGATGCAGGTCGGCAGCAGGAAATAGGTGTACCAGAGCGGATATTCGAGCTGGCTGTGCACGGCCACCAGCACCAGCATGAACAGGGCGGTGCGCGCACCCAGGACGCGCCGGTCGTCGGTGCTGGTCAGCGCGGCGCGGCCGGCCCACAGCGCCCACAGCAACGCGGCGCACACGATCACGGCGAAGGGGATGCCGTTCTCGACCGCCAGCTGCAGCTCCAGGTTGTGGCTGTGGTCGAAGAAGGCGATCGGGCGCTCCGGAAAGACGCCCATGGTCCAGTCGTAGTTGAAGGCGGCCGTGCCCACGCCGCGCCAGGGGTGGGCGGCAATCATCTCGAGGGTATTGGCCCAGATCTTGCCGCGCGAGCTGCTGGCGTCGCCGTGCAGCGTCTTCTGCACCTGGTCGTCGCCGAAGAAGGCCTGGCCGGTGGTGGCGCTCCAGTGCTCCAGCATCCACCAGCCCAGGGCGTACATGGCCAGGCTGGCCACCAGCAGCACACGCACGTGGCGCGGCAGGCGGCGGTCCACCGCGCCCCAGGCGGCCAGCAGCACGACGCCCACCAGGCCGGTGCGCGAGGCGGTCAGCACCACCGCGAAGACCAGCAGCCACAACACGCTGGCCAGGGCCGCGGGCGTCCAGCGCCGCACCACCGCCAGCCACACCGCCGCAGCGCAGCCCCACAGCAGCAGGGTGGAGAGCTGGTTGGGCTGGCGCATGTTGCCGATGGCGCGCCCCGGGGTGGTCGCCTGCGCGATCAACGTGCCGTCGGCCAGCTGCGGCGCGAACACCTGCACCGCGCCGACGACCACGCTGAGCAGCGCCGCCGCCAGCAGCGCCACCAGCAGCGGGTCGGCGAAGCTGGCCTCGTCGCCCTGGCCGGTGCGCGCGGCGCAGGCCGTCGCCAGGCCCGCGCCCAGCAGCACGGTGCCGAAGGGAATGATGCGCTGCCCGTAGGGCGCGTCGGAAATCAGGTAGGCCAGCAGCAGCAGCGCGAACACCAGCAGCAGCCACGGCAGCACCGGCCCGGAGCGCAGCTGCGGCCCCTGCGCCAGCGAGCGCGCCGCCAGCAGCAGCCACAGGCCGCAGCCTGCGAAGGCCACCAGCTGGTTGAAGAAGGTCGAGGCCGGCGAGACGTTGCCCGCGATCAGCATGGGCAGGGCGGCGGCGAGCAGGGCGACCAGCAGCGGCGGCAGCGCGGGTGCGGCGGAAACGGTCGGGTTCTGGGTCATGGATGGCGATGCTGGAGCGGCAGACGATGCCGGATGCGGGCGTGGCGGCGGCCCGGTCACATGACACGCGCGCCGGACCGCAGCCTGCGTGATTTTGCGTGACGGCACGGTGGGTCTGGCGTGGCGACCCACCGTGCCCGTGCTGCCGGCCGCGACGGCGGCGAGCATCGGCGCGGCCGGCATGCCGGGCTGGCGTGCTATCTTTTGCAGATGTCCTGGTTCAAGTCACTTTTCGGGCCCTCGCGTTTCGACACGCTGGCCGACACGCTCGCCACCGAACTCACGCGGCGCTACCCACCGGCCATGGCCAACGGCGAAGGACGCAAGCTGTCGCCGCAGGCGGTGTCCAACATCGTCGAAGGCGTGCTCAACAAGGCCGTGAGCAAGACGCAGGAGTGGCGCCTGGGCGTGATCGGCAAGGCCCGCATGGGCAACGCCCTGCGCTGGGCGCTGGAAGAGCGCGGCTACCCCAAGCCCTTCGTCGAGCTGGTGGTCGAGGCGCTCATCGTCTACGTGACGCGCAACGCCGGCCAGGCGCGCGCCTGAGGCTGGACGGCGCCACATGCTCGGCAATCTCCTTCGTGACGTGCTCGGCCGACGCGCCAAGGCAGCCACGACCAGCGCGCACGCCGCAG
>JBJOKY010000127.1:0-11052 GCA_046045865.1 Pseudomonadota bacterium | reverse complement strand
TCAAGAGTGCTGCGTGCCGCCACCGTCAATGGCGTACCCGTCCGCTGAGCAAGCCTGGCGCCATGGGCGCCAGGGTGCTGCAGCCGGGCTGACCTGACCGCAGGTCAGCCCGGCGCCTTCACCCTGAACAGTTCGCCCACCGCCTGGCGGTAGGCGTCCAGCCCCACGGCGTTGGTGTTGTGGTGCGAGCCACCCTCCACCAGCACGAAACGCTTGGGCTCGCGTGCCTGCTCGAACAGGGCGCGGCCCAGGCGCGGCGGGATGAGCCTGTCCTCGCTGCCGTGCACCACCAGCAGCGGCGAGCCGAGCTCGGCGACCTTCTCGACCGAGGCAAAACGCTGGGTGATGAGCGGGCGCACCGGCAGCCAGCCCCAGGCCATGGTGCTCACCACGTCGGGGATGGAGGTGAAGGTACCTTCGACGATCACGCCGGCCTCGTCGCTCACCTGCGCGGCCAGCTGCACCGCGATGGCGCCGCCCAGCGAGTGGCCGAAGACGTAGCGCTGGCGCTGCGGGTGGGTGCGCGCCAGCCAGTCCCAGGCGGCGCGGGCGTCCTCGACCGCCATGGCCTCGGACGGCAGCGTGTCGGTGCTGGCGCCGAAGCCGCGGTAGTCGATGCCCAGAACGGCAAAACCCAGGCTGTGCAGCCGGCGCATGCGCGCGGCGCTGGAGCGCACGTTCCAGCGCGCGCCGTGCAGGTAGAGCAGCACGGGCGCGTCCGCCTCCGGCTGGGCCAGCCACAGGCCGTTCAGGCGCACGTCGCTGCCGTCGCTGGCACGGTGGTCGATCCAGACTTCCTCCATGCCCTCGGCCGAGGCGCTGGCGCCGCCCCAGGTCGACTTGGAGGGCTGGAAGATCCAGGCGCGCTGCTTCTCGTCCAGCGTGCTGCAGCCGGCCAGCAGCGCCAGGCCGCCGGCAGCCAGCGCCACCAGCGCGAGCCCGGCGATGCGGCGTGTCCGACGGGTGGTCAGGGGGCGAAGGATGTTCATGGCCCGATGTTCGCAAACCTCGGCGGCCCCGTGTTTCGCGGGGTGAGTGCGGGGGCATGGGTCGGACGACGCAGCCCTGCTCCGCCCCGTGCTGCAGCCCTCAGATCGACGCGCCCGGGTCGTCCTGCTGGCATTCCCAGAACACGCGCACCTGGCAGGTCGAACAGCGCCTGGCGTCGAGCTGGCGGTAGATGGCGGCGATGGCGCTCTTCTTGTCCGGGTGGATGTGGCCGGGGCCCAGGCGGTCCAGAAAGCCGCTGCGCCGCCACAGCGCCAGCACCTGCGGGCGCGGGCGGTGGAAGTGCAGGTCGCCGCCCAGGGCACGGCGCTCGCGCAGCTCGGCCTCCCACACCTCGGCGCCGGCCGGGTCGATGAAGTTCATGCTCTTGGCCATCACCAGCAGGTGTTTCGGCGCATCCGGCGCGCTGCGCAGGGCGTGCAGCTGCTCGCCCACGTAGGCGGCGGCGCCGAACCAGATCGAGCCTTCCATGCGCAGCAGGGCCAGCTGCGGGCAGGTGGGCAGGGCGCCGGGCGTGTCGGCATGCACGACGAAACGGCGCTCCAGCCCCGGGCGGTCGAAACCCATCAGCCGCATCGCCGGCCGCGCGCTGCGGTAGAGGTAGATGAGCAGCGACAGGCCGGTGCCCAGCAGGATGGCGGTCTCGATGCGCAGCGTCAGCACCGCCACCAGCGTGGCAGCGGCCACGCCGAACTCGCCGCGGTCGAGGCGGAACAGGCGTCGCCAGGCCGCCACGTCGATGAGCGAGATGGCCACCAGCAGCAGCAGGCCGGCGATGGCGGCGCGCGGAATGAGCGCCAGCGCGTCGCTCATCAGCGCCACCCCCAGCAGCAGCCACAGCGAGGCGGCCACCGCCGCCAGCGGCGTGCGCGCGCCGGCCTGCAGATTGGGCAGCGAGCGGTTGAGCGAGCCGCACGACAGGTAGCACGAGAAGAAGCCGCCGACGAGGTTGGACAGGCCCTGGCCGACGAACTCGCGGTTCACGTCCAGGCGCTGGCCGGAGCGGTCTGCCAGCAGCTTGGCGATGGACAGCGACTGGCCCAGCGCGATGACCGCCAGCGCCAGCGCCTTCTCGAACAGCGCGCCGAGCGACTCGGCCGCCGGCAGTTGCGGCGCATGCCAGCTCGGCCAGGGGCTGGGCAGGGGGCCGACCAGCTGCAGGTCCACGCCCTGCTGGCGCTGCAGCCAGGCGCCGGTGGCCGCGGCCAGCACCAGGCCGACAAGCATGTGCGGCGCGCGTGGCCAGAGCCGGCGCACGCCCCAGGCGCCCGCCAGCGCCAGCGCGGCGATGGCCAGCGCGCCCAGGTGAGCGTCGTGCGGCAGGGCCTGCACGGTCTGCACCACGGTGCGCGCCGCGCCGATGCCGGCCGGTATGCCCGCCTCGGTGGCGTCGCGCAGCGCGTAGATGCCGATCAGCACGGCGGCCCCGCCGGTGAAACCCAGCAGCGCCGCGGGCGAGATGAAGTCCGCCAGCCGCCCCAGCCGCAGCGCGCCCACGGCCAGCTGGATGGCGCCCACCATCAGTGTGACCAGCAGCGCCAGCTCGATGTACGCGGCGCTGCCCGCTGCCGCCAGCGGCGCCAGCATGGCCATCAGGGCGAGCGAGTTGGCATTCGTCGGCCCGGACATCACGTGCCGGCTCGACCCCGCCAGCGCCGCCACCAGCCCCGGCAGCACGGCGCTGTACAGGCCATATTGCGGCGGCAGCCCGGCCAGCGTGGCAAAGGCGATGCCCTGCGGCAGCACCAGCAGGGCGCCCAGCAGGCCGGCCAGGGCGTCGGCCTTCAGGCTGGTGGCGTTGACGTCGGCGACCCAGTCGCCGAGCCAGCGGGTGAGCGCAGGGCGCAATGTGCCGGCCATGCTCAAGGTTCAGACGGTCTGGTGGAGCTGGGCGTCGCAGCAGCGTGCAGGATGGCGTTGCGCAGATGGCAGAAGCTGCGCGAGCGGTTGTGGCCGAGCTGCATGTGCGGGGCAATGCGCCGCGCACCGTCGCGCTTCTGGTAGCCGGGGATGTGGCGCTCCAGCTCGCGTGCCGGCAGCGCGATGTGATCCGGCTCCCGGTAGGTGCTGCTGCGGTCCAGCCGGGCCAGCGCCGGGTTGTCGAAGGCGGCGGCGACGGCAGCCCAGTCGCCCAGGAAGAAGCTCTCCAGCTCGTGGCATGCGATCCGCACCACGGCATCCGGACGTCCTGCCTCGGCGCACCGGGCCTGCAGACCGGCCTTCACCTGACGGCAGTCGGCACTATCCTGGTCGCGCAGCACGATGAAGGTGGTGTGCGTCTGCTGCCAGCCACGCAGCTTGCGCACCATCTGCCGCTCCATGTCCTGCTTGCCTTCGAAGACGATGAAGCGGGCCTGCACGTCTTCGGGCAGCCAGTGCGGCAGCCAGGCCTGCAGCGCCTCCTTCTCGGATGGGCCCTCCAGCAGGAAGACCAGCGTCCTCATCGCGGGTCGGCCCCGGGGAAGAAGCCCTGCTTCCACAGGAAGCCCATCTGGTCGCCCTCGGCCATGTAGGCGCTCACCTGGGCGTTGTCGGCCGCGCGCTGGATGGTCGTGTGTCCCTGCGACTTGGACAGCCAGTAGACCTCTTCCAGGTACATGGCGTTGAGGAAGTCCGGCGAATGTGTCGAGACGAAGACCTGTCCGCCGCGCCCGGCATAGCTGCGGAACTCTTCTGCCAGATCCCACAGCAGCGAGGGGTAGAGCTGGTTTTCCGGCTCCTCGACGCATAGCAGCGGATGCGGTGCCGGGTCGTGCAGCAGCACCAGATAGGCCAGCATCTTGATCGTGCCGTCCGAGACGTAGCGGGCCAGGAAGGGGTCCTCGAACGCGCCGTCCGAGAACTTCAGCAGCACCCGGCCTTCCTCGGTGGTCTTTGCCTGGACCTGGGTGATGCCCGGCACGCAGCTCGCAAGGCGCTGCAGGATCTGGTCGAACCGGTCGCGGTGATGGTTGTAGAGGTACTCGACCACCAGCGACAGGTTTTCGCCCTCGCGCGACAGGTGGTCCGCAAAGCCGGCCTCGGCCTCGGGCCGGGCGCGGCTGATGTGGAAGTCCGACAGGTGCCAGTTCTCGATCAGGTTGCCCAGGGCGACCACGGCCGGGAAGCGTTCGAACTGGGCCAGGCCCTTGATGGCCAGGATGTCCGGGCTCTTGAGTGTCTGGCTCTCGCGCGCCAGACCGCTTTCGTCGGCCACGGCGTCCATCTCGTTGGTGACGGCCTCTCCCGTGCCGAAGGCGAAGTCGAGGAACTTCCAGGGTCTGCCGCCACGGTTGCCGCGGTTGTAGCGCAGCACCTCCTTGGCCACCACGGCGCGGCCATGGCGCTCGTCGATGTGCAGCTCGTAGGTCACGCGTCGGGTGCGGCCGTCGGCCAGCTCGGTGCGTATCTTGAGTTCGATCTCGATCGGGCCGGTGCTGCCGCGCGTGCGCACTTCCTGCAGGCCGCGGCTGCCACCCAGTCGGGTCAGGGCTGTGGTGACATTGCTGGCCATGGCATCGCGCAGGAAGGCGAAGACCGAGAACAGGGTGCTCTTGCCACTGCCATTGGCGCCCACGAGCACGCAAAAGCGCGGGATGTCCTTCATCGTGACATCCGCGAACGCTCGGAAGTTCTTCAGTCTGATCTGTTCGATCTGCATGGGGCGTGGTGTGGGCCGGCTGCGGACGAGGTTACCAGCAGCTCACGCCCGCACCAGGCTGGCGTTCCCGTGACGCCACGCCGGCTGGGCGTGCGCCGATGCCTCAATCCTCGAACGCCAACCCCACATAGTTCTCCGCCAGCGAGGTCATCGCCGCGGGGGAATTGACCAGGTAATCCAGCTCGGCCTGCTGCATGCGCGCGCCGACGTTGCCGGTGTCGCCCGGGCCGAGCGGGAAGCTGTGCAGCAGGCTGGTCATGTACCAGCTGAAGCGTTCGGCCTTCCAGACGCGGCGCAGGGCCTTGCGCGAGTAGTCGTCGATGCCGGCGCGGCTCTTGTCGGCGTAGTACTCGATGAAGGCGCGGCTGAGGTAGCGCACGTCGCTGGCGGCCAAGTTGAGCCCCTTGGCGCCGGTGGGCGGCACGATGTGGGCGGCGTCGCCGGCCAGGAAGAGCTTGCCGAAACGCATGGGTTCGGCCACGAAGCTGCGCAGCGGGGCGATGCTTTTCTCGATCGACGGGCCCGTGACCATGTTGGCGGCGGCCTCGGGGTCCAGGCGGCTCTTCAGCTCGTCCCAGAAACGCTCGTCGCTCCAGTCCTCCACCTTGTCCTGCAGGCTGCACTGCACGTAGTGGCGCACGCGCGTCTTGCTGCGCATGCTGCACAGGGCGAAGCCGCGCGCGTGGTTGGAATAGATCAGCTCGTCGGCCACCGGCGGCACGTCGGCCAGGATGCCCAGCCAGCCGAAGGGGTAGACGCGCTCGAAGTTCTGGATCGCGCTGGCCGGCACGCTGGCGCGGCACACGCCGTGGAAGCCGTCGCAGCCGGCGATGAAGTCGGCGTTGATCGTGTGGGTCACGCCGTCCTTCACATAACTCACGCTGGGTGTGGCGCTGTCGTAATCGTGGATGGCGACCTGGTCGGCCTCGTAGACCGTGGGCAGGCCGGCGGCGGCGCGGGCGTCCATCAGGTCGCGCGTGACCTCGGTCTGGCCGTAGACCATCACGGCCTTGCCGCCGGTCAGGCCGTGCAGGTCGATGCGGTGGCGCTGGCCGGCAAAGCACAGCTCGATGCCGTGGTGCACCAGGCCCTCGCGGTGCATGCGTTCACCCACGCCGGCCTCGTCCAGCAGGTCCTGGCAGATCTGCTCGATGATGCCGGCGCGGATGCGGCCGAGCACGTAGTCGCCGCTGCGCTGCTCGACGATGACGTTGGTGATGCCGGCGCGGTGCAGCAGCTGGCCCAGCAGCAGGCCCGAGGGGCCGGCGCCGACGATGGCGACCTGGGTGCGGGTGGTGGTCATGGGGAGTCTCCGGGTCCGGGTGGACGGTTGGTCAGGGGTGGCGGTGGCGACGGGCGGTGAGCGGGCGCTTGCTGCCTCACAGCAGGCCCTTGAGTTCGTTCTGCACCTGCATCAGCAGCGGCAGGGCGCGGCCGGGCAGGTCCTGCGCGCGCACGCGCGCGGCGTGCACGCTCACGTTGATGGCGGCCAGCACCTGGCCCAGGCGGTTGGCCAGCGGCACGGCCAGGGTGCGCAGGCCGGCCTCGAATTCCTCGTCGACCTGGGCAAAGCCGAGCTCGCGGGCGCGCGTGATCTCGCTGCGCAGCGCCGCCGGGCTGAGCAGCGTGCGCGGCGTCAGCGCCTTGAAGCCGGCGGCGTGGGCCGTGAACCAGGCGTCGAGCTCGGCCGCCGGCAACGCCGCCAGCAGCACGCGCCCGTTGGCCGTGCAGTACGCAGGCACCTGCGTGCCCGGCTGCAGCGTGGCCGAGACGATGCGCCCGCCGGTGGCCGCAGCCACGCTGATCACGTCGGCGCCGTCGAGCACGCCGGCCGAGCTGGCCTCCTGCAGCGTCAGCGCCAGCTTGTTGAGCTGGGGCTGGATCAGGCGCGGCAGCCGGGCCGAGCGCATGTAGCCCTGGCCCAGGCGCAGCAGGCGCGGCGTGAGCGCAAAGGTCTTGCCGTCGTGGTCGACGTAACCCAACCCGGCCAGGGTGAGCAGATAGCGCCGCGCGGCGGCACGGCTCAGGCCGGTGCGCAGCGCCACGTCGGCGATGGTCAGGCGCGGGCGTTCCTGGTCCAAGGCCTGCAGCACGGCCAGGCCCTTGTCCAGGCCGGCGACGCGGTCGCGCCTGTCCGCCGCACTCGCCGATACGGCGGCGGTGTCGTCAGTGGCTGCGGGTGCCGCAAGGCTGATCGGACGGGTGTCGGACACGGCAGGATGGTGGTTCGGCCCGGGGGCCGGCGAGGGGCGACGGCCGGCTGCAACTTGCTGCGCGTCAAGCTTCGCAGCCTAGCGGGTGGCGCCGGGTTTGAGGCTTACTTGTGCGCAATGCGCACACTGTGCATGACGGCGTGCGCTGTGCGGACCGAATCCGGGTAAGTCCCTGGCCTCCCATGCCAGCCCGCCGCTGCCCGCCGTCACCGGTCGGCCCGGCGGCCTGCCGTGCGCGACCCAGGCGGCGCCGCCACAATCGACGCTCCGCCCACTACCCGCCATCGAGTGCCACGCCATGAGCAAGGATGTCACCCCGCCCGCTGCCGACGGCACGGCCGCCTTCGACCACGACCTCGAACGCGGCATGCGCAACCGCCGCGCCGTGCTGGGCGACGCCTGGGTGGACAAGTCGATCAACAACGCCACGCGTTTCTCGGCCGACTTCCAGAACTTCATGACGCGCTACGCCTGGCACGAGGTCTGGGGCCGCCCCGGGCTGGAGCCGCGCACGCGCCGCATCATCGTGCTGGCCATCACCGCCGCCCTGGGCCGCTGGGAGGAGTTCGAGCTGCACACGCGCGCCGCGCTCTCGGGCGGTGAACCCGCCACCCGGCTGACGCTGGACGAGGTGCGCGAGACCCTCATCCAGACCGCCATCTACGCCGGCGTGCCCGCGGCCAACACGGCGCATGCGCTCACGGCGCGCATCCTGCGCGAGCTGGGCACCGAACCCGGCAGCCCCTTTGCCGACGCGCTGGCGCCGTTTCCGGCCCAGCAGGCCGTGCACCCGGGCGTGGGGCGCGCGGCGCACACGCCGCGCGGGTGCAGCGCGGACGGCCGGGCGCTGCCCGCCATCCACTACACCGTGCGCGAGCCGCGTCTGTCGACCGCCCAGCCCGGCGCGGCCTACGCCCCGGGCGTCGAGACACCGCCCACCATCGTGCTGGCCCACGCCCTGGGCGTGGACGCCATGATGTGGGACGCCCTGGCCAACCAGCTGGCGGTGGACCACCGCGTGATCTGCTACGACCACCGCGGCCACGGCGCCAGCGACTGCCCGGACGGGCCGTACAGCATCGCCGAGCTGGCGGAGGACGCCGCCCGTGTCATCGAGCATGCGGTCGGCGACCAGGGGCCGGTCGTGTTCATCGGCCTGTCGATGGGCGGCATGGTGGGCCAGCAGCTGGCGCTGGAGCGGCCCGACCTGCTGCGCGGCCTGGTGCTGGCCAACACCACTTCGGGCCACACGCCGGCCGTGCGTGCGGTGTGGGGCGAACGCATCGCCGCCATCGAGGCCGGCGGCCTGGAGGCCGTGGCTGACGCCACCATGCAGCGCTGGTTCCACGAAGGCTTCCGCGCCGTGCACGCGGCCAAGGTGGCGCGCTGGCGCCGCCGCGTGGTGACGCAGAACCCGGCCGGCTACCTGGCCTGCTGCGCCGCCATCCGCGACCTGGACCTGACCGGGCAGCTCGGGCGCATCCGCACGCCCACGCTGGTGCTGGCCGGCGAGCTCGACATGGGCACGCCGCCGGCCATGAGCGAGCTGATCGCGCACCACATCCCGGCCGCCCAGCTGTTCACGCTCAAACGCGCCTCGCACCTGAGCGTGCTGGAGCAGCCGGTCGCCTTCACCAACGCGGTGCGCGAGTTCCTGGCCGGCCTGTAGGCCGGCTGGCGGGGCCGCCGGTCGGTGCGCTGCGCATGAGCAAGCTCGATTCCCTTCGCTGGTCGCGCTGGAGGACGCAGTGCTGCAGCAGGTGCTGAGGACCCCGCGCCAGGGCGAGGCGGTGGCCGAGCCGCTGGCCGGCCCGGGCACCTGGCGCTTCTCGGTCTGAACCCGCGCCGGCGGGATCCGGATGCTTGCCCCAGGTCGTCGCCCCCGTGCCGCGGAGCAGCCGCGGGGCGAGGCGCTCGGGCACACTGACGGCATGAGCCTGACCACCCCTCCAAGTGCCGATCAAGGTGGCCAGCCGCCGCCGCCGCTGCTGCTGGCCTGCCTGTGCGCCGACTGGTGCCGGACCTGTGGCGACTACCGAGCCACCTTCGACGCCGTGGCGGCCGGGTTCGGCGCGGCGCAGGTGCGCCCGCTGTGGGTCGACATCGAGGACGACGAGGACGCGCTGGGTGCGATCGACGTGGTCGACTTTCCGACCCTGCTGATCGCCCGGGGCGACACCATCGGCTTCTACGGCCCGGTGCTGCCGCATGCGCAGACTCTGCGCGGCATGCTCGACCGCGCCCTGGCCGACAGCCTGGGCGAGGTGCGCCGCGCCGATCTGGCCGGCCTGCCCGGGCGGCTGCGTGCCCTGGCATGCGGTCGTTGATCGATCGGGTATCGATCGAGCACCGGTCAGGCGCCGATGGCGAACTGGCCGTCGGCCACGATCTGCGCCAACGGCAGGCGGTCGTTGGGCAGCTCGCGCGCCTGCAGGCCTTCGGGCAGGCTGGCCTTGTCGCCCTGCCGGCCCACCATCACCACGGCGTGGATGTCGTGGTCGTCGGTGATGCCGAAGTTGGCGCGCAGCACGGCAGCGTCGAAACCGCCGGCGGCGTGGGTCTTCCAGCCCGCGGCGTGTGCCTGCAGGGCCAGGCTGAACCAGGCGGAGCCGGCGTCGAAGGCGTGCCAGGGGTTGGGTGCGGCTTCGGTCTTGCCGGCCGGCACCTGGGTCTTCTTCGACAGCACCACGACCAGCGCCGAGGCGTTCTTCGCCCAGCCCTGGTTGAACGGAACCAGGCTGGGGAAGATCTTGTCCCAGCCCGCCGTCTCGCGGCGCGCGTAGATGAAGCGCCAGGGCTGGATGTTGGACGCCGACGGCGCCCAGCGCGCAGCTTCCAGGAAGCTCAGCAGCGTCTCCTCGGGGATGGCCTCGCCGGTGTAGGCGCGCGGCGACCAGCGCTCGGTGAACTGGGGGTCGATGGGGTAGGTGGTGGTGCGGGTGGAACTCATGGAGGTCAGCAGTGGCTGTAGTGAGGGCAGGGCGGCGATTGTGCTGACAACTCGCCCGGCCTGCAGGGTGCGCCTGGATGGTGCAGCCACCCGGGTGGCGCCGCTGCTCGTCTTTTGTTGCAGCTCATGCGTTCTTCGCAGTTGCCGCGGCGGCGCCGGGCGCTTAGCCTGTGCGGCCCTGCGCCGGACCTGGGAACCCGGATCCGGCCTGTACCCCTACCCAACGAGGAAGATACCCACCATGGCGAACAAACCCGGCCACGAGACCTGGCGCTTCGAGACCCTTTCCGTGCACGGCGGCTACAGCCCCGACCCCACCACCAAGGCCGTGGCCGTGCCCATCTACCAGACGGCGGCCTATGCCTTCGACAACGCCCAGCACGGCGCCGACCTGTTCGACCTGAAGGTGGCGGGCAACATCTACACCCGCATCATGAACCCGACCCAGGACGTGCTGGAGCAGCGCGTCGCGGCCCTGGAAGGCGGCATCGCCGCCCTGGCGGTGGCCTCGGGCCAGGCGGCGGTGAGCTACGCCATCCAGACCATCACCGAGGCCGGGGACAACATCGTCGCCAGCAGCGCGCTGTATGGCGGCACCTACAACCTGCTCGCCCATACCCTGCCGCAGTTCGGCGTGACCACCCGCTTTGCCGACTACCGCCAGCCCGAAAGCTTCGAGGCGCTGATCGACGCGAAGACCAAGGCCGTGTTCGTCGAGTCGCTCGGCAACCCGCAGGGCAACGTCACCGATATCGCGAAGATCGCCGAGATCGCGCACCGCCACGGCGTGCCGGTGATCGTGGACAACACCGTGCCCTCGCCGTATCTGAGCCGCCCCATCGAGCATGGCGCCGACATCGTGGTGCACTCGCTCACCAAGTACCTGGGCGGCCACGGCAACAGCATCGGCGGTGCCATCGTCGATTCCGGCAAGTTCCCCTGGGCCCAGCACAAGGAGCGTTTCAAGCGCCTGAACGAGCCGGACGTGAGTTATCACGGCGTGGTCTATACCGAAGCGCTCGGCCCGGCCGCCTACATCGGCCGCGCCCGCGTGGTGCCGCTGCGCAATACCGGCGCGGCGATCTCGCCCTTCAATGCCTTCCTCATCCTGCAGGGCATCGAGACCCTGGCGCTGCGCATGGAACGCATCAGCGCCAACGCCCTGGCCGTGGCCAGGCACCTGCAGGGTCACGCCAAGGTGGCCTGGGTCAATTACGCCGGCCTTGAAAATCATCCCGACC
>JBJOKY010000013.1:0-24640 GCA_046045865.1 Pseudomonadota bacterium | reverse complement strand
GCCACCAGCATCATGAAGCGCAACAGCTGCGGCAAGGCGCTGGACATCGCCCGCCTGGCGCGCGACATGATGGGCGGCAACGGCATCAGCGACGAGTTCGGCGTGGCGCGCCACCTGGTGAACCTCGAAGTGGTGAACACGTACGAGGGCACGCACGACGTGCATGCGCTCATCCTGGGCCGGGCCATCACGGGCATTGCGGCCTTCAGCTGAACGCGGATCGAGCGGGCGCCCAGGTCATGAAGTTCACCGACTTTCACGCCGGCCAGATCATCAGCGCCGGTCCGCTGGTGCTGAGCGAGCACGACATCGTGCGGTTTGCCAGCGAGCACGATCCGCAGCACTTCCACATGGACCCTGCAGCCGCCGCCGCGGGCAAGTTCGGCAGCGTCATTGCCAGTGGCTGGCACACCTGCGCGGTGGCCATGCGGCTGGTGGCCCAGGCGGCGCTGCAGGGCTCCGGGGCCTCGGCATCACCCGGCATCGCCTACATCAAGTGGCCGCGCCCGGTGCTGCCGGGTGATGCACTCAGCCTGCGTGCCGAGGTGCTGGAGGTGGGTCGCAGCGAGCGTCGCCCCAGCCTGGGCAAGCTGCGCTGGTGCTGGCGGCTGTTCAACCAGTGCGATGAACTCGTGCTGGAGCTGGAGGCCATGACGCTGTTCGACCTGCCGGCGCCGTGACGAGGCCTGCGCCCGCCGCGGTGGTGTCAGTCGTCCTCGCCCAGCGTGACGGCGATCTTGCCGAACTGCCGGCCCGACTCCAGATGGCTCAGGGCTGCGTGCACATCGGCCAGGGCATAACGCTGGTTGATCAGCGGCCTCACCTTGCCCTGTTCACACCAGGCCAGCAACTGGCGCAGCTCGCCCGGGTCGCCCAGGGTGGAGCCGAAGATCTGCAGCTGGCGGATGAAGACACGGCGCAGGTCGGCCGGCGGCTGGTCGCCCGTGGTGGCGCCGCAGGTGACGATGCGCCCGCCGCGCACCAGGCATTTCAGCGCGGTGTTCCACACGGCCGCGCCGATGTTCTCGAACACCACATCCACGCCGCGGCCGTCGGTCAGGGCCAGCACGTGGCGGGCGGCGTCCTCCACGCTGGTGTCGATGGTGCCGTCTGCACCCAGGGCGCGCGCACGTTCGAGCTTGGCGGCGTCGCGCGAGGTGACGATGACCTTGGCGCCCGCCGCCTTGGCCAGCTGCAGCGCGGCCAGCGACACGCCGCCGCCCACGCCGAAGACCAGCACGGTCTCGCCCGGCTGCAGGCGCGCCTTGGTGAAGAGCATGCGCCAGGCGGTGAGGTGGTTCACGCCCAGGGCCGCGCCTTCGGCAAAGTCGAAGCCGGCGGGCAGGGCAAAGACATTGGCCGCCGGCAGGCTCACGTACTCGGCCAGCGTGCCGTCACGGTGCTCACCCAGCAAACGCATGGAGGTGCACAGCACCGGCTCGCCGCGCTGGCAGAACTCGCAGCGTCCGCAGGTGAGGCCAGGGTAGAGCAGCACGCGCTGACCGGGCGCGACCCAGCGTTCACCCTCGTCCACCTCCTCGACGATGCCGGCGCCGTCGATGCCCATGATCTGCGGCAGGCTGTGGGTGATGCCCGCGCCGCTGTCGCGCATGTACAGGTCCACGCGGTTGAGCGTGGCGGCCTTGATGTGCACCAGCACCTCACCGGGCTGGCGCTGCGGGCGCGGGCGTTCGCCGATGGTGACGACCTCGTTGCCGCCGTGGGCGGTGAGGTAGGCGGCTTGCATGGTGGGCTGGGTGCTCATGATGGGCGAAGGGGCGGGCGGTTGCAGTGCTTCAGGCGCGCGGCTGGGGCGCGAGGTGGCTGGCAGTGTGGCCCAGCCGGGTGTGGTCGATGAAGCCATCTGCGCAATCGGCGATCCAGCGGTCGAGTCAGCCCTGAGCAGGCCCGTCCTTCAGGCCGCGGCACGCGGTGGCTGCGCCTGGGTGCGATCACCCGGCGCGAGCTGGGCGCGTGCGCCGTCGCGGAACTCGGTCGGCGTGCGCCCGGTCTGCTTGCGGAAGAAGCGGCCGAAGTAGGCCTCGTCGGCAAACCCCAGCAGGCCGGCGATCTGCTTGATGCCCAGGTTGGAATAGACCAGCTCGCGCTCGGCCTCGTGCACGATGCGGGCGTTCAAGACATCCAGCGCCGACATGCCGATGGCCTCGCGGCACAGGCGCGAGAGCTGGCCGGCCGACAGGCCCACCTCGGCGGCGTACTGTTCCACCGACCAGCGTGCGCGGAAGTGGGCGTCGACCAGGGTGCGGAAACTTTCGATGCGCTCGGCCTTGCGGCTGCGTTCCCCCTCGCCGCCGGCTGCCGGTTCGTCGATGCGCAGCGAGGCCACGATGCGCGCGATCTGCACGAACACCGCCAGCAGCAGGGCCGTGCCGGCATTGGCCTGGCCGCTGGCGTGCACGCGGCTTTCATGCTCGATGGCGGCGAACAGCGGCAGCAGGGCGTCGGCATGGCGCGGCGAGCCGGACACGTCCATCACGCGTGGCTCGCGGATATGGCGCAGCAGGCTGGGCGCGGCCACCGCGGCCAGCGATTCCAGCGGCTGCTGCGCTGCGGTGACGACAGGCCCGTCCACCGTGGGCAGGAACTGGAAGCCGTGCACCACCGGCGTGGGCACGATGACCAGGCTGGGCGAGGCCACGGACCAGTGCTGGCCGTCGATCATCACCGTGCCGCCGCCGCGCGTGAGGTAGAGCACCTGGATGAGGCCGTGGTGCACATGTGGCGCGATGTCGAAGTCGAACAGGCTGGAGCGCTCGTGGATGGCTTCGATGTGCACGATGTCCAGCCAGGAGGGCGAACCGGCCGGCACGCCCGCGTCGCCGTACAAGGCGTAGTTGGGGATCTGGCTGAGGGGCTCGGGGCGTTGCGGCATGCGGGTTTCTCCGGGGATGTGCCGCACGAATTGTCCGGTGATCTGCAGCTTCTGTCGATTGAGGCGCCGTGCTGTCATTCCTACGATGGGGCGCATCGCCACTGGAGACATCTGCATGCCTGCCGCGCCTGAATCGTCCGACGCCGTGATCGAAAAGTCTGGGTCCGACCCCGCTGGCCGGGCCGCCTGGCTGGGCCTGGCGGGCCGGGTCTGCGTAGTCAGCGGCGCGGCCAGCGGCATCGGCCGGGCGGTGGCGCAGGGCCTGGCGGGCGCGGGTGGCGAGGTGGCGCTGCTGGACCGCGACGAGGCCGGCGCGCTGGCGGTGGCAGCGCAGATCGAGGCCGCCGGCGGCCGCGCCCTGGCCGTGGCTTGCGACACCAGCGACGAGGCCAGCGTGCAGGCCGCCGCAGCGCGCGTGCGCCGCGTGCTCGGCCCCGTGTGGGGCCTGGTGAACAACGCCGGCCTGCTGCGTGCCGGCCCGCTGGCCGAGGTCAGCCTGGCGGACTGGAACCATGTGCTGGGCGTCAACCTCACGGGCTATCTGCTGTGTGCACGCGAGTTCGGCCGCGACATGCTGGCGGCGCGCTCGGGCGCCATGGTGCACATCGCCTCGGTCGCGGCCCTGCATCCGCAGACACGCAGCGGCTCCTACAGCCCCAGCAAGGCGGCGGTGCTGCTGCTGAGCAAGCAGCTGGCGGCCGAGTGGGGCCCGCAGGGCGTGCGCAGCAACGCTGTCTGCCCCGGAATGATCCGCACCGCCCTGTCGGCGAAGTTCTACGAGGAGCCGGGCTTCGAGGCGCGCCGTGCCGCCGTCACTGCCAGCCGGCGCGTGGGTGAACCGCAGGACATCGCCGAGCCGGCCATGTTCCTGCTCAGCGACCGCGCCGCCTATGTGAACGGCACCGAGCTGGTGGTCGACGGCGGGCTGGACTGCATGTTGATGGACATGGTGCCGCGCCCCGGCTTCAACAGCACGCCGGCTGGCACCACAAACACCCCGGCAGCACAAGCCGTTTGACGAATCAAGCAAGAGGACGAGCCATGAAGACGATGGACTGTGATGTGCTGGTCGTGGGTTCGGGCGCGGGCGGTCTGTCCACCGCGATCGCTGCGCGCAAGGCCGGCCTCGACGTGCTGGTGGTCGAGAAGGAACCCGTGTTCGGCGGCACGACGGCCTACTCTGGCGGGGTGCTCTGGATTCCCGGCAACCCGCACTGCCCGGCGGCCAAGGGCGACAGCCGGGCCGCGGCGCGCGAGTACATCTGCAACGAGACCGGGCCCTGGTTCGACGAACCAGCGGTCGATGCCTTTCTCGACAACGCGCCGGCCATGGTCGAGTGGTTCGAGCGCGAGACCAGCGTCGCCTTCGTGCCCACGCTGTATCCGGACTATCACCCGACGGTGCCGGGCGGCGTCGACATCGGCCGCTCCATCCTGGCCAAGCCTTTCGACATCCGTGCGCTGGGCGCCGACATGGCACGGCTGCGCCCGCCGCTCAAGACCATCACCTTCATCGGCATGATGTTCAACTCGTCGAACGCCGACCTGAAGCACTTCTTCCGCGCGACGAAATCGCTCACCTCCTTCATCTATGTGGCCAAGCGTCTGGCCAACCACATGAAGGAGTTGCTGCTCTACCGCCGCGGCATCAACGTGACCAGCGGCAATGCCCTGGCCGCGCGGCTGGCGCATTCGGCGCTGCAGATCGACGTGCCGATCTGGACCTCGGCGCCGGCGACGCGGCTGCTCGACCAGGCCGGACGTGTCACCGGCGCGGTCATCCGCCGCGAGGGCGAGGACATCGAGGTGCACGCCCGCCACGGCGTGGTGCTGGCCTGCGGCGGCTTTCCGCATGACGTGAAGCGCATCGCCCAGGCTTATCCGCACCTGCGCCGTGGTGGTGAACACCTCTCGCCCGTGCCGACCGGCAACACGGGTGACGGCATCCGCCTGGCCGAACAGCTGGGCGGGCGCTGCGAGATCCGCTTCCCGTCGGCCTCGGCCTGGATGCCGGTGTCCAAGGTGCCTTATGCCGACGGCACGTTTGGCGTCTTCCCGCATCTGCTGGACCGCTACAAGCCCGGCATCATCGGCGTCACTTGCAAGGGTCTGCGCTTCTGCAACGAGTCGGAGTCGTACCACGACGTCGGCGCGGCCATGATCAAGGCCTGCGAGGCCGAGCGCGAGACCGCCATGTGGCTGATCTGCGACCAGGCCACGCTGTCGAAGTACGGCCTGGGCTTCGTCAAGCCGTCGCCCATGCCCATCGGGCGCTTTCTGAAAAACGGCTACCTGATGCGCGGCCGCACGCTGGGTGAACTGGCCACGGCCTGCGGCATCGACGGTGCGGCGCTGCAGCGCACGGTGGACGAGTACAACGTCGGCGCCCGCCAGGGGGTGGATCAGCAGTTCGGTCGCGGCACGACCAGCTTCAACCGCTACCTGGCCGACCCCGAGAACCAGCCCAACCCCTGCGTGGCGCCGGTGCTTGCCGGGCCGTTCTACGCCGTCAAGGTGGTGATGGGCGACCTGGGCACATTCGACGGCCTCACCACCACGCCGCAGGGTGAGGTGGTCAAGGCCGATGGCCAGGTCATCGAAGGCCTGTACGCCGTGGGCAACGACCGCGCCAGCATGATGGGTGGCAACTACCCCGGCGCCGGCATCACGCTCGGGCCGAACATGACCTTCGGATGGCTGGCCGGCCAGCTCATCGCCGAGCGTGCCCAGGGCGGCAGCGCGTCCGCAGGCGCTGCGGCTGTGCGAAAGGTCGCGACCACCGCAGCCGCGTCGCCCGCCCACGCCGAGGTGGCCCATGTCGCTTGAACTGGCCCCCGGCATCGACCTGCCGCTGCCCATGGCCCTGGGTGCGACCAAGGCCCTGGTCGACCACCGCATCTACACCATCCCGCCGCGCCGGATGGGCGAGTTCATCGAGGTGTTCGACCGCCTGGCCATGCCGGTGCTGCTGGCCACGCTGGGCACGCCGCTGGGCTTCTGGACCAGCTGGGTCGGGCCGCAGAACCAGTTTGTGCACCTGTGGGGTTACGACGACCTGGCCGACTACGAGCGGCGCTGCCGGGCGCGCGACACACATCCGGACTTCCCGGCCTATCTGGCCGCCTCGGGCCACCTCATCACCGCGCAGGAGACCCGGCTCATCCGCCGCGTCGCCATGCCCAGCCTGCTGAATCACCCGTCTGCCTGAGCTGATCCGCTTGAGCCGGTCGGCCTGCAGCAGGCTGACGCTCCACCTCAGCGCAACACCTGATGGAATTTGGTTTGAAAGTGGAATAGAGTTCCAAAAATGGAATCGCAAGACTTGAAGGAGACCCGGGCATGAGAACGGCGCTCATCACCGGCGCGGCCGACGGCATCGGCTGGGCCACCGCCCAGGCCTTTGCGGCCGCCGGCTACCGTGTCGCCATCGCCGACCTGCGCGAGGCTCAGGCGCTGGAGCGCGCGGTCGAGTTGGGCGCGCAACACGCCGTGGCCGGTGGCCATCTCGGCCTGGCCTGCGACGTGACGAACGAGGCCGCCGCGGCCAGCGCCGTCGCCCGCGTGCACGCCGCCTTCGGCCAGCTCGACGTGCTGGTCAACAACGCCGGCATCGGCGACCAGCCCGGCGCCACGGTGGACCAGAAGCTCGACGCCTTCGACCGCGTGCTGGGCGTGCACCTGCGCGGCACCTTCCTGATGAGCCGCGAGGTGGCGCGCCTGATGCTGGCGCAGGCGCCCGATGCGCGCGGCAACCGCGGCGCCATCGTCAACATCGCCTCCATCGTGGCCTCGGCCGGCATCCCGGGGCGCAACGCGTATGGCGCGGCCAAGGCCGGCATCGTGGGCATGAGCAAGGCCATGGCGGTGGAGTGGGGCCTCTCAGGCCTGCGCGTCAACGCCGTGGCGCCGGGTTATGTGCGCACCGCGCTGGTCGAGAAGCTGCAAGGCCAGGGCCTGCTCAACACCGGGGCCATCCACCAGCGCACGCCCATGGGCCGCATGGGCCTGCCCGCCGAGATCGCCGACGCCATCGTCTTCCTCGCCTCGCCGCAGGCCAGCTTCATCACCGGCGCGGTGCTGCAGGTGGACGGCGGCTGGGTGGCGCACGGCGGCGCGATTCCTTCCGTGCCGCCCGTGGTGGCGAGCTGATCCCAAGGACAGACATGACCATCCATCTCTTCAACGGCCTCGTCTACGGCGCCCTGCTCATCGTCATGTGCTCCGGCCTGGCGCTCATCTACGGCCTGCGCCGGGTGGTGAACTTCGCCCACGGCTCGCTCTACATGCTGGGTGCCTACATCGGCTACAGCGTGGCGCTCAAGAGCAACTTCTGGGTGGCGCTGCTGGTGGCGCCGGCCGTGATGGCGGCCCTCGGCGTGGTGATCGACCGCTGGGGCTTTCGCCTGCTGCAGGACCGCGATCCGCTCTCCGTCGTGCTGGTCACCTTCGGCGGCCTGCTGGTGATCGAGGACTTCGTGCAGACCGTCTGGGGCAAGAACAACCTGTCGGTCGCCACGCCGCCGGCCCTGGCCTTCTCGGTCGACCTGTTCGGCACGCCGGTGCCGGCCTACCGCATCGGCGTCATCGTGGTCGGTGCGGCCGTGGCCCTGGGCCTGACGCTGTGGCTGCGTTACTCGAAGATGGGCCTGTTCGTGCGCGCCGCCAGCACCGACCCGGTGACCACCGCCATGCAGGGCGTGCACACCGATGCACTCAGCGCCATGGTCGTGGGCCTGGGCACGGCGCTGGCCGGCCTGGCCGGCGTGGTGGCTGCGCCCTTCCTGTCGCTCTCGCCCTCGATGAGCAGTGACGTCATCATCGATTCCTTCGTCGTGGTGGTGGTGGGTGGCCTGGGCAGCCTGGCCGGCGCCTTCATCGCCGCCATGGCGCTGGGCCTGGTGCAGGCGCTGGGCACGGTGTGGTTGCCCGAGACCTCGGTGCTGCTGCCCTTCCTGCTCATGGTGGGCATCCTGCTGTGGAAGCCGGCCGGTTTTGCGGGCTCGCGCACATGACGGACGTCGCCGACGACCCCACCCTGCGCCCGCAGCCCTTGCGCAGCTCGCCCCGTCATCACGGCCTGATCCTGATGTCTTGCTGAATGCCACCATGACCCGCACCCAACTGTCTCTTTCCACCGTGGTCGCGCTGGCCCTGGGCGCCGCCGTGGCCTTCGGCGTCAGCTCGGGCACCGTGCTGTCGCTGCTCACGCAGGCCACCATCTACGCCGTCTTCGCCCTGGGCGTGGGCCTGCTGCTGCGCCAGAACGGCATGGTCAGCTTCGGCCATGCCCTGTGGTTCGGTGCGGCGGGCTACGGCGTGGCGCTGCTGCTGCAGGCCAAGGCCATGCCGGTCGAGGCCGTGCTGCTGGTCACCGTGCTGGGGCTCACGGCCGTGGCCTTCGTCATCGGCCTGGTCATCGTGCGCGTGCCCGGCGTGGCCTTCGGCATGTTGACGCTGGCCGTCGGGCAGATGGCCTACCTCGTGGCCTCGCGGGCGCGCGGCGTGTCGGGCGGGGCGGACGGCATGTCGATCGAATGGCCGTCCACGTTGTTCGGCGTGTCGATCAACCTGCTCACCAAGCCGGCCAACCTGATGCTGCTGAGCTGGACCGTGCTGGTGCTCGTGCTGCTGGCCCTGGCGCTGCTGCTCAATACCCGTTTCGGTGCCATCACCGAGGCCGTGCGCGACAACGAGGAACGTGCGCGCTTCCTCGGCATCCGCACCCTGCTGCCGCGTGCGGCGGTGTATGCGCTGTCAGCCACGGTCACCTCCATCGCCGGCGTGCTGGCTGCGCTCAACACCGGCTTTGTATCGCCCGAGAGCATCCACTGGAGCCTGTCGGGCGTGGCACTCATGATGGTCGTGGTCGGCGGCACCAAGGTGTTGTGGGGCCCGGCGCTGGGTGCGGCCGTGTACTTCCTGGCCAAGGACGTGCTCGGCGACCACGCCCAGCACTGGATGGCCATCTTCGGCGTGGCGCTCATCCTCGTCATCGTGTTTGCGCCCGAGGGGCTGTCGGGCTTCGTGCAGCGCCTCATCAAGCGCCGCCGGCCCAGGCCTTCGGCCCTGGTGTCGGGCATCTACGGCGGACGGGCGCGCGCCTCGCATTGATGGCGTCGCCTGCCGCCACCGTGAACGATCCCCTGCCTGAACCGGACGAGTGCCCCCACCATGCCTGACTACGTGTTGCAGACCGCCGATGTGGCCATCCACTACGGCGGCGTGAAAGCCCTCGACGGCGTCGACCTGACGCTCGAGCGCGGCCAGATCCGCGGCCTCATCGGCCCCAACGGCGCCGGCAAGTCCACCGTCATCGACGCCATCACCGGCCGGCGCCGCCTCACGCGCGGCCAGGTCACCCTCAAGGGCGAGGACGTGAGCGCGCTGGGCGTGGTCGAGCGCCGCTCGCGCGGCCTGTCGCGCAGCTTCCAGCGCACCAGCATCTTTGCGCAGATGCCGGTGAGAAAGCAGGTCGAACTGGCCGCCTCCACCATGGGCATGGCCGACCCCGGCGCCGACGCCGACGACGTGCTGCGCGAGCTGGATCTGGACGAACTGGCCGACGTGACCGCCGCCGACCTGGGCTACGGCCAGCAGCGCCGGCTCGACCTGGCCCTGGCCCTGGTCGGCCAGCCCACCGTGCTGCTGCTGGATGAACCCATGGCGGGCCTGTCGGTGCGCGAGTCGCTCGACCTGGCCCAGCACCTGAAGCAGCTGAGCGCGCGCCGCAACGTCTCGGTGCTGCTGGTCGAGCACGACATGGACGTGGTGTTCGGCATCTCGGATGTCGTCACCGTCTTCGAACTTGGCCGCGTCATCGCGGACGGCGCACCGGCCGCAGTGCGTGCCGATCCGCGCGTGCGCTTGGCCTATCTCGGGAGTGCCGCATGAGTGCCGCACCGCTGCTGGAACTCGACGCCGTGCAGGCCTACTACGGCGCCGCGCACATCCTGCATGGCCTCAACCTCGTGGTGAAGACCGGCGAACGGGTGGCCCTGATCGGCCGCAACGGCGTGGGCAAGACCACCGTGGTCAATACCGTGCTGGGCCTGGCCACGCTGCGCGGTGGCAAGGTGGCGCTGGGTGGCAAGGTGCTGCCCAAGCCGCGCACCTATCAGGCCGCGCGTGAAGGCGTGGTGGTGGTGCCGCAGGGCCGGCGCATCGTCGCCAACCTCACGGTGGAGGAAAACCTGCAGCTCGGCGCCGCCACCGGCCGCCCCGGCCACTGGACGGTGGCCGAGGTCTACAAGCTCTTCCCCATCCTGCAGGAGCGTGCGCACACGCCCGGTACGGCCCTCTCAGGCGGTCAGCAGCAGATGCTGGCGGTGGGGCGTGCGCTGATGGCCAATCCCAGCCTCATCCTGCTGGACGAACCGACCGAAGGCCTGGCGCCGGTCATCGTCGACCAGCTCGGCGTGATCTTCAACGAGGTGGCGCGCCAGGGCACGGCCCTGCTGCTCATCGAACAGAACATGACCCTGGTGATGCGTGTGGCCGAACGCTACTGCGCCATGGCCAAGGGCGCCGTGGTGGCCGAAGGCCGTGTGGACGACAGCAGCCTGGATGAGCTGCATGCCCACGTGATGGTCTGACGCCCCGCATCCTTCCTGCCCCCCTGCTGAATCAATCCCCCGCACCGGCCGCAGTGCCGGACCCGACCCTCCGATCCCCTGACCGACCCCTGGAGACATCGATGATGAAGACGACGACTTTCGCCCTGATGAACCGCCGCGCCGTGGCCCTGGCCGCGCTGCTGGTGGCCACGCCGCTGCTGGCCCTGGCGCAGGCCAAGGACCCGGTCAAGGTGGGCCTGGTGAGTTCCAAGTCGGGCGTGTTCGCCCAGCAGGGCGAGGAGGTCATCCGCGCCATCAAGTTCGCCATCGACGAGGCCAATTCACACGGTGGCGTGGACGGCCGCAAGGTCGAGGTGGCTGAGGCCGACGACGAAGGCACGCCCGACGCCGGTCGCCGCGTGGCCGAGAAGCTGGCGCGAGACGGCTACAACCTGCTCATTGGCGCCATCCCGTCGAGCATCTCGCTGGCCCTTGCACCCAACCTCGAGCGCTGGGATGCAGCCTACTTCGTCGTGGCCAGCAAGAGCGACAAGATCACCGGCGACACCTGCAAGCCGCGCGTGTTCCGCACCAATCACAGCGATGCCATGGACATCGCCATGATCAGCGAGTGGGCCAAGGGCTTCAAGGAAAAGACCTATGCCTCCATGGCGGCCGACTATGTGTGGGGGCGCGACTCGGCCGAGTCCTTTGCCAAGGCAGTGAAGGCGCAGGGCAAGGAGGTCAAGCTGCAGCTCTACGCACCGCTGGGCACCAAGGACTTCTCGCCCTTCATCGCCCAGCTCAAGGAGGCCAAGGTCGACGCGATCTGGGTGGCCGAGACCGGGCGTGACGCCATCGCCTTCGTCAAGCAGGCGCAGGAGTTCGGCCTCATCCCGCAGACGAGACTGGTGGGCCACTCGCTGATCCTGAACTTCATGATCAACGCCACCGACAAGTCGCTCGAAGGCACGCCCGGCACCACCGGCTACACGCCCGACATCGACACGCCGAAGAACAAGGCTTTCGTGGCCGCCTGGAAAGCCAAGTTCAACCGCCTGCCCACCGACAACGAAGGCCAGGCCTACAACGGCGCGCAGATCATGTTCGAGGGCGTGAAGCTGGCCAGGAGTGTGAAGCCTGCCGACGTGAGCAAGGCCTTGTCGGGCGCCAAGGTCGACACCATCTACGGCAACGGCCTGACGCTGCGCGCGGCGGACAACCAGCTGGTGCTGCCCAACTTCGTCGGCCGCGCCAAGGTGGTGGACGGCCAGCTGCGCCCGGTGATCGAGCAGACCTTCGCGGCCAGCTCCATGCCCGGCCCGTCGCCGCTGTGCAAGATGTGAGGGGCTGACTGATGGCCCTGCTCACCCGTCTCACCGACCTGCCTGGCCATCCGGCCCAGTCGAGCTACGACCTGGTGGTGGTTGGTGCCGGGGGCGCGGGGCTGTCGGCCGCGCTGCATGCGGCCATCGACGGCGCGAAGGTGCTGGTCGTCGAACGCACCGAGTTCGTCGGCGGCACGACGGCGCTGTCGGCCGGCACGACCTGGATCCCCTGCACCCCCCACAGTGCGCCGGGCACGGACAGCCCGGACCAGGCGCGCACCTACCTCGACGCGGTGGTGGGCGGGCATGCGCCAGCCGAGCTGCGCCAGGCCTTCATCGACGCGGGTGCAGCGGCGCTGGAGCGCTTCGAGCAGCACACCGAGATGCGCTACCGGCCCTATGCCCTGCACCCGGACTACGAGTCCGACCAGCCCGGCGCGACGCTGCGCGGGCGTGCGCTCGAGCCGCTGCCCTTCGACGGCCGGCGACTCGGCGCGCTGTTCGGCGTGCTGCGCCCGCCCATCCCCGAGTTCACGGTGCTGGGCGGCATGATGGTCGACCGCACCGACATCAACCACCTGCTGGCCATGGGGCGCAGCCTGGCCTCGCTGCGCCACGCCGTGCGCATCCTGGCCCGCCATGCACTCGACCGCCTGAGCCACCCGCGCGGCACCCGCCTGGTGATGGGCAATGCGCTGGTGGCGCGGCTGCTGCATTCGCTCGCCGGGCGCGCCAACGTGTCGCTGCTGCTGGGCTCCGAGGTGCAGGCCATCCACCGCAACGACGCCGGCGCGGTCGACGGCCTGACCCTGGCCCCGGCACCTGCCAGCCCCGACGCCGCTGCCGCGCCGCGGCGCGTGGCCGTGCGCGGTGGCGTGGTGCTGGCCAGCGGCGGCATCAACCGCCAGCCCGAATGGCGCGCCGCCCATCTGCCCGGCGTGGCCAAGAGCTGGTGCCCCGGCGCGCCCGGCCACACCGGCCAGGCCCAGCAACTGGCCCTGGGCCTGGGCGCGCGCCATGGCCAGGGCGCGGCCAGCCCGGCGTTCTGGGCGCCGGTGTCGCTGCGCCAGCGCGCCGACGGCAGCACGGCGGTCTTCCCGCACTTCGTGATGGACCGCGCCAAGCCTGGCATGATCACCGTGAACCAGGCGGGCGAACGCTTCGTGAACGAGAGCTCGTCCTACCACCTGTTCGGCCTGGCCATGCAGCGCGCGCACGCACGCAGTCCGGCCATCCCGGCCTACCTGGTGTGTGACGCTGCCGCGCTGCAGCGCTACGGCCTCGGCATGGTGCGCCCGGGTGGCCAGGGCCTGGCGTCCTATCTGGCCGACGGCTACCTCACGACCGGCGCGACCCTGGCCGAGCTGGCCGGGCGCCTGGGCGTGCACGCCGACGGGCTGCAGGCCAGCGTGGCGCGCCACAACCAGGCGGCCCTGGCCGGGCTGGACGCCGACTTCGGCCGCGGCCGCACGGCCTACCAGCGCAACCTGGGTGATGCTGCCTGGCCGGGCCGCAATCCCAACCTCGGGCCCATCGCCACGGCGCCCTTCTATGCCGTCAGGCTCTACCCGGGCGACATCGGCGCGGCCACCGGCCTGGTGACCGATGCCCAGGCGCGCGTGCTGGACGGCGGCGCCAGCGGCGCGCCCATCCCCGGCCTGTACGCGGTGGGCAACGACGCCCAGTCCATCATGGGCGGCACCTACCCCGGCCCGGGCATCACCATCGGCCCGGGCATGGTCTGGGCCTACCTGGCCACCCGCCACGCGCTGGGCCGGCTGGCCGGCTGAGCGCGCCCAGGCCGGACAATCCGGTCATGACGACGCCGCGCCACCCTGACCTGCCCCCCGCCACCTGCCCGATTCCGTACCTAGCGGCCGCAGGTGCGGCATGAGCGCCGCGCGGGTGCCCGCCGGGGCCTTCGCCGTGGCCCTGGCCGGGCTGGTCAGCCTGGCCGTGGCCATGGGCATAGGCCGCTTCGCCTTCACGCCGCTGCTGCCCATGATGCTGGCCGATGGCGTGGTCGACCTGGCCACTGCCAGCTGGCTGGCCACGGCCAACTACCTGGGCTACTGGCTGGGCGCGCTGGCCTGTGCGCTGCAGCCCTGGGCCTGGCGCCGGCTGGGCCGTGACCGCCCGCTGGTGCACACGCAGGCGGTGCGCGCCGGCTTGGTCGCCACCGTGCTGCTCACCCTGGCCATGGCCACGCCCTGGGCGCCGGCCTGGCCGGTCTGGCGGCTGCTGGCGGGCATGGCCAGCGCGCTGGTCTTCGTGTTCGTGTCGGGCTGGTGCCTGGCCCGGCTGACCCAGCTGGGCGCACCGGCGCTGGCCGGTGTCATCTACGTCGGCCCGGGCGCGGGCATCACGGTCAGCGGCCTGGCGGCCAGCGCCATGGTGGCCGGCGGCTGGCGCGCCGCGGCCGGCTGGCTGGTGTTCGGCCTGCTGGCCGTGGCGCTGACCGTGCTGGTCTGGCCGCGGCTGCAGGGCACCGTCAGCATCGCGGCGCAGACGGCCGGCCCGCCGGCCGGTGCGCAGCGCGGCGCCATGGCACTGTTCGCGCTGGCCTACGGGCTGGCCGGCTTCGGCTACATCATCACCGCCACCTTCCTGCCCGTGATCGCGCGCCAGGCGCTGCCGGGCTCGATCTGGCTGGACCTGTTCTGGCCGGTGTTCGGCCTGGGCGTGGCGGCCGGTGCGCTGCTGACCACACGCCTGCCGGTGCGCTGGGACCGCCGCTGGCTGCTGGTCGCCAGTTATGCCATGCAGGCGCTGGGCGTGCTGCTGACGGTCTGGCTGCCCAGCCGCGCCGGCTTCGCCCTGGGCAGCCTGCTGCTGGGCCTGCCCTTCACTGCCATCACGCTGTTCGCCATGCAGGAGGCGCGCCGGCTGCGCCCGCAGGGGGCGTCGTCCTACATCGCGCTGCTTACCGCGTCCTACGGCCTGGGCCAGATCGCCGGGCCGCCGCTGGTGGCCGTGCTGCTGTCGCACAGCCGCACGTCGGCCGAGGGTTTCGCGCTGTCGCTGGACATCGCCGCCGGCGCGCTGCTGCTCGGGGTGCTGATGTACGCCTGGCTGGTGCGGCGCCATCCGGTGGCGGGCGGCGCCGCCAGCCCGCTCAGAGCACCAGCGTCATGAAAACGCTGTTCGGATCCTCGGCATAAGTGCCGAAGGGGCCGCTGCGCATGAAGCCGGCGCTCTCGTACAGCCGGTGCGCGGGCTCGAAGGCGGCCATCGAGCCGGTTTCCAGGCTCAGGCGGCGGTAGCCCTGCGCGCGCGCGTGGTCAAGGATGTGCTGCAGCAGCGCCCGCCCTGCGCCACGCCGTCGCAGTGCCGCGGGCGTGCGCATGGACTTCACCTCGGCGTGCGTGGCGTCGAGCCGCTTGAGCGCCCCGCAGCCCAGCAGCACACCGTTGTCCCAGGCCGTCCAGAAGGTGATGCCGGGCGTGCGCAGCCTGTCGAGGTCCAGCGCGTGCACGCTGCCGGGCGGTGACTGCGCGTGCATGTCACGCAGATGCTCGGCCAGCAGGGCGTGCACCGCGGGGCGGCTCAGGTCGTCGACTTCAATCTGCATGGAGCATGGCGGGGGCTACGGGCCGGCGCAGGACTGCAGCGTTTGACGGCGCGCAGCGCCTCACTCGGCCGGCGCGACCTCGGCTTCGGGCTCCGGCAGGCGGATCTGGTTGTCGGTGCTGAACTGGTAGTCCTGGAACACGTGCTGGGCGGTGAGCAGCTGGTAGCTGCCGTCGGCCTTGCGGATGGTCGTGTCCTTCAGCCGCCAGGTGAGGTGGCCGCAGGTCCAGATCGCGAAGTTGCGCATGTGGGTGCACAGGCAGGTCTTGTCCTTGACCGACAGGTGCTTCTCGCCCGGGTGAGCTTCCAGCTCGCGGTTGTAGGCCGTGATGTAGGCGCACTTGCCGCTGGCGTCGAGCAGGTAGCCGTAGGCCTCGCAGTTGGGGCGGATGCCGTCGCCGATGCCGGGGCTGGACGTGATCATGCGCATGGGGTAGCCGGTGGGCGAGATCTGGTTGACCTCGATGTCACCCTCGCTGGCCTTGAAGTATTCCTGCTTGACGTGGTCGGGCAGGCCGCACTCCTTCGTCACGGTGAAACGCGTGGCCACCTGCACGGCCGCGCCGCCCAGCTCCAGGAAACGCACCGCGTCGCTGCCGGTGAAGATGCCGCCGGCCGGGATGACGGGGATGTCGAGCTGCTCGGCCTTCATCCAGGCCAGGATCTCGGTCGTGATGGTGGCCAGGTCGTACTGCGCCCAGTCCATGCCGAAGCCCAGGTGACCACCGGCCAGCGGGCCCTCGACCACGATGTAGTCGGGCAGGCGGTTCAGGCGCGCGCTCTTCTTCAGGAAGAGCTGCAGCGCGCGCAGGCTGGACACGATGATGCCGAACTTGACGTCGCGGAAGCGCGGGTGGTCCTCCACCAGCGCCAGGCTGCCCAGGTGCAGGCCGGCGGCCAGGGTGATGCCGTCGATGCCCGCGTCCATCGCCGCACTCATGCGCACCTTGAGCGTCTCCCTGGGCGCGTTCATGGTGAGCTTTTCCATGCAATTGATGAAGATCAGCCCGTTGCCCTGCTTGCGGGTGAGCGTCTTCTCGACGTGCAGCCTGGTCGCCTCGGCCAGATGCTCGAGGTTGAACTGCACCTCGGACTTGTCCATCTGGTCGACCGTGTGGCGGTACTGGGCCTGCTTGGCCTTGACGTACTTGGTCTTGTAGCGCCGGTCGGTCACGGTCTTGACCATGGCGTCGGAGATGTGGCCGATGCCGCCCAGGCGTGCCGCCTCCAGTGCCAGGTCGGACGACGAGATGTCCACCCCCATGCCGCCGATCATGATGGGCACCAGTTCGTGCCGGCCCATCTGCAGGCGGAAGTCATCCAGTCGTTTCATAGCTCTCGTTCGCCAGGTCGGACCCGGCTGGCCGGTCTGCGCACGGAGCGCGCGCTGGGCACGTCCGGCGTGGACCGGCAGCAACAGCCGGGCGTGGTTTGTGTCATGGTTGCGGGCATGGCGAAGTGTCGCCCGTGCCCGGGCCTGCGCAAGCGCAGGGCTGCATTGTTGTTCAGGGCAGGCCCCTGGTCGCTGACACGGACATGTGTTTGCATCAACTCGGGGCGTGTTGGTGCCGCTTTCAGGCGCAGGCCGGGTCGCAGGCATGCGCCCCGGCCGGTGCGGGCCGACCCGGGTCGTGCGCCGCGGCGCTGGCGGGTGCGAGCCGGGTGTCCAGCCACTCGGCCATGACGCGCGAGTCGCTCACCGTGCGCAGTTGCTGGTAGGCCCGCTCGGCCTCGGGGTGGCGCCGGCGCAGGTAGTTGAGCCACTGCTTCATGCGTCCGGCCCGGGCGCGCGGGTCGATGTGGCCGGTGTTGATCTGCCAGAACAGGCGCAGCAGCGGCGCAAGCTCGACCCAGCCCGGCAGCGGCGCGCCGGCGGCGCGGTCGCGGTCGGCCAGGATGGCCAGCGCCAGGCCGGGGTCGGCCACCATGCCGCGGCCCAGCATCAGGTGGCTGCAGCCCGAGGCGGCGACGCAGCGGCGCGCGTCCTCGACCGACCAGATCTCGCCGTTGGCAACCACCGGGATGTCGACCGCGGCGCACACGTCGGCGATGCGTTCCCAGTAGGCCGGCGGCCGGTAGCCGTGCGCCTTGGTGCGCGCGTGCACCACCAGGCTGTCGGCGCCGGCGGCGGCGATGGCGCGTGCGCAGTCCTCGGCGCGGGCGTCGTCGTCGTAGCCCAGGCGCATCTTGGCCGACACCACCATGGGCGCGGGCACGGCTCGGCGCACCGCTGCGACGATGCGATGCAGCAGTTCGGGCTCCTGCAGCAGCGCCGCACCGCCGCCGTGGCGGTTCACCACCTTGGCCGGGCAGCCGAAGTTCAGGTCGATGCCGGCCGGGCCCAGGGTGGCGAGCTGCGCGGCGTTGTCGGCCAGCACGCCGGGGTCCGAGCCCAGCAGCTGCGGGCGCACCGGCACGCCCGAGCGCGTTCGGCTGGCGTGCGCCAGCTCGGGCACGATGCGGTGGAACACCCGGTCGGGCAGCACCGAGTCGGTGACGCGGATGAACTCCGACACGCACAGCGAGACGCCGCCCTGGCCGTGCTCGCCGCCCAGGCGGGTGAGCACGTCGCGCAGGGCGAAGTCGAGCAGGCCCTCCATGGGCGCAAGGATGAGCTGGGGCACGGCCAGGGCGCGCAGCGGCGCGGGACGAAGGATGGGGCGGGCGGCAGGCGAGGGCGGGAGTGTGCCTGAGCCGCACGGCGTCCGGCCGGCCCGGAAGATCCGCCAGGACCGGCGCCGGCAGGTCCGTGGCCGGCGGGGCGAGCAGTAGCCGGCCTGGCCCTCAGCCGCGCGCCCGCACCGTGGCCGAGGCGCGCCCGTAGCCGCGCACATGCCAGGCCGGGCGCTCGCCGGCGGGCGGCTGACCCGCGTCGCCCTCGCCCCGCACGCCCAGGTCGCGCAGGCAGGCCAGCGCGAAGTCGACGAAGGCGCGCAGGCGCGGTGTGCGCCGGGCGCTGCCCTTGAACAGCAGGTTGACTGGCGGGCCGCCCTGCACCTCCCAGTCGCGCAGCACAGGCACCAGCCGACCGGTCTGCACATGGTCGCGGGTGGTGAGCTCGGTGAAGCGGCCCACGCCGTGACCGCCCAGCACCAGGTCGAGCGTGGCCTCGCGGGCGTTGCTGGACAGCCAGCCGCTCACCCGCACCTGCACGGACTCGTCGCCGCGCCGGAACTCCCACAGGTCCAGCAGGATGCCGGCCGGGTTGCGCATGAGCAGGCAGGTGTAGTCCGACAGCGCGGACGGATGCTGCGGCACGCCGTGCACGGCCCAGTGCCCGGGGGCGGCCATGATGAGGCTGCGCGCACCGCCCAGCTTGCGCTGCACGTAGTCTGGCGGCACCTCGGGCCAGCCGTGCAGCAGCAGCACGTCGGCGCTCTGGGCGTCGACGTCGCCGATGCGGTTGACGGCGCGGAAGTCGATCTCGATGTCGGGGTAGAGCGCATGGAAGCGCGGCAGCGCCGGCAGCAGCACATGGTGGGCCAGCTGCGGATGGGCGGCCACCGCCAGCTTGCCGCTGGGGCGCTCGCCCACGCCCTGCATGCGCCGCTCGGCCTGGCCCAGTTCCTCCACCTCGGCCAGCAGCGCGCGGCAGCGGTCGAGGTATTCGCGGCCGCTGGGCGTGAGGCGCACGCCGCGCGCGCCGCGCTCCAGCAGCACCAGGCCCAGGCGGGTCTCCAGCGCACCCACCAGCTTCTGCACCGCCGGCACGCTGATCTCCAGGCGCTGCGCCGCGCGGGCGAAGCTGCCTTCCTCGACCGCGGCGACGAAGTATTCGAGTGCCTTGAGCTTGTCCATCACGCCGCCCTTCCATCACCTGCTCGCGCCCGGGCCCGCAACCAAAGGTTAACGCCGGTTGCAGCCGGCGGCGGCTTACTCGCGCCGCCCGGCCTGCCTACATTGAGGCTACCGCAACACCTGCCGCAACACATTCAGGGAGCCCGCCATGCAGCACCACCCGACCAGACGCCACGTCCTGCTCGCCACCCTGGCCACCACCGCCCTTGGGCCGCTGGGCCTGCAGCCGGCGCAGGCCCAGCCGGCGCCGGCGTCGTCCGGCGCGCCGCTCAGGATCATCGTCGCCACGCCCGCCGGCGGCGCCTCGGACACGGCGGCGCGGCTGATCGGCCAGTCGCTCGCCAAGGCCCAGGGCCGCCAGGTGCTGGTGGAGAACAAGCCCGGCGGCAACGGCGTGCCGGCCGTGCAGGCGGTGCTGAATGCCCCGGCCGATGGCCAGACCCTGCTGTGGGCCCAGTCCTCCATGGCCGGCATGCCCATGCTGGTGAAGTCGCCACCCATCAAGTCGCTGGCCGACTTCGTGCCGGTGGCGCCGGTGGTCAACCTGGTCTACGGCGTGGTCGTCAACCCCAAGGTGCCGGCCAGCACGGTGGCCGAACTGACCGCCCACCTCAAGAGCCACCCCGACCAGCTCAGCTACGGCACCGGCGTGCTGAGCGAATACATGGTGACCTTGCACTACCTGCGCGCAGCGGGGCTCAAGGCGGTGCGCGTGCCCTACAAGGGCGGTGCGCAGCTGATGCCCGACCTGATCAGCGGCGAGCTGCAGTTCAACATCGGTCCGCTGGCGCCGGCCCTGCCGCATGTGAAGAGCGGCAAGCTGCGCCTGCTGGCCACCCTGCCCGACCGTGCCGAGATCGTGCCCGGCGTGCCCTCGCTCGCCGACGCCGGCATCGCGACCGACACACTGCAGACCTGGAACGGCCTGGTCGCCCCGCCGGGCACGCCGCCCGAGGTGGCGGCCCACCTGGCCCAGGCGGTCAACCGCGCGCTGGCGGACCCGACCGTGCGCGCCTCGCTGGAGGCCCAGGGGCTGCGCGTCAGTGGCGGCACGCCGCAGCAGCTGGGCGCGGCGATCGAGTCGGCCACCACGGCCTGGCGCCAGTTCATCCGTGACCACGACATCCCGCAGGAATGACGGCATGACGGCGCCTGCCCCATCCACCGGCGCCCGCCCTGCCGCCGCGCGGCCGACGCGCGCCCGCCAGCAGCTGGTGCAGCACATCACCGCCTGCTGGCGCACCCAGGCCTTGCACAGCGCCGTGCTGCTCGACCTGCCGGACCGGCTCGCCGGCGGCGCCTGCACCGCGGCGGACCTGGCGCCCGCCTGCGGCTGCACCACCGACGGCCTGCAGCGCCTGCTGCGCGCCCTGTGCACCCTGCAGGTCTGCCGCGAGTCCCGCACCGGGCGCTTCGAGCTGACCGAGGCGGGGCAGACCCTGTGCCGCAACCCCGCCGACGGCGCGTCCAGCCTGCGCGCCATGGCACTGTGGTGGGGCGGCCCGCTGTGGCCGATGTGGGGCGAGCTGGCCTACAGCGTGCGCAGCGGTCACAGCGCGCGTGCGCGCCAGGGCGGTGCGGCGCACTACGCCTTCCTGGACGGCCAGCCCGAGGCCGCCACGCTGTTCCACGACGCCATGCAGGCCATGACCGCCCTGATCACCCAGGACGTGGCGCAGCTGGAGACCTGGCGCGACGCTCGCACCCTGGTGGACGTGGGTGGCGGCATCGGCACACTCGGCGTCGCGGTGGCCACCGCCCATGCCCGGCTGCAGCTCACGGTGCTGGACCGGGCCGACGCCGGCGCGGGCGCGCAGCAGCTCTTCGAGCGCCACGCACTGGGCGCACGGGCCCGCTTCGTCGCGGGTGATTTCTTTGCCCATGTCCCGGCCGGCGCCGATCGTTACCTGCTCAAGAGCATCCTGCACAACTGGGACGACGCGGCCTGCGCCCGCCTGCTGGCGCACTGCGCCGCGGCCGCGCCACGCCAGGCCCGCCTGCTGCTGGTGGAGCGCGTGCGCCGGGGCAGGCTCAGGCCCGGCCGTCATGACCAGGCCCTGGCCCGCACCGACCTCAACATGCTGGCCGGACTGGGCGGGCGCGAGCGCTCGTTGAACGAGTTCGCTGCCCTGCTGGTCCCGGCCGGCTTCGACATCGTCAAGGTCGTCGCGACGCGGCACGAGTTCTCCGTGATCGAGACCGTGCGGCGCTAGGGGTGGCCTGCATACGACCGGTGCGCAGTGCCGCCAGCTGTGCGGCGGGCGGACACGGCGCCCGGCCGTGCAGGCTGGGTGGTGCGGGTCGGTACCGCCGGGCGGGCGTCAGGCACCGGCGCCGGCAGCGGTGTCGTCGGGCGCGGGCAGCTGGGCGCGCAGGGCCGCGGCGCGGGCAAGCACGGCGTCGGTGGCGGTCACAGCCTGCCGGGCCCAGGCGGTGTAGCCCATGGCCGGGGCGTGGCTGTCGCTGGGCACCTCGATGCTGATGGTGAGGTCGGCCGGCAGGCAGGCGAACAGGCTGACCAGGTCGATGCCGCCCTCGCCGGGCAGCAGGCGCTCGCAGCGTGCGTCGTGGATCAGGCTGGCGCTGTCCAGCGGCGCGGGCACCCGGCCGTCGCAGATCTGGGCGTAGTTCAGGCGGCTGCGCGGCCAGCCCGCCAGCTCGCCCAGCCGGCTGGCCGAACGGCCGAAATGCAGCGCGTCGACCAGCACCGCCGCATTGGGCTGGTCGGCCGCTGCGACGATGCGCTGCGCGCTGCCCAGGTTGGCCACCGCCGTCCAGGGCATGAACTCCAGGTCGGCGCTCAGGTCGTGGCGCGCGGCCAGTTCGCACAAGCTGGCGTAGCTGGCGGTCAGGCGGGCCTCGTCGGGGTCGTCGCCGGCCACCAGCACATGGCGCGCGCCGAGCTGCTGGCCGACCTCGAGGAAGGCCAGGTAGTCGTCCGGCCGGTACCCGGCATTCAGGCGCACCACCTCGAGGTCGAGGATGCCGACACCGGTGTCGCGGATGGCGGCCAGGGCCTCGCGCAGCAGCGCGGCGTCGTGCATCAGGTCGTGCGCCAGGCCACCCGGCGTGGTGGGCAGCAGGCGCACGCCCGCGGCGGCGCAGCCGGTGGCCGCCGCCAGCCGCACCATCTGCGCCGGGTGGTAGGGCAGGGCCATGAGCTGGGCGAGCGAGTAGGGGCGGGGGGGCGTGGTCAAGATCGGGCTGGTCATGGGGTGCTCCGTGCGGGATGGGGCCGGGCGTGCCGTCGGTGCCCGACGGTGGAGCGGCCGGGCGCGCCTGTCAAGCGTCGGGCTCAGCTGCCCGGCTCGGGCCCGGCCTGTGCGGCATCGGGCGCCGGCATGGCCAGCGGCCGGCCGGCGGCGTGGTGGGCCAGCACCCAGCCCCAGGTCAGCGCCGGGCCCAGGGTGATGCCGCCGCTGGGGTATTCACCGGCCATCACGCTGGCCAGGTCGTTGCCCGCGGCGTACAGGCCGGGGATGGGCAGGCCGTGGGCGTCGAGCACGCGGGCGTGTTCGTCGCCCGCCAGGCCGGCGAAGGTGCCCAGGCTGCCGGGCACGACGCGCACGGCGTAGTAGGGTGCCCGCACGATCGGCGCGACGCAGGGGTTGGGCCCGGCGTGTTCGGGGTCGCCCTGCATGCGGTCGTAGGGTGTGTCGCCGCGGCCGAACTGAGGGTCCTGCCCCTGCGCGGCGTGGTGGTTGTAGGCGGCGACCGTGGCGCACAGGCCGGCCGGGTCGATGCCGCAGCGCCGCGCCAGGCCGGCCAGGCTGTCGGCGCGTTGCAGGTAGCCGCTGTGCAGCCAGGGCGCGAGCGGGAAGGGCCGGGGCTTGCTGTGGCCCAGGCCGTAGCGGCGCTGGAAGCGGTGGTCGCAGATCAGCCAGGCCTGCGGCCGGCCCGGCGCCACGGCGTGGCCCTGCTGCCTGAACAGGCCGCGCATCAGGCTGTGGTAGTTGCCGGCCTCGTCGGCAAAGCGCCGGCCGTCGGTGTCGACCGCGATCAGCCCGGGCTTGCCGCGTTCGGCCAGGTGGGGAAAGGCGGCCGGGCCGACCTCGCCGGCGCCGGCAGCCGCGCCCTTGTGCGGCACGAGCGAGACCGGCGCCCAGGCCCCCGCGTCGGCCAGGCGGGTGTCGACCCGCGCGCCGGCGGCCTCGCCCAGGCGCAGGCCGTCGCCGGTGTTGCCGGCGGGCGCGGCCGACCAGTGCTCGCGCCCCGTGGGCGCGTGCGGCACCAGGCTGGCCAGGCGCGCCGGGTCGTGTGGAAAGCCGCCGCAGGCCAGCACCACGCCGCGGCGCGCGTGTACCGTGAGGCGGCCCTGCGGCGTGTCCAGCAGCGCGCCGCTGACGCGCCGGCTGCCCTGGCCGTCTGGCTCGGCCAGCAGCTCGCGCGCGGCGTGCGACACGCGCAGGTCCACGCCCAGCTCGCGCGCGCTGGCCAGCAGCGCGGCCACCAGGGCGTTGCCGCCCAGGCGCAGCCGGCCCTGGCCGTGGGTGAGCAGGTCCAGGCCGTGGCGCAGCACGCGCCGCGCCACGTAGCTGAAGGAGTCCAGCGCGCGGTTGGCGCGCATGAAGTGGCGCAGGTCGCCGCCGATGCTCATGCCCAGCCAGCTCAGGATGTCGCGCGGCGGCCTGAGCTGGCCGAGCAGCAGCGGGCCCAGCCGTGCGGCATCGAAGGGCGCGGCGCAGACCGAGCGCCCGCCGGTGCGTGCGCCGGGCACGCGGCCGTGGAAATCGGCCACGGTGTTGCCGTCGACGAACTTCAGCGCCGTGTGGTCGAGGTGGAACTGCACCATGGCCGGCGCATGCGCCAGATAGGCCTCGACGCGCCGGGTGTCGTGGCGCGCACCCAGGATGTGGCGCAGATAGGTGCGCGGGCCGTCAGGATCCTCGGTGATGCCGGCGGCGCGCGCCAGCGGGTTGTGTGGCACCCACAGCCAGCCGCCCGACCACGCGGTCGTGCCGCCGAACTGTCCGGTCTTCTCGACCAGCAGCACCTGCAGGCCCAGGTAGGCGGCCGTGACCGCCGCGCCCAGCCCGCCGGCACCCGAGCCGATGACCAGCAGGTCGCAGTGCTGGACGGTAGCGGGGCGGGCAGCCAGGCTCATGGCGGCGTGGGCTTGTGGCGGGCGGTCGCGGCCCGGGGGGTGGTCTTGGGGGCGATCTTCAGGGGCGTCCCGGGGGCGGACTTGGGCACCTGGACGGGCGCCGCGGCGGGTGCGGACCCGCCCGGCGCCGCCGCACCCGCTGCGGGCACCCAGGCGCGCTGCAGCAGCGGCGAGGCCACGCTCACGCTGCCCAGGTCGGCCGCGGCGGCGAGCAGCTCGCCCGACCACTGCAGCATCTTGGCCTCGGTCAGGCGCACCGCCGGGCCCGAGATCGCCAGCACGCCCACCGCGCCCCGCCCCGGCACCATGATGGCGGTGGAGATGGCGTTGAGCCCCGGTGCATAAGTCTCGGTGGTGATGGCATAGCCCTGCTTGCGCGCCCTGGCCACGGCCT
>JBJOKY010000472.1:0-3328 GCA_046045865.1 Pseudomonadota bacterium | reverse complement strand
GCACGCTCGGCGCGCACGGCGGCGTACACGGAAAGCGTTTCCTCCACCATGCGCTCGAGACCGAACTGGCGTCGCACGCGTTCACGATTTCGGCGCGGGTGAGCGGGCCGATGTAGTTGCCATCCGCCGTCGGGTCGCCGAGCTTGAAGCCGGCCACTTCCTTCAGGAAGGCGGCGACGAAGGCGTCGTGCACCGCCTCGTGCACATAGATGCGTTCGACCGAGCAGCAGCTCTGGCCCGTGTTGTACATGGCGCCGTCGGCCAGGCTGGCGGCGGCGGCCACGGGGTCGGCGTCGTCGCAGACATAGCTCGGGTCCTTGCCGCCCAGCTCCAGCTGCAGCCTGACCAGGCGCGGCGCCATGGTCTGCGCGATGGCCACGCCGGTGGCGTGTGAACCGGTGAAGAACACGCCGTCCACCTGCTGCGCCAGCAGCGCGCGGCCGACCTCGCCGGCGCCGACCAGGCAGGTGAACACGCCGGCGGGCACGCCGGCCTCGCGGAGCAGGCGTTCCATGTGCTGCCCGGTCAGCGTGGCGTGTTCGCTGGGCTTGTAGAGCACGGCGTTGCCGGTCAGCAGCGCGGGCACGAACACGTTGCCGCCGACGAACCAGGGGTAGTTCCAGGCCGAGATGTTGGCGATCACGCCCAGCGGGTCATGGCCGATCACCTCCGTCATGCCGCCTTCGTCGAACACGGTCTCGTCGGCCACGCAGCCCGGCCAAGCCGTGAGGAAGAACGCGATGCGGCCCAGCAGGCCGTTCAGCTCGTTGCGCGCCTGCTGCAGCGGCTTGCCCATCTCGCTGGTGAGCGTGGCGGCCAGCACCTCGATCTGGTCCTTCACGGCGGCGGCGAAACGCTCGATGCACAGGCGCCGTTCGGCCAGCGGCACCTGGCGCCAGGCGGACTGCGCGGCGCGTGCGGCAGCGTATTTCGCGGCGACGCTGGCGGCGTCATCGGCCGGCAGCTCGGTGATCAGGGCGCCGGTGGCGGGGTTGTGGATGGCAAGGGTGGGCATGGCGGGGACGGAGGGTTTGGGGGCTGACTGAGACGCGGTCGACGATGCGCGTGCCAACGGCACTCAGGCGGCGGCGCCTGTCGTGCGGTCGGCACGGGCGGCCCGGCAGGCAGCCAGGAAGTCCTGCAGCATGGGGCGGTCGTCCAGCGTGGCGGGTGCGTGCGGGTCGGCCGCGGCCGTGTGTTCGGCGTGGAACTCGGGGTGCCACTGCACGGCGGCGACGTAGGACGTGCCGGTGGAGCGGATGGCCTCGACCAAACCGTCGTCGGGGCAGCGTGCCTCGACCACGAAGCCGGGCGCCAGGTCCTTGATGCCCTGGTGGTGGATGCTGTTGGTGGTGGCGCTGGCCACGCCGGGGTAGAGCCCGGCCAGGCGCGTGCCGGGCACGAACTCGACCGCGTGGTAGTGGCGCTCGTACTTGTCGGCCTCGCGGTGCACCAGGGCCTCGGGGCGCTGGGTGGGGATGTCCTGCAGCAGCGTGCCGCCGTGCATGACGTTGAGCAGCTGCAGGCCGCGGCACACGCCGAACACCGGCTTGCCGGCGGCGATGAAGGCGCGCACCAGCTCGGTCTCGTAGCGGTCGCGCACGGCGTCGCCGCGCCAGGCCGGCTGCATGGGCGCCTCGCCATAGTTCTCGGGCGCGACGTCGTTGCCGCCCTGCAGCACCAGGCCGTCCAGCGCCTGGGCGTAGTGGTCGAGGTTGAGCTCGCTGCGCGTGATGAGGCTGTCGGCCGTCACCGCAGGCACCATCACCGCCATGGCGTGGCCGGAGAGCACCCAGTGCGCCACCGACTGCTCCAGGTAATGCAGCGTCTTGGTGTAGACCCCGCCCAGGGCAGCGCCGAAGGTGGCGTTGATCACCTCGGGGTAGTGGATGCGTGCGGACACGCCGATGAGCAGGGGACGGGAGTTGTCGCGCTGGAGGTCACTCATGGCCAGCCGCTCCTCACAGCGCGGCCAGGAAGAGCCGCTCGTAGTCGGCCTCGCCGGCCGGGCGCGGGTTGGTGGCGCCGGCGAAGTCCTTGGCCGCCAGGGCGACCAGGCGCGGCAGGTGCGCCGTCGTCACGCCGCGTGCGGCCAGGCCGCCGCTGATGCCGATGTCGGCCTTGAGCGCCTTCAGCCAGGGCACGACCGCGGCGCCGCCACCGGCCAGGCCGGCCGCGTGGGCCAGCTCGTCGAACTTGCCCGGCACGGCCTCGAAGTTCCAGGCCAGCACGGTGTCGATCATGAGCGCGTTGGCCAGGCCGTGGTGCAGGTCGTTCACCGCGCCAAGGGCGTGGGCGCAGGCGTGCACCGAGCCCAGGTCCTTCTGGAAGGCGATGGCGCCCATCATGGAGCTCATCAGCATGTCGGCACGCGCCTGCAGGTTGCCGGGCTCGCGCACCGCCGTGGCCAGGGCGCGGGCGCCGATGCGCAGGCCTTCGAGCGCGATGCCGTCGCACAGCGGGTGCCAGGCGGGCGAGAGGTAGCTCTCGATGTTGTGGGTGAGCGCGTCGATGCCCGTGGCCGCCGTGATGGCCGGCGGCAGGGCGAGCGTGAGTTCGGGGTCGGCGAACACCGCCCGGGCCAGCAGCTTGGGGCTGAAGACGGCGCGTTTCACATGGCTGTCGTTCTCGGCCACGACCGAGGAGCGGCCGACCTCCGAGCCCGTGCCGGCCGTGGTGGGCAGCGCCACGAAGTACGGCAGCTCGTTGGTGATGGGCTTGCAGCCAGGCTGGTCCCACACGTAGTCGATCACGTCGCCCTCGTGCACGGCCATGAGTGCGACGACCTTGGCCACGTCCAGCGCGGCGCCGCCGCCCAAGCCGATGACGCAGTCGGCGTCGTGTGCCTTGTACGCGGCCGCCCCGGCCATGACCTGCGCGGCAGTCGGGTTGCCGTAGACGCCCTCGAACACGGCGACATCAAGACCCGCCAGGTGCGAGCGGAACTCGCCCACCAGCGGCAGCGCAGCCAGCGCGCGGTCGGTGACGATGAGCGGGCGCTTGAGGCCTTGCTCCAGCAGGTGCGGGCCGACCAGCCTGCGCGCACCGGCGCCGAAATGGATGGGGGTGGGGAAGGAGAAGCGGGTGATGCTCATGATGGGGTGTTGGACTGATTCAGATGATCTCGAAGTAGCGCTTGAGCTCCCAGTCGGTCACGCCGTCGAGCCACTGGCGCCATTCCCATTCGCGGGTGGCGGCGAAGTGGTCGACGAAGGTGTCGCCGAGGAAATCGCGGGCGATGGCCGAATCGCGGAAGTTGCGCGTGGTCTCGATCAGGGTGCGCGGCGCGCGCGGGATGCCTTCCGCGCCTTCGTTCGTGCCGGTGATG
>JBJOKY010000126.1:0-11072 GCA_046045865.1 Pseudomonadota bacterium | reverse complement strand
GCGGGCACGCAGACCTCGCTGGCCGCGCTGGCCGCCGGGGCGGTGAGCATCATCACCAAGCCGCGCATCGGGCTGAAGGACTTCCTCGCCGGCGCGGCGCGCGAGATGGTGGCCACCGTGAAGGCGGCGGCGCGCGCCAACGTCAGGCGCCTGCCGGTGGTCGACAAGCTCAGCGCCGACGCCGTGCTGCCCGCCGCCGGTGCACACGACGCCAACCGCGGCGCCATGCTGCAGACCACCGAACGTGTGGTCGCGCTGGGCACCTCGACCGGCGGCACGCAGGCGCTGGAGCTGGTGCTGACCAGCCTGCCGCGCCTCTCGCCCGGCATCGTGATCGTGCAGCACATGCCCGAGCACTTCACGGCCGAGTTCGCCCGCCGCCTGGACGGACTGTGCGAGCTCTCTGTCAAGGAGGCCGCCAACGGCGACCGCGTCGTGCCCGGCCGGGCGCTCATCGCGCCGGGCGGGCGCCACATGCTGCTGCGCCGCGCCGGTGCGCAGTACCACGTCGAGGTGCTCGACGGCCCGCTGGTCAACCGCCACCGGCCCTCGGTCGACGTGTTGTTCCGCTCGGTCGCCAAGGCCGCGGGCGCCAACGCCCTGGGCGTCATCATGACCGGCATGGGCGACGACGGCGCCGCCGGTCTGCTGGAGATGCATGCCGCCGGCGCCCAGACCGTGGCGCAGGACGAGGACAGCTGCGTCGTCTACGGCATGCCCAAGGAGGCGGTCAAGCGTGGCGCGGTCGACAGGAGTCTGCCGCTGGCCGCCATCGGCCGCGAGATCATGAAGCAGATGGTGGGCACGAGCGGGCGCTGAGCTGTCCGTCTAGGTCGTGGGGCGGGACCTGTTGCCATCCCGCGACGACCGGGGCTCGACTTCCTGCACGATCCCGCCGGGCGCGTGTGCATGACGGGCCCGGCGTGCGCTGCGCTGGTGCACGCGCTGTGGTCCAGCTTCTACACTGGATTGGTGAGTCACTCCGCCGCATCCACGTCCACCCGCCCCCACGGTCTGCGCCTGCGCATGAGCCTGCGGTTGCGTGCCTGGATCGCGCTGCTGGTCATGCTCACGCTGGCCTGCCTGCCCACGCTCACGCACGCCTGGTCGGCGGCGACCGGGCATGGCGGGAGCGCCTGGGCCGATCCGGCTGGCGAGATCTGCGCGCCCGCAGGCAGTGGCTGGAGCGCGACCAGCGCCGGCGCGCCCGAGCCCGGCAGCCCGGCCCATGCCGCGGCCCACCTGCAGCATTGCGCTGCCTGCCTGATCGCGGTGGTCGCCCTGGCGCCGTCGCCGCGACCCCGGCTCGGCCTGCTGCTGGCCGACGCACCCACTCAGCCGCCGCCTGGTGGCACCACGGCCTGCCCATCTGGCCGTACGGCCCGGCACCCGGCCCAGCCGCGCGCTCCTCCGACCAGCGCCTGATCAGCGCCGCGCGCTGAGGCCGTCGGCTGCCACCCGCAGCCGCGCCGGCGCAGCGACCGTTCCAGGTCCGCGTCCACCCAGTCCGCAATTGCCGTGGAAGGTGGCTGGCGTCCGGCCCTGCGAGCATCCGTCGACCTGCAGCCTGCCTGGCTGCACCCCGCCGACCTCGGCGTGCGCCACCTGGCTGACTGAGCTGCCCTGACCCCGATCCGGCGGCTGCCCGATCGCCGCACCTTGCTGTTTCCCGACCTGTCCTGTTCCTCATCCTCGACACCTGGAGTTCACCCCATGACGCGCACCCTGCCCCTGACCACCCTGCGTTCCGCCCTGGCGCACCGTACCGGCTCCACCGTTCGCGCCCTGCTGGCCGCCACCTGGCTGATGGCGGCCAACACCTTGCTGCTGGCCGGCGCCGACGTCCACGCCCACGGTGCCCAGGCCGGCACGGTGCGCATCGAACACCCCTACGCCACGCCCACGCCGCCGCAGGCACGCGTCGGTGGCGTGTATTTCCGCTCGCTCGAGAACCAGGGCAAGCAGGCCGACCGCCTCGTCGGTGCACGCACCCCGGTGGCCGACAGCGTGGAGATCCACCGCAGCGAGACGAGTGATGGCGTCATGCGCATGCGTGCGCTCGACGCGCTCGAACTGCCGCCCGGCAGCAAGCTGCAGTTGCGCCACGGCGGCGACGGCACTCACCTGATGCTGCTGGGCCTGAAGCAGCCGCTCAAGGCGGGCGACAAGTTCAAGCTGACCCTGAACTTCGAGAAGGGCGGCGAGCGCGAGGTGGAGGTCTGGGTGCAGCAGCCGCGCGATGGCGCACCTGCCGCCGATCACAGCGCCCACGCCGCGCACGACCACGGCGCCCACGCCGGACACCAGCACTGATCGTCACGCCGCCGGGCGCGCAGGCGCGCTCCGGTGGGGCAGGGGTGGGGTCAGGCTCTGCCAGGCAGGCGCCGGGCGGGGCTGCCGACGCGCGGCAGCTGTGCAGCGCGTGATGCCAGGAACTCGAACGGCAGCTCATGCGCCAGCAGGGGCAGGCGCGACGGCTGTGGCTGCCTTGCGATCGGCTCGTGATCGCAGGACAGGCAGTGCAGCAGGCCGGCCTGCAGCAGCTGGCGCGCCTCGCGCACCAGTTGCTCATGGTGCGCGGCATGGTCGGGTGCGCCGTCGGCGGCCGGCGTGCTGCACAGCTCGTCGTCCGGCGTGGTGGCGGCGGCTGCAGCCGCTTCCGGATAGACCGACCGGTGCCATCCGGCCAGGGCGGTGACCACGGCCAGCGCACACACGGCGCAGCGGCGCGAGGTGATCCGTGCCGGCGCCATGGGGCGGCACGGGGCGTGAGCGGATGTGCTCGCGTGCACGGTTGGCCGTCGCCGCGCTGGCCAGCTCAGGTCGTCGCCGCCTTGCACTGCTTCAGGCACTCGGCGCAGGAGTCTGCGCAGGCCTTGCACTCGGCGTGTTTCTTCTCGTGCTTGCGGCACTCCTTCTCGCACTCCTCGCACACGGCGGCCGAGAGCCTGGCCAGCGCCTTGAGCTGGCTGCCGTCCTGCGCGGACACCTTGTGCAGCGCGCCGCAGATGGCCAGCAGCTGGTTGACGGAGCGGGCGCAGCTGGCCATCTCCTTCTCGCCGTTGCCCAGCAGCACCAGGCAGTGCGCCAGGCAGGCCTCGCCCTTGGTGACGCAGTCGGCCGCCGCGGTCGTGAGTGCGGAAGCCTTGCCACCGCCGTGATGGTGATGGGCGTGCGGGTCGGCCGGTGCCGAGGACTGCGCCAGCACCTGGGTGGCCAGACCAGCCAGGGCCATCGCTCCCGCGCCCTGGACCATGTGTCGTCTTTGCATGTTCTGCTCCTTTTTGCTGATGTCGGACAGGCCGGAGATTTTGCGCAATAACCTCAAAATCGCAAGGTGATTCCGAGAATAAGGGGGTGTCACTTTGTGACTCGATGCTGGCCATGACTTTCGGCCTATGCACGCGCTGACATGGCGATGCGGCCGGGCCTGGCCACCTGCAGCCACAATCCCGGCGACCTCTCCCGACCCACTCCGCCATGTCCACAGCCTCGCAACTCTTCGGCCTGCAGCTACCCGTCATCCAGGCGCCCATGGCCGGCGTGCAGGGTGCCGCCCTGGCGCTGGCGGTGTGCGAGGCCGGTGGCATGGGCTCGCTGCCCTGCGCCATGCTCAGCCTGGCGCAGCAGCGCGAGGCGGTGGCCGCCATCCGCGCCGGCCTGGGCGAGGGCAGCACGCGGCCGTTCAACCTCAACTACTTCTGCCACCAGCTGCCGCAGCCGGATGTGCCGCGCGAGCTGGCCTGGCGCCAGCTGCTGGCGCCGCACTACGCCGAACTGGGCCTGGACCCGGCCGCCGGCGTGACCGCGCCGCTGCGCGCACCCTTCGACGCCGCCGCGGCCGAGCTGCTGGACGAACTGCGCCCGCCCGTCGTGAGCTTCCACTTCGGCCTGCCCGAGCCGGCGCTGCTGGCGCGCCTGCGCAGCTGGGGGGCGCGCATCCTGAGCAGCGCCACGACGCTGGAGGAAGGCCGCTGGCTGCAGGCGCGCGGCGTGGACGCCGTCATTGCCCAGGGGCTGGAGGCCGGCGGCCACCGCGGCCATTTCCTCAGCAGCGACCTCACGCGCCAGGCCGGCACCTTCGCCCTGCTGCCGCAGCTGGTGCGCGGCCTGCACGTGCCGGTGATCGCGGCCGGCGGCATCGCCGACGCGGCCGGCGTGGCCGCGGCCCTGGCCCTGGGCGCCAGCGCCGTGCAGGTGGGCAGCGCCTACCTGCTGTGCCCCGAGGCGACCACCAGCGCGGTGCACCGCGCTGCCCTGGCCAGCCCGGCGGCGGCGCACACGCAGCTCACCACGCTGTTCAGCGGTCGCCCGGCGCGCGGCATCGTCAACCGGCTGATGCGCGAGCTCGGCCCGCTGCACCCGGCCGCGCCGGCCTTTCCGCTCGCCAGCGCCGCGCTCGCGCCCCTGCGCGCGGCGGCCGAGGCGCGCGGCAGTGGCGACTACTCGCCGCTGTGGTGTGGCCAGAACGCCAGCGGCTGCCGCTCCGTGCCGGCCGGCGAGCTCACGCGCGCCCTGGCGGCGCGGGTCTGAGATCGGGGCTGAGGTCGACCTGCGCGGCGATCGGCCCGGCACGGGGTGCCTGCGCCAGCGCCAGCCAGCGCGCGTAGATGCGCCCGGCCAGACGCTGGCTGCCGGCCAGCAGGCGCGCGCTGTCGGCGCGCATGGTGGCGGCGTCCTGCACACCCGGCCAGGCGCCCAGCCCGGCGCCCAGCGTCTCGGCCTCGCCGCACCACAGGTCGAGCTTGGCGGCGTCGACCTCGACATGGAACTGCATGCCCAGGTGCGGCCCGATGGCGTAGGCCTGGTGCGCGCACACCGCGTTGCCGGCCAGCAGGGTGGCGCCGGCCGGCAAGGCGAAGCTGTCCTGGTGCCACTGGTAGACCGCCAGCTCGGGCGCATCACCCAGCCAGGCCTGCACCAGCGCACGCTCGGCGTCAGGCAGGTCCGGCCCGGCGCGCGGCGTGATGCGGCTCCAGCCGATCTCGGGCTGCGGGTGGCGCGCCACCCGGGCGCCCAGCGCCTTGGCCAGCATCTGCCCGCCCAGGCAATGGCCCAGCACCGGCACGCCACGTGCCACGGCGTCGCGCAGCAGGGCCTCGGCGCGCGCCAGCCAGGGCAGGGCGTCGTTCACGCCCATGGCGCCGCCCAGCATGGCGAGGGCGTCCAGCCCGGCGGCCGAGACCGGCACCTCGTCGCCCGCGCCGACGCTGCACAGCTGGAAGTCCAGCCCGCGCGCATGCAGGAAGCTGGCGAGGTAGGCCGGCCCGTCGTCGGGCTGGGGTTGCAGGATGAGGATGTGCATGGCCGCCAGGGTAGCCCAGGGCGGCCTGGCGCAGGTACGCCGGACCGGGCGCACCACTACCATGCCTGCATGAGCGCCCTGCCCCCCGATCACGCCGACGATCCGTCGGCCGAGCCCGAGTCCATCAAGCAGCCCCGCCTGTGGCGCGACAACGGCTGGACCGCCCGCGTCATCAAGAACGAGGACGACGACGGCTGGGCCGTGGCCATGACGCCCGACGGCCAGGCCGAACCCGCCCTGGTCGGCCCCTGGACCATGGGGCGCGACAAGAAGAACCCCAAGCCGCTGGACGTGAACGCCTTCAACACCCTGGTGAAGACCGCGCGCGAGGTGATCCGCCGCCACGAGCAGCAGCAGCACGCCGATCTGCACAAGAGCCTGGTGCTCAACCTGCCGGACGGGCGCCTGACGATCACGCTGGACATCGTGCCCGACGAGGACGAGCCGCACGCCTGGCTGGGCGCCACCGATGCCTGGGGCGACGAGATCGCCCGCGTCAGGGTGCGTCCGAACTTCAAGCTCAACGTCGCCAGCGCCGAGGCCTGGATCGAGGGCGGCTACAAGAAGCCGGCCTGAGAATCACCGGGCCGGCTGCCGCCGGGCCTCACTCCAGCGCCAGCGCCGTCAGCCAAAGCCGGGTGTCGAACTCCAGCTGGTGGTAGGCCGGCTCCATGTGGCAGCACAGGGCGTAGAAGGCCTTGTCGTGCTCGCGTTCCTTCAGGTGCGCCAGCTCGTGCACGACGATCATGCGCAGGAAGTCGGCCGGCGCGTCCTTGAACAGGCTGGCCACGCGGATCTCGCGCTTGGCCTTGAGCCTGCCGCCCTGCACCCGCGCCACCGTGGTGTGGGTGCCCAGCGCCTGGTGCACCAGCTGCAGCCGCGGCTCGTAGGCCACCTTGGCCAGCGGCCCGGCGCTGCGCATGTGGCGGGCCTTGAGCGCCATCACGTAGTCGTACAGGGCGCCGTCGGTGCGCACCGTGTGCGCCTCGGGGTAGCGGCGTTGGATGTGCTCGCCCAGGGTGCCGGCGTCGATGTGCGGGCGCACCTGGGCGATCAGCTCGGCGGGGTAGCCGGCCAGGTAGTCGGGGGTCTTGCGGGGCGTGTTCATGGTCAGGCGATCGAGCATAAGCCGGGCAAGTGGCCGGGCCCCAGGCCGGCCCGGATGGTCGACCGGCCGGCGCAACGCTAGTCTGGCGACCCGGCGCCTGCGGCGCTGGCCAGCCAACCGGATCCCGTCATGCCCGCACGATCGTCCCGACACCCTTGCGGTCCCCGTCACAACCATCGGCCTGGCCTTCTACATGGCCAGGACCGTGGGCCGCGGCCCGGGCCGTGGCAGGTCGCCGCCCTGCTGCTCGTCCTGGTCGCCGGCTCGACCGGCGCTGTGTCCGCTGGCTGGACAGTCGTGGGCCAGCAGGGCCTGGTGCGCGTGGTCATCGTGCCGGCCGGCGAGGCGACCGACCGTGCCGCCTACGCGCGCGAGATCGCCCGGCTGTGCGAGCCTGAACGCACCTGCTTCCTCAACTTCCACACCAACAGCCACGGCGCCGCGTTGCAGCTGCCCCTGCCCGACGCCATCGAGCGCGAGGCCACCGCCACCTTTCGCCGCTCTGCCAAGAACGGTGCCGAACGCTTCTGGTGGAGCTGCCGCCTGCAGGTACCGGGCGAGTCCTGCTTCTGATCGTCCGGGCGGCCCCGCCTCCTGCGGGCCGGCTGGACGGCCTCCTAGAATCCGCCCCTCCGAAATATCCAGCCGGGCCTGCCGGCCCTGGCACCCTGGTGCTGCCGTCGCCCGTGATCCAGCTGACCCGGTCCGATCCGTCCTTGATGCCTGCCGCCGGCAGGTGGCTGCACGGCGGCTGCGCAGCCGCCACGCCTGCGGGGGAGCCGAGGTGCCGCTGAGCACGCTCTGGCCGGCCTGCTGGGCCGGCCTGCGGCGCGCGCTGGTGCCCTGGACGTGCCTGCGGGTGCAGGTGCTGGGCGATTCTCATGTGCGGGTCTTCGAGCATCCGCGCTTCACCCTGCACTACCCGCGCGTGGACTGGCGCGTCTGCTACGTTGCCGGAGGCACGGCCACCGGGCTCTACAAGCCGAAGTCGCTGACCCAGACCTACGCGAAGTTCCACGCCGCGCTGGCGCAGTCGCAGCCCGACCTGGTTATCCTCAATCTCGGCGAGGTGGACGTGGGCCACACCATCCCGGCCCGCGCCGCGAAGCTCCCGGGCAGCGAGGCCAGGTACTTCGAGGTGGCGGTCACGCACTACATCGCGCTGATCGACGAGATCCGCCAGACCCGTCCCGTGGTGGTGCTGAGCGCCCCGCTGCCGACCCTGCCCGACCGCTTCGACCCGGCCGGCGACGATGTGCTCTCGACCCGCAAGACCATCCTGAAGAGCCAGTTCGACCGCACGGCCATGACCCTGGCCTACAACGAGCGGCTGGCCCAGGCCTGCGCGGGTCGTGGCCTGGTGCATCTGGACGACCGCCAGGCCAGCCTGGACCCGGCTCGCGGCCTGGTGCGCCCGGGCTGGCAGCGCCGCGACGGCCGTGCCGACCACCACTACCAGCGCAGCATCTACGCCGCTTGGCTGTGCCGGGCCTTGCGGCCGGTGCTGCACGCGGCGCGGCCGCACCCGCCCGGGGGCACCGGCCTCACTCCGCCCACGGCACCGTGACGATCTGCCCGCCCCGGGCGCCGCCGTCCAGGCGCGCGCAGCCCAGGCGCCGGATCCGTTTCCCCCTGATCCAGGGTCAGAGCAGCCCGCTCGCCATCATCGCCAGGCCGGCGATGCTCACGCCCCAGATGCCCGTGCGCACACCCTGGATGCCGGCCCAGTACACCGGCACGTAGACCACGCGGGCCCAGAAGAAGATCTCGGCGCCCAGCACCACGCGCGGCGTGACCGCACCCGCCACCTGCGCCACCAGGGCCAGGGCGACGAAGAGCGGCAGGTTCTCCAGCGTGTTGCGCGCGGCACGTTCGGCCCGGCCGGCCAGGCCGGAAGGCTCGGGCAGGCCGTCGCGGTTGCCCATGGCGACCTTCATGCCCTCGGGCGTCCAGCCGCGCGAGCGGATCAGGCTGGCGGCCATCACGCAGATCCAGGTGAGCAGGGTCATGTAGACGACCAGGGTGAGCAGCTTGTTCATGGGGAGCCTCTTGTGTCGGATGGAAAGACGTCGCGGTGGCTGGTGCCGGTGTGCATGGCTCCTGATGGAGCGCTGCGCGATTGTGATGGGGTTGCTGCGCCGGCAGCTCCCATCCATCAGGCCGTGATGTCGAACAGTCACTCCGCTCGGCATCCTCCGCAGCCCTCCAGGAATTCAGCGAATCGGGCGGTCAGCATCATGTGCCTGCTGATGCTGCGCGCCACCGCATCCTTGTCTTGCAGCTGTTTACGATGGCGGGCCTGCCAGCTGTAGTAGTCTTGAATGAAAAATACAGGTTTCAGGTTCACTCCACGAACTGCGCCTTCACCACCCGCCACTCCTGCACGCCGGCGGCGCTGCGCGAGCAGCCCAGCGGTTCGGGGTCGGCGCCGGGGCGTAGTTCGGAGCGCGAGCGGTCGCCGGTGCCCACGCCGGCCTGCACGCGGTCGAGCCAGACCTTGAGGGTGCGGCTGGGGTGGGTGTTCCGCACCTGCACCTGCTGGCCGTTGTTGAGCATGCAGTTGCTGGTGGTTTCGAGCACGAAGGCGACGTGGCGGGCGGCATCGTCGGCCGCTGGCTGCTGCTGCTGCTGGGCCTGCAGCGGCGCGGCCAGTGTGGCGAGCAGCGCGGGGGCGGCAACGATCGTGATGGCCGCACGCAGGCGTGTGATGAGGCCGGACTGGAACATGGCGGGTCGCAGGCGTGCGGTGGTCGTCGTCTTCATCGTCTGCTCGTCATGGTCGCCGTGGCTCAGCCGGCGCGCACGCGGCGGCGCTCGCCGCTGCCGTTGCTGCCGCCACGTCGTTCACCGCCACCGCCGCCGCCACCGCCGTGGTGGCCATGGCGCATGGCCAGCGGGCGGTTGCCCTGCAGCTGGCGCTCGATGCCGTCGTTCAGGCGGTTGCGCAGGTCGACCACCTCGTCGACCAGGCCGTAGACGCCGGGGAAGCGCAGGTCCAGCCACAGCCACAGGGTGCAGGCGCGCAGGGCCTGCTCCATCTTCTCCAGCCGGCTGTGTGCGCCGACTTCTTCCAGAAACCACGGCACGCCGGCCTTGCCGGTGGCGGCGTGGCTGCTGGCCCAGTCGAAGAAGGCGAACAGCAGCGTTTCGGTGCGGGTGTCGACCGGTGCCTGGGCGTAGGTGAAGCGCTGTTCCAGCGTGAGCCTGGCGGCGATGCGGTCCAGCTCCTCGGCCAGCGAGACCATCTGCTCCAGGTCGGCCACGGCGAAGTGCGCGTCGTCCAGCTTCAACTGCTGCATGAAGACCTTGAGCACCGCGCCCAGGCGCTGCTCGTTCAGCCGTGCGGCGATGGTCTTCACATGCCAGCCGTTGGGCGCCACCGGCGCCTTGAAGTCCTGCGGCGCGCGCGGCACCTTGTGCATCAGCTCCTTGAGCACGCGCTGCGCGGTGGGCTCGGCGCCCTTGAGCACGCCGGCAAAGCCTTCCTCGTGGATGCCGAAGCGCCCGGCGCGGCCGGCGATCTGGTGCACCTCGCTCTCGCCCAGGGTGCGGTCGGCCACGCCGTCGAACTTGGTCAGGGTGCTGAACAGCACGCGGCGGATGGGCAGGTTCAGGCCCATGCCGATGGCGTCGGTCGCCACCATGATGTGCGACTCGCCCTGGGCGAAACGCTCGGCCTCGCGCCGCCGCACCTCGGGCGGCAGGGCGCCGTAGATGACCGACACCGGGTGGCCGCTCTGCGAGATCTCGTCGCGCAGCTTGAGCACGTCGCGGCGGCTGAAGGCCACCACCGCGTCGCCCAGCTGCAGCGAGGCCAGCGGCACCGTGTGCGCCAGCAGGTCGACGTGCTGCTTGCGCTCGAACACGCGCGTGCCGGCGCGTTCGCCGCACAGGCCGAGCAGGTTCTCGATCGCCGGGGCGGCGTAGGCCGAGCAGATGATGATCACCTCCTTGGCCGGCACGGCGACGATGGCCTGGGTCCAGGCCCAGCCGCGCGAGCTGTCGAAGATCATCTGCGCCTCGTCGATCACCGCCACGTCGATGGGCTTGCCGGTGCCGACCATCTCGATGGTGGAGCTGACCACGCGGGCACCTTCGGCCGGCACGTTCTCCTCGCCGGTGAGCAGCGAGCAGGGCACGCCGCGCGCCACCAGGCGGTCGCGCCCTTCCAGCGCCAGCAGGCGCAGCGGGGCGAGGTAGGCCCCCGCCTCGGCCTGGGCCAGCTTCTCGAAGGCGGCGTGGGTCTTGCCGCTGTTGGGCGGGCCGATGTAGAGCGTGACCTGGCGCTGCGCGCGCCGCGCGAGCTGGAAGCTGTCCGGGTAGCCCTGGAAGGCCAGCTCCTGGTTCAGGCCTTCGAGCGCGTCGGCCTCGGCGGCCAGGTGCTCCCAGCGCTCCTGGGCGCGGTTGCAGGCGGCCTTGAGTTCGTCGAGCGTGGCGCCCGGCACGGCGCATTCGGCCTGCAGGCGCGGCAGCAGCGAGTCCAGGTGGGCCGGTTTGTGGCCGCGGCTGCGCGCGATCAGGCCGTCCACATGCGCCAGCAGCTCGGCCGCGTGGGGATAGGGCACCGGCCGGCCCAGGGCGGCCAGCAGCGCGGCCTGGTCGCCGCTGCGGTAGTAGGCCCATACGCAGGCCGGCTCGACCGGGATGCGGAACAGCACC
>JBJOKY010000125.1:0-11073 GCA_046045865.1 Pseudomonadota bacterium | reverse complement strand
GACACCGTGGCTGACGGCGTTGGCGATCTCCTCGCCGGTGGTCTGCGGCCGGTCGGCGGGCGGCGGCGGTGGCAGCGCAGGCGGCGTCATCGGGCTCAGCCCGCCGCCTTGACCAGCCCCAGCACGGTCTTGAAGCGTTCGTGGCCGCAGCTGCGCAGCGCCTCGAAGGCCACCATCTCCACGCTCACCAGGGTGGCGCCGGCCTGCTGCAGGCGCGCCATGCCCAGGGTGTGGTTGTTGGCGCTGCGCGAGCCGCAGGCCGGCGCGACCACCCAGGTCTTGAGGCCGGCAGCCAGCAGGCCCAGCGCCGTCTGCATCAGGCAGACATGGGCCTCGCAGCCGGCCACCACGATCTCGCGCACCGGCGCGGCAGCAGCGGCGTCGGTGCCATCGGCGCTGCCCGGCCAGTTGGCGCGGGCCTGCGCCTGCACCGCGTCGACCAGGCCGTCGGCGCAGGCGTCGAAATGCGTCTTGGCCAGCGTGAGGTCGCAGCGGCTGCGGACGGCCTCGGCATTGGGCCCCAGGCCGCGCGGGTTCTGCTCGGTGCCGATGACCGGCCAGCCCAGCGCGCGGGCGATGTCGGCCAGCAGCACGGCCTGGGCCAGCACCTCGGCTGCGCGGTCGATGGCGGGCAGCAGGCGCTGCTGGTAGTCGACCAGCACCAGCGCGGTGGGGGCGGTGGCGATCAGGCTCATGCGGACGGCTTGCCGGACTGCTGCTGTTGCAGCAGTGCCTGGGTCGTCACCTGGCTCATGGCCTGGTTGAGCGCCTGGGTCTGGGCCTGGGTCTGCGCCTGCACCATGCCCTGGATCTGGATCAGCGCGCGCAGCTGGCCCTGCAGCGCGGCGATGTCCTTCTGCTGCTCGACCATGACCTTGCGCATCTCGCCCAGCTGGCCGGAGAGCTCGACCACGCGCTCCTTGAGCGCGGCAATGCCCGAGAGGCGGTCCAGGATGTCGGTGAGCAGGCTCATGCGGGCGGACGACGGAAAAGGCAGGGACAGCTTCAGGCCGCCTGGCGCAGCGCGGCGATCTCGGCCATGAACTCGGCGTGGCGCAGGCTGTTGGCGTCGAGCAGGTCGACCATGCTGCGGATGTCGGCCTCGGCATGGCGGGTGGCCGTGTCGAGCTGGCGCAGCTCCTCGGGGTTGACGCCCAGCAGCATGGCGTCGACCGCCTCGCGGATGAGGTCGGACGCCTTGCGCCCGCTGGCCTTGGCCTGGGCGGTGAGGGCCTTCTTCTGCTCGGCTTCCAGATAGACCTGGGTGAGGACCAGCGACATGATGGGCAGCTCCTGGGTTGGGCCGGTGACGGGACCACTTGCCGGCACGGGCGGAACGGCTCCGCGCGTGCAGGCCAATATATATTGTCATGCACCCGCGCCACAAGCCCTGGCAGACGCAGAGGTGTCGCGCCAGCGGTGCATCACGTCACGGCGCCACGGCATCGAAGGGATAGGCCACGCCGAGCTGGCGCCGCATGAACTCCAGGTCGCGCGCCAGGGCCAGCGATTCGGCGTGCGGCATGGCCGGGCTCTGCAGCAGGCCGGCGCGCACGCAGCGCTGGGTCTCCTCGATCTCCTCCTCGAAGCCGTTGATGCGCAGCGGTGCCTCGACGCTCAGCGTGGGCAGCCGCGGACGCAGCAGTTGCGCGCGCCGGCCTTCCCAGAAGGTCTCGGGCACGCAGATGGCACCCCGGCTGCCGTGGATGTGCAGGCTGTTGCCGGCCACCGTGTCGAAGGCGCAGACGAACTGCGCCGTCACGCCGACCGGAAACCGCAGGCAGGCACTCACGCGCTGATCGACGCCGCTGGGGGCCAGCACGCCGCTGACCTGGATGTCCAGCGCGTCCGGGCACGCGCCACGCTCGACCTGCAGCACCCAGCGGCTCATCGCCAGGTTGTAGATGCCGATGTCGAGCAGGCTGCCGCCGCCGAGCGTGGGGTCGAACAGCCGGCTGGCCGGGTCGTAGGGCACGGCGAAGCAGAAGCTCGACTGGATGGCGTGGACCGCGCCGATTTCGCCCGCGGCCAGCCAGGCGCCGACCTGGGCATAGACCGGCAGCATTCGCGTCCACAGCGCCTCCATCAGGAAGACGCGGCGCTGCGCCGCACGCTGCACCAGCGCGGCGCCGAGCGCGAGCGTCGGCGCCAGGGGTTTCTCGCACAACACGGGCTTGCCGGCGTCCAGGGCGCGCAGGGCGAACCCGGCGTGTGCGCTGTGCGGGGTGGCGATGTAGACGGCGTCCACGGCCGGGTCGGCCAGCAGGGCGTCGACGCTGTCGCACACCTGCGGCGCCGCCTGCCCGGGCAGGCGCCAGCGCTCGGCAAAGGCCAGGCTGCGCGCCGGGTCGCGCCCCCACAGCGCCGCCAGCCGGGCGCCGGGCAGGGCCTGCACCGCCTCGGCAAAACGGTGGGCGATGCCACCCGGGCCGATCAGGCCCCAGCGGAAGTCGACGTGTGAGGCGGCGTGGCTGGGCATGGGAGTTCCTCGGCTGCGCAATTGATTGCACAAATGTCAATTCAGATTGGGCGTGAGCATACCTGCCGGCGCTCGTGATCACCGGCCCTTATAGGCATTTCATCCAGAAACACCCTCATTGTCCTGATGTTTTCCCTATGTGCAAACGATTGCGCAAACGGCAAACTTCAGCCCGGACGCTCCAACACGGTGGCATCCAACCGACCGGCAGATCTCTCGCAACGACCACATGAACTGGAGACAGTGATGGCCCTGATGCAACTTCGACTCACTCCGCTGGCACTGGCCGCCAGCATGACCTTGCTGGGGCTGCACTGCGGCGTCAGCCACGCACAGACGACCGGCGCAACGCCCGCAGCCCCCGCTGCGGCGGCCAGTGCGCCGGCTGGCGCCGAGGCCGGCCAGTCCGCCGCCGAGATGCTGGAACTCGACCGCGTGATCATCACGGGCCGCGGCAGCGACGTGACCAAGTTCAAGAGCTCGTACTCGGTCTCGACCTTCTCCGACAAGGATCTGGGCAGGAAGGCGCCGCTGAGCGTGGCCGCGCTGATCACCCAGACGCCGGGCATCTTCACCGAGAGCTCGGGCGGCGAGGTGGGCAACAACGTGTACTCGCGCGGCCTGCCCAACGACAACTACCGCTACCTGCCGCTGCTGGAAGACGGCCTGCCGGTGTGGGAGGAAGGCGCGGGCGCCTTCACCAACGCCGACCTGTTCTTCCGCCTCGACGCCACCACGCGCAGCGTGCAGATCGTGCGTGGCGGCACGGCCTCCATCCTGGCCAACAACGCGCCCGGCGGCTCGGTCAACGTGATCACCAGGAAGGGCACCGAGACACTGCAGGGCTCGATGAAGTTCGAGGTGGGCGACTACGACCACTTCCGTACCGACGTGAACCTGTCCGGCCCGATCAACGACCGGCTGCTGTTCCAGGTGGGCGGCTTCCAGCGCGTCGACAACGGCCTGCGCGACCCGGGCTTTGCCGGCAACAAGGGCGGCCAGTTCCGCGGCGGCCTGACCTACAAGCTCGACGACGGCCAGATCTACCTGGGCTACAAGGCGCTGGACGACCGCAACATCTTCTACACCGCCATGCCCATGGCCAGCCCGTCCAGGGGGCTGCCAGGCCTGTCGGCCACCAACGGCACGCTGGTCTCGAACTCGTTCAGCACCATGCAGATCCCGGATGGCCAGGGCGCGTTCAACACCACCTACAACCTCAAGGACGGCATCCACACCAACACCGGCACCACCACGCTGCTGTTCGACAAGACCCTGTCCGACAGCCTGTCGGTACACAACAAGTTCCGCCGCACCACCGGCACGGTGGACTTCAACGGCCTGTTCAGCAACGGCGTGGACAACGCGCAGGCCTTCCTGGACAGCACGCTGGCGCAGCTGAAGACGGCCAGCCCGGCCACGGTGTCAGCCGCCTACCGCGTGGTGGGTGGCAACGTCGCCAACCTCGGCGCCGCGCAGATCGGCAACGGGCTGGTGCTCAACGAAGGGCTGTGGAACACCTTCGTCACGCTCGACAACGTCATCAACGACTTCAGCGTCAACAAGTCCTTCGACACCGCCATGGGCACGCACGACGTGGTGGCCGGCGTGTACTACAGCCAGTTCGACCAGCAGCAGAACTGGAACTGGAGCGACATCCTCACCGAGGCGCGCAACAACCCGCGCCTGCTCAACATCGTCGGCCTGGACGGGGCCGGCAATGTCACCACCTCGCGCACCCGCGGCGGCCTGCTGAACCTGCACACCAACCTGCAGCAGTTCAACGACCACGTCACCAACCTGGACTACTACGTCACCGACAGCTGGCAGATCAGCGCGCCGCTGCGCGTGGACGGCGGCATCCGCTACCACACGGTGAAGAAGAACGGCCTGATCGCGCAGACCACCAACAAGAACCTGGGCGACCCGACCACCACCGCCGATGACAGCGTGCCGGTCTTCAACGGCGAGTACAAGCCCTACGAGTTCAGCGCCAAGAAGGTGGCCTGGTCGCTCGGCGCCAACTACGAGCTGAGCAAGGAGATCGCCCTGTTCGCGCGCGCCGGCAAGAGCTTCCGCATCACGCCCGAGTTCGCCCAGTGGTTCAACTGCTGCACCCCGGTGGAGGACAGGATCGGCATGATCGAGGCCGGCGTCAAGTACGCCACCAGGCAGTACTCCGCCTTCATCACGGCCTACTACAACGACTTCCCCAACCTGTCGTTCAACTCCACCACCACCGTCAACGGCGTGCAGGTCACGCAGTCGGCCAAGGCGGCGGCACGCTCCACCGGCCTGGAGGCCGAATTCGTCTGGCGCCCCTCGGCCGCCTTCGACATCGCCTTCAGCGGCGTGCTGCAGGATCTGAAGTACAGCGGCTTCTCGGGCGCCAACGCCGACGGCAGTACCTTCAACTTCAACTTCAACGGCAACCAGATCGTGCGCCAGCCCCGGACGCAGGCCTCCATCCGCCCGGCCGCGCACTTCGGCCCGGGCAACGCCTACGACCTGTTCGCCGACTACCGCTACACCGGCCTGCGGTATGCCGACGTGGCCAACACGATCGAGCTGCCGGCCTACGGCGAGATCGACATCGGCTTTGCCGCGGCGCTGGACAAGAAGACGCGCTTGCAGTTGCTCGTCACCAACGCCACCAACGCGGTGGGCGTGACCGAGGGCAACCCGCGCGCCGGCGTCATCCAGGGTGGCCAGGAAGCGGCCTTCCAGGGTCGCCCCATCTTCGGTCGCCATGTGCGCGCCAGCGTCGAGTTCCAGTTCTGACCCATTGATGTGCCGGATCGGGTCGGACTGGTCCTGACCCACCGTCTTCAGGCCATCCGCACGCCGGATGGCCTGCTTTTTGAATGGAGCGCAACGAGCGCAACACCACATGGCGAACGTGGAACTGCGGCAGGTCCGCAAGACCTTCGGCGGGCAGGAGACCATCGCGGGCGTCGACCTCGACATCCGCAGCGGCGAGTTCATGGTGCTGGTCGGCCCGTCGGGCTGCGGCAAGTCCACGCTGCTGCGCATGATCGCCGGGCTGGAGGAGATCAGCGCCGGCACCCTGGCCATCGCCGGCGCGGACGTCACCGACCTGCCGCCCGCGAAACGCGGCGTGGCCATGGTCTTCCAGTCCTACGCCCTGTACCCGCACATGACGGTGTACGAGAACATGGCCTTCGGCCTGTCGCTGGCCGGCCAGTCCAGGGCCGCGGTGCACGAGCGCGTGCAGCGCGCCGCCGCCATCCTGCAGCTCGAGCCGCTGCTGCAGCGCCTGCCCAAGGCCTTGTCGGGCGGCCAGCGCCAGCGTGTGGCCATCGGGCGTGCCATCGTGCGCCAGCCCAAGGTCTTCCTGTTCGACGAGCCGCTGTCCAACCTCGACGCCGGCCTGCGCGTGCAGATGCGCATCGAGCTGGCGCGCCTGCATGCCGAACTCGGCACCACCATGGTCTACGTGACGCACGACCAGGTCGAGGCCATGACGCTGGCCGACCGCATCGCCGTGATCAACCGCGGCCGCATCGAGCAGCTGGGCGCGCCGCTGGATCTCTATCACCACCCGCGCAACCAGTTCGTGGCGACCTTCCTCGGCTCGCCACGCATGAACCTGCTGGCCGCCACCGTGCCCGCGGCGCAGGGCGGCGTGCCGGCCGTGCACCTGCCCGGCGGCGCACTGGTGGCCCTGTCCGCCGCCCTGGCGAAGGCCGCCCCGCCCGGGCCGGTGACGCTGGGCATCCGCCCGGAACATGTCGAGCTGGTGGCGGCCGGACCGCAGGTGCCCACGGGCCGGGTGGTCGTGATCGAGCACCTGGGCAACGAGACCTTCGCCCACGTGGCGCTGGACGGCACGAACAGCGTGGACGGCACGGGCGCGGGCACGGCTCTGCTCGTGCTGCGCCTGGACGCCGCCTCCAGCGTCGCGCGCGGCGACGCGCTGGGCCTGCGCTTCGCACCCGAGCGGCTGCACCTGTTCGACGCCAGCGGCCGCAGCCTGCTGGACGGGGCGCGGCCATGACGCGAGCGCCCTTGCCCGTGTTCGCGGCGCTCGTGCGCCAGCTCGCCCTGCGCCTGGTGCTGCTGTTCGGCCTGGGTCTGGGCCTGGGCACGGCAGCGCGGGCCGACACGCTCACCATCACCTGCGGCTCCACCGGCCGCGAGCTGGAACTGTGCCGCCAGGGTGCCGAAGCCTGGGCCACCGCCAAGGGCCACACCGTCAAGCTGGTGACCATGCCGGGCGCGGACACGCTGTCGCTGACCCAGCAGCTGCTGGCGGCCGGTGCGGCCGACATCGACGTGTTCCAGATCGACATCGCCTGGTCCGGCATCCTGGCCCGCCACCTGCTGGACCTGCGCGAGGCCGCGGGCGAGCGGCTGGCGCAGCACTTCCCGGCCATGGTGCGCAGCGCCACGGTCGACCAGCGCCTGGTCGGCATGCCCTGGTTCGGCGACGCCGGCGTCCTGTACTACCGCAAGGACCTGCTGCTCAAGCACGGCCTGCCGCTGCCCCAGACCTGGGACGAGCTGACCCGCACGGCCGCGCGCATCCAGGCCGCGGAACGCGCGGCCGGCGCCGAGCGCCTGTGGGGCTTTGTCTGGCAGGGCCGCGCCTACGAGGGCCTCACCTGCAACGCCCTCGAATGGGTCGCCAGCCACGACGGCGGCAGCATCGTCGAGGCCGACGGCCGCGTCAGCATCCACAACCCGCGCGCCGCGCTGGCGCTGCGCACCGCGGCCGGCTGGGTCGGCACGATCACGCCGCAGGGCGTGCTGAACTACACCGAGGAAGAAGCGCGCGGCGTCTTCCAGTCCGGCAACGCCGTCTTCATGCGCAACTGGCCCTACGCCTGGTCGCTGCTCAACGCGCCGGGCAGCAGCGTGCGCGGGCAGGTCGGCGTCGCGGCCCTGCCGCGCGGCGGCGCAGCCGGGCGATCTGCCGCCACCCTGGCCGGCTCGCTGCTGGTGGTGAACCGCTACTCGGCGCACGCCGCCCTGGCCGCCGAGCTGGTGATGCACCTCACCAGCGCGGCCGAGCAGAAGCGCCGCGCGATCGAAGGCTCCTACAACCCCACCCTGCCCGCGCTGTACGCCGACGCGCAGGTGCTGGCCGTGGCGCCCTACCTGGGCACGCTGTACGACACCTTCTCGCAGGCCGTGGCGCGGCCGTCCAACGCCACGGGGGCCAAGTACAACCGCGTGAGCATCGAGTTCTCCAACGCCGTGCACGCGGTGCTGAGCGGCGAGTCGAGCGCCGACGAACGCCTGGGCGTGCTGGACAAGAAACTGCGCCGTCTGCGCCGGGGAGGAAGCTGGTGAACCCGAACGCCACCCATGACGACACCCGCCACGGCAGCCGCAGCGACACCCGCCCGCGCCTGAGCCTGGCGCGCCAGCGCAGCCGCACCGCCTGGTGGCTGCTCAGCCCGCTGCTCGTCGTGCTGCTGGGCGTGGCCGGCTGGCCGCTGCTGCGCAGCGTGTGGTTCAGCCTCACCGACGCCAGCCTGACCGACCTCAGCCAGGTGCGCTTCATCGGCCTGGCCAACTACCTGGCACTGGACGAGGGCGAGTGGATCGGCCTGCTGGCCGATCCGGACTGGTGGCGCGCCCTGGGCAACACGCTGCGCTTCGCGGCCATCTCGGTGTCGATCGAGACCGTGCTGGGCCTGCTCTTCGCCCTGGTGCTCAACGCGCGGTTCCCGGGCCGGGCCTGGGTGCGCGCGGCGGTGCTCATCCCCTGGGCGGTGCCGACCATCGTGTCGGCGCGCATCTGGGGCTGGATGCTCAACGACCAGGTCGGCGTGGTGAACCACCTGCTGCTGCAGGCCGGCCTGATCGCCCAGCCGCTGGCCTGGACGGCCAGCCCCGAGCTGTCGATGCTGGCCATCGTGCTGGTCGACGTGTGGAAGACCACGCCCTTCATGACACTGCTGGTGCTGGCCGCGCTGCAGATGCTGCCGACCGACTGCTACGAGGCCGCACGCGTGGACGGCATCCCGCCCTGGCAGGTGTTCTGGCGCGTCACGCTGCCGCTCATCCGCCCGGCGCTGATGGTGGCGGTGATCTTCCGCCTGCTCGACGCGCTGCGCGTGTTCGACGTCATCTACGTGCTGAGCTCGAACAGCCTGAACACCATGTCGATGTCCATCTACGCGCGCCGCCAGCTGGTCGACTTCCAGGACATCGGCTACGGCTCGGCCGCGTCGACCCTGCTCTTCCTGCTCATCGCCCTGTGCGTGGGCCTCTACCTGACGCTGGGCCGCGTGCGCCTGGGCGAGGAGCGCTGAGCCATGACCACGGACAAGCTGTCCGCGCGCGTCGCCCGGGCGGGTTTCGCCCTGCTGGTGGCGCTGATCGTGCTGTATTCGGTCTTCCCCTTCTACTACGCCATCGTCACCTCGCTCAAGCCGGGGGCCGACCTGTTCCGCGTCGACCTGTGGCCACGCGCGGCGCAGTGGGACAACTACCTGGCGGTGTTCCGCGAGCAGGCCTTCGGCCGCAACATCCTCAACTCGGTGGGCGTGGCGACCTCGGTGGTGGCACTCGCGCTCGGGCTGGGCGTGCTGGCGGCCTACCCGCTCGGGCGCATCCAGTTCCGCGGGCGTGGCGCGCTGCTGGTCACCATCCTGGGCGTGTCGATGTTTCCGCAGGTGGCCGTGCTGTCGGGCATGTTCGAGCTGATCCGTGCGCTGGGCCTGTACAACTCGCTGGCCTCGCTCACGCTGTCCTACCTGATCTTCTCGCTGCCCTTCACGGTCTGGGTGCTGACCACCTTCATGCGCGACCTGCCCAGGGAGCTGGAAGAGGCCGCGCTGATGGACGGCTGCTCGCCGCTGGTGCTCATCACGCGCATCTACCTGCCGCTGCTGGCGCCGGCCATGGTCACCACCGGCCTGCTGGCCTTCATCACGGCGTGGAACGAGTTCCTGTTCGCGCTGACCTTCACGCTCAGCACCGAGCAGCGCACCATCCCCGTGGCCATCGGCCTCATCAGCGGCGCCAGCCAGCACGAGCTGCCGTGGGGAAACATCATGGCCGCCTCGGTGATCGTGACCGTGCCGGTCGTGCTGCTGGTGCTGGTGTTCCAGCGCCGCATCGTCGCGGGCCTCACGGCCGGCGCGGTCAAGGGCTGACGACGCCGTGCCGCCCGCGCCTGCCCTCCTTGCCACACACCACCCCACAGGAAGTCCGCTCATGACCCAGGCGCCACCGCCTGCCCTGCCCCGCCGCGCCTCCGACCCCGACTGGTGGCGCGGCGCCGTGATCTACCAGATCTACCCGCGCAGCTTCGCCGACAGCAACGGCGACGGCATCGGCGACCTGCGCGGCATCACGCGCCGCCTGGAGCATGTGGCCAGCCTGGGCGTGGACGCGATCTGGGTCTCGCCCTTCTTCAAGTCGCCGATGAAGGACTACGGCTACGACATCGCCGACTTCCTGGCCGTCGACCCCGTCTTCGGCGACCTGGCCGACTTCGACGCCCTGGTGGCACGCGCCCACGACCTGGGCCTGCGCGTGCTGATCGACCAGGTGCTCAGCCACACCTCCGACCAGCACGCCTGGTTCCAGGCCAGCCGCGCCAGCCGCGACAACCCGCAGGCCGACTGGTACGTCTGGGCGGACCCCAAGCCCGACGGCACGCCGCCCAACAACTGGCTCAGCGTGTTCGGCGGCAGCGCCTGGCAATGGGACACGCGACGGCGCCAGTACTACCTGCACAACTTCCTGGCCAGCCAGCCGGACCTGAACCTGCACTCGGCGGCCGTGCAGCAGGCCCTGCTCGACGCGGTGCGCTTCTGGCTGGACCGGGGTGTGGACGGCTTCCGTTTCGACGCGGTCAACTTCTACTTCCACGACGCCGGGCTGCGCGACAACCCGCCCTGGGGCGACCGGCCGCGCACCGACCACTCCACGCCCGACAGCAACCCCTACGCCCGGCAGCGCCACCTGCACGACAAGACGCAGGCCGAGAACCTGCCCTTCCTGCGCCGGCTGCGCGCGCTGCTCGACGCCTACGGCGCCACCACCAGCGTGGGCGAGATCGGCGACGACGACGCCCTGGCCGTGATGGCCAGCTACACCGGCGGCGGCGACAAGCTGCACATGGCCTACACCTTCAACCTGCTCGGCGAGGCTCTGGATGCGCGCCAGATCCGCCAGACGGTCGAATCGGTCACCACCAGCATCGGCGACGGCTGGCCCTGCTGGTCGATCGGCAACCACGACGCGCCGCGCGTGCTCAGCCGCGTCGGCGGGGCGGATGCCGACCCGGCGCTGGCCCTGGTGCTGCTGGCGCTGATGCTGAGCCTGCGCGGCAGCGCCTGTGTGTACCAGGGCGAGGAGCTGGCGCTGACCGAGGTCGACCTGCGTTTCGACCAGCTGCGCGACCCCTACGGCATCACCTTCTGGCCCGAGTTCAAGGGCCGCGACGGCTGCCGCACCCCCATGCCCTGGCAGCACGACGCGCCGCACGCGGGTTTTTCCAGCGCCGAACCCTGGCTGCCGGTCGGCCCGGCCCACCTGCCGCGCGCAGTCGACCTGCAGGAGCAGCACGGCAACTCGCCGCTCAACCGCGTGCGCTGCTTCCTGGCCTGGCG
>JBJOKY010000471.1:0-3350 GCA_046045865.1 Pseudomonadota bacterium | reverse complement strand
CCCTACAGCTACGCCGGCACCATGGGCCAGGTTCAAGGCGAGGGCATGGCCGCGCGCTTCTTCCACCGGCTGGGAGCCAGTCTGCTGGACCGCACCATCTGCGCCAGTGCCGGCGGCGAAGCGCTGGTCCAGACCCTGGGCGGCAAGCTGGGCACACGCATCGAAGACTTTGCCGGGGCCCGGGTCATCGTCATCTGGGGCAGCAACGCCATCGGCAGCAACCTGCACTTCTGGCGCCACGCACAAGAGGCCAAGCGCAACGGCGCCACGCTGGTGTGCATCGACCCCCGCCGCAGCGAAACCGCCGAGAAATGCCAGCACCATCTGGCCCTGCGACCCGGCACCGATGCGGCACTGGCGCTGGCGCTCATGCGCGAGTTCACGCTCAACGGCTGGCTGGACGAGGACTACATCGCCCGCCACACCCTGGGTTGGGATGATTTTGAAGACAAAAACGGCATCCACCGCTCTTTGAAAAAGCGTTGTCTGCTCTGGAATGCAGAGCGTGCGGGCGAGGTGTGCGGGCTGGACCCCCAGGCCATTCGCGACCTCGCGCGGCTGATGGGCGAAACCGCCCGGCGCGGCGAGCCTGTGGCCATCCGCCTGAACTACGGCATGCAGCGCGTGCACGGCGGGGGCAATGCGGTGCGCGCCGTCGCCTGCCTGCCCGCACTGCTGGGCAGCTGGCGCCATGCGGCAGGGGGGCTGCTGCTGTCCAGCTCGGGCACCTTCCCCGTGCAGCGCGAAACCCTGTTCCGCCCCGACCTGCTGCAGGCCGGGCTGGCTGGCCGCCCCGCCCGCACCCTGAACATGAGCAACCTGGGCCAATGGCTCAACGCCAGTGCCGGCGACCCGGTCCTGGCCGGCGGCCCGCCGGTCCGGGCCCTGGTGGTCTACAACAGCAACCCTGCGGCCGTGGCCCCCCACTCGGGCGAGGTGGTGCGCGGTCTGGCTCGGGACGACCTGTTCACCGTGGTGCTGGAGCAATTCCAGACCGACACCGCCGACTGGGCCGACTACATCCTGCCCGCCACCACGCAACTGGAGCACTGGGACATCCACACCAGCTACGGCCACACCGACGTGTTGCTGAACCGCCCTGCCATTGCCCCTCTGGGCCAGGCCCGGCCCAACACGGCGGTGTTCCGCGAACTGGCCCGGCGCATGGGCTTTGCCGACGCCTGCTTTTCCGACAGCGACGAAGCCCTGTGCCGCCAGGCCTTTGCCCCACAGGATGTGGACTTCGACGCCCTGCTCGTCCAGGGCTGGGCTCCGCTGCCCGAACGGCTGGCCCCGCACGCCCGCTTTGCCCACGGCGGCTTTCCCACCCCTTCTGGCCGCTGCGAGTTCTTCAGCCAGCGCCTGGCCGACCGGGGGCAGGACGGCCTGCCCGACCACGTGCCCAACCGCGAATCGGCCGAATCGGCCCCCGAGCTGGCTGCACGCTACCCGCTGGCCATGATCTCGCCGCCGGCGCGCAACTTCCTCAACTCCAGCTTCGTCAACGTCACCAGCCTGCGCAGCATCGAGGGCGAGCCGCTGCTGGAGATGCACCCCGACGACGCCGCCGCGCGCGGCATCAGCGACGGCACCCTGGTGCGCATCTACAACGACCGCGGCAGTTACCACTGCGTCGCCCGCGTCGGTCGGCGTGCCCGGCCTGGCGTGGTCAACGGCCTGGGCATCTGGTGGCGCAAGCTGGGCGTGCGCGGCACCAACGTCAATGAGGTGACGCACCAGCGCCTGACCGACCTGGGCGCGGCACCGGCCTTCTACGACGTGCTGGTGCAGGTCGAGCCGGCGGGCGCGGCATGAGCCTGCCAGTCCCGCCTCGCGTGGCGGCCGCGGCCGGCCGGCGTGTGCACCGGGCCGGGCGCATCGCCGTGGCAGGCGCGCTGGGCCTGCTGCTGGGCGGCCTGCTCGGCGCCTGTGCGTCGGCGCCGGCGCCGGGCACGGCCGCCTCGGTCGACGATGGCAGCCTGGCTGGCTACTACTGGCAGTCGATCAGCGGACATCTGGGCCTGCTGCACGCCGCGCGCCCGGTGGCGGACTGGATCGCCGACCCGGCCACGCCCGAGCCGTTGCGCGCGCGCCTGGAGCTGGCCCAGCGCCTGCGCGACTTCGGCGTGGCCGAGCTGGGCCTGCCCGACAACGCCAGCTACCGCCGCTACGCCGACATCGGCCGGCCCTCGGTGGTGTGGAACGTGGTGGCGGCGCCCGAGCTGTCGCTCACGCTCGAGACCTGGTGCTTCCCGGTGCTGGGCTGCGTGGGCTACCGCGGCTACTTCGACGAGGCGCGCGCACGCGCGCTGGGCGACAAGCTGCGCGCCGCCGGGCTGGAAGTGGCGGTCTACGGCGTGCCGGCCTATTCCACCCTGGGCAAGCTGCCGGCCGGCCTCGTCCCCTGGCTGGCCGACCCGCTGCTGTCGACCTTCATCCACTACAGCGACGCCGAGCTGGCGCGCATGGTGTTCCACGAGCTGGCGCACCAGGTCGTCTACGCCGAGGGCGACACCCTGTTCAACGAGAGCTTCGCCACTGCCGTGGAACGCATCGGCGCCGACCTGTGGCTGGCGCGCCACGGCAGCGACGCCGACCGCGCCGCCTATGCCGCCGTGCAGCAGCGCCGTGCCGATTTCCAGGCCCTGACGCAGGACTACCGCCAGCGCCTGCTGGCGCTGTACACCAGCGGCCTGGACCCGGCTGCCCTGCGCCTGCGCAAGGCCGCGCTGATGGCCGAGCTGCGCGCCGCCCACCAGCGCCTGAAGACCGGGCGCTGGGGCGGCTACGCCGGCTACGACGGCTGGTTCGAGCGCGCCAACAATGCCGCCCTGGGCGTGCTGGCGGCGTACAACGCGCGGGTGCCGGCCTTCGAGCGCCTGTACGAGCGCGAGGGCCGCCACTTCGGGCGCTTCTACGCCGAGGTCGCGCGCCTGGCCGCGCTGCCCCCTGATGCGCGTCAGGCCGCGCTGGACGCCCTGGAGCACCAGTCCGCCGCCGTCGTGCCACACTGAGTGCAGCAGGGGAGGGGGAAAACATGAGTCGTCGTCTGGTGACGTTGCCGGCCACGTGTGTGCTGGTCGGGCTGGTGGCGCTGGCGGGGTGGTCCGCACGCGATCACATCGCGGGGGTGGCCGCCAGCAGCGCGACCCTGCACAAGTGTGTCGGCCCCGGCGGGCTGCTCTACACCGACGGCCCGTGTCCGGCCGGTACCCGCGCGGCCAGCGCCGGGACGGCTGGCGGGGGCTCGCTCAGCGTCGTGCCGGCCTACCAGGCGCCGCCGACGGCGGCTGCCGCAGCGGCCAGCGACGCCGGCCTGCGCGAGCTGCTGCTGCCGTCGGGCGGCGTGA
>JBJOKY010000124.1:0-11171 GCA_046045865.1 Pseudomonadota bacterium | reverse complement strand
GAATACGCCGCCAACCCGGCCGGCTTCGCCACCGACTTCACCCGCCAGGACGCTGCCATCCTCAACATCCAGCGCGCCTGCGAGGCCGCGCTGGACATGGGCCAGCATCTCATACGCCGCGAACGCCTGGGCGTGCCGCAGAGCGCCCGTGATGTCTTCGCCCTGCTGGCCCGAGCCGGCTGGATCGATGCGGCGCTGGCCGACGGCCTCAAGCGCATGGTCGGTTTTCGCAACATCGCCGTGCATGACTACCAGGCGCTGCAGCTGCAGATCACGGTGAGCATCATCACCTCGCACCTGGACGAGTTCCTGCAGTACAGCCGGGCCGTGCTCCTGCGGGACGCGGCCAGCCGCGGGGCGGACGGCAGATCCTGAGGGCTTGTGCGCCCTGGTTCCACGCGCCCTGCCACTCGTCGCGGGTAGGCGCGCGGTCTCCACATCAGCCCGTGCGGTCATGCACCGCCGCCCCCGGCACGACGCGTTTCATCGCCTCGATGCCGGCCTGGGCGGCCTGCCTGGTGGTGTAGACCTCGGAGTGGCAGAGCGTTTCGCCGTTGTTGGCCTTGAGATGCCAGTAGTAGCCGCCGCCATGGGCGCGCAGGATCTCGAACATGATGAGGGGTACTCCTGCGCTGCGTTCAGCCGACCAGCACGCTCAGCGGCGCGGTCCAGGGGCCGGTCAGGCCGGCCGCACGCACCGCCCGCAGCCTGACCCAGGTCACCCCGGGCGCCAGGCCGTCGAGCACCAGATGCCGCACCGACGGCACGATCATGGCCGTGCGCCAGCCGTCCTCCGCGGTCGGCTCGTCCAGGGTGATCTGCACCTCGTAGGCGACGACACCGCGCTGGCTTGCCGCATTCAGCACCAGCGTGCCGGCCCGCGGGCCGTGGCCCACGCGAAAGTCCTGCGGAGGCAGAAAACGCGCCGCCGTGGCACCCGCACCGCCCGCGCGCCCACCGAGCATCGGCCGGCCGGGCTCGCGCCGTAGCTCGAAGCCGGAGCTCTCCAGCAGATCCGCATCGCCGTCGGCCACCTGCTCCACGTACGTCGCCACCTTCTGCAGCACGCGTTCCAGCTGCTCGCGTGCCTCGTCGCGCTTTCGCAGTTGCCCGAAATCCCGTCGATCCACCGCCTGCTGCAGCGCGACGAGGGCCTCGTCCTTCTCTCGCACCACCGCCACGGTCGGCACCTGCGCCGGCCAGGGTGGCGGCAGTCGCGGGTGATCGGTCAACGCGCTCACGATCGTGTTCACGCGCACCTGAAGCTGCGCATAGCTGTCCCGGGCAAACGACACCACGAGCTTGGGCCTGTTCATGATGGAACTCCTTGCTGTTTGATGAAGCTGAACGAACAAGAACGACCTGGACGACCTACCCGACGGCCGGTCCGGCGCTGCTGGCGCATCACCTGGCCCGGCTAGCCGCGTTTGTCGGAAGTCAATATCCACCCTCGCACGCCGCCTGCCTTCATCCCGATGATGGATGCCGCCGGGCACGTTCGAGAACTATTCACGCCCCGACATCGTCTGAATGAATACATGCGCGAATTGCGTCAATACATGCGGGGATTGCAGGTATTTCCGCGGCGTTTGCGTGCATTCATGCAACGCCTGCGGGCATGCGGCCCGCGCATGCGCACCGGCTGCCGGCGTCTGTTTGTCGTCGCGCAGCGGTTGAATGCCGGCAACGCGCGTTGGCTGAGATATAGCCGGCGCTTGCGTGCACGCAATGCGCGGCTGCAGGCATTTCCGTGCCGCTGCACGACATTCATGCGCGGATTGACGACCAGCATGCGGCGGATGTATGTCGGCACTGCAGCGTTGCAGTCAAGCAGGCGGCGGATGCTGGTAGACATCTGGCGCGTGCTGACATACATGCAGGAGCTGCACTCCCGCAACCACAGGGCGCTGGCGGGTGCCGCGACCTGGCTCAGGCGCAGATGCTCGCCCAGGTCGGCGCGCACGTCGCGGACGGCGCGCTGACCTGCGTGCCGCGCGGCCGGGTCGATGACAGTGGATACACCAGGCAAGGGAGCGAGCGCGCGCACTTGACGATGTATGCGGCTTGTCACAACAAATCGTGCCGGCAGGATCATCTGGTGAGCCGGTGACACGATATCGTCATCAAACACAAGACTTCAGGGAAACCCAATGCAGATCGCCCCCAGTGATCTCAAGACCATCCTGCATTCCAGGCGCGCCAACATCTATTACCTGGAGCATTGCCGCGTGCTGGTCAACGGTGGTCGGGTCGAATATGTGACAGACGCCGGCAAGCGCTCGCTGTACTGGAACATCCCCATCGCCAACACCACGACCATCCTGCTGGGCACCGGCACCTCGCTGACCCAGGCCGCCATGCGTGAGCTGGCCAAGGCAGGCGTGCTGGTCGGTTTCTGCGGTGGCGGCGGCACGCCGCTGTTCTCGGCCACCGAGGTGGATGTCGAGGTCGCCTGGATGTCACCCCAGAGCGAATACCGACCGACCGAATACCTGCAGCACTGGGTGCGTTTCTGGTTCGACGACAGCCTGCGCCTGCAGGCCGCCCAGGCCTTCCAGCAGATCCGGCTGGAAAGAATCCGCCAGGAATGGGGGCGCAACAAGCGCTGGGTGGACGGTGGCACTGAAATCGATATGGCCGCGCTCGGCAGCCTGCTGGACCGCTCTCGCCCTGCCATCACCGCCGCCGCGGACAACACCGGCCTGCTGACCGAGGAAGCTCGCCTGACCAAGCAGCTCTACAAGCTGGCATCGCAGACCACGCGCTACGGCGAGTTCGCGCGCAGCTCGCGCGGCGAGAGCACCGACCTGGCGAACCGTTTCCTCGACCACGGCAACTACCTGGCCTATGGCCTGGCCGCCACCGCCACCTGGGTGCTGGGCCTGCCGCATGGCCTGGCCGTGCTGCACGGCAAGACGCGCAAGGGCGGCCTGGTGTTCGACGTGGCCGATCTGGTGAAGGACGCCACCATCCTGCCTCAGGCCTTCGTGTCGGCCATGCGCGGCGACAGCGAGCGCGAGTTCCGCGAGGCCTGCATCGAGCAGCTCACCCGCAGCGAGGCGCTTGATTTCATGATCGACACGCTCAAGGAGGTGGCGCTGCGGCTGGGCAGGCTGGCGGGTCAGCCGGCCGCTGCGGCCAGCACCGAGGGGCAGGGTGCTGAAGGACTGGGTGCGGAAGGGCAGGGTGGCAGCGCATGAACATCCTGCTCATCTCGCAGTGCGACAAGCGCGCCCTCACCGAGACCCGCCGCATCCTCGACCAGTTCGCCGAGCGGCGCGGCGACCGCACCTGGCAGACGCCCATCACCCGCGACGGCCTGGACACCCTGCGCCGCCTGCTGCGCAAGACCGCGCGCAAGAACACGGCGGTGGCCTGCCACTGGATCCGTGGCCTGGACCACAGCGAACTGCTGTGGACGGTGGGCGATGCCAGCCGCTTCAACGCCCAGGGCGCCGTGCCCACCAACACCACCACCCGCAACGTGCTGCGCAGCGAGGACGAGAACGACTGGCACAGCGGCGAGGACATCCACCTGCTCACGGCGCTGGCCGCCCTGCTGCACGATCTGGGCAAGGCCTGCCAGGCTTTCCAGTGGCGCTTGCAGGGCAAGCTGGTCGAGCGCAACCAGTACCGCCACGAGTGGGTGTCGCTGCGCCTGTTCGAGGCCTTTGTCGGCTCGGACGGTGATGCCGCCTGGCTGGCCCGGCTGGCCGACCCGCAGCCGGCGGACGATGCGGCCTGGCTGGGCCGGCTCAAGCGCGACGGCCTGGACGGCCCGGTCGCGCCACCGTTTGCCGGCCTGGCACACGCCCCGCTGGCCCAGGCCATCGGCTGGCTGGTCGTCACCCACCACCGCCTGCCGGTGCTGCCCAAGGGCAGCGTGTTCCAGATCGCCCAGTTGCGCGAGGTGCTGGGCCGCATCGATGCAGGATGGAACGAAAGCCCTACCAGCACCGAACGCGCCGTGCTGGAACCGTACTGGGCCTTTCCGCACGGCCTGCCGGTCACCACCGAGCTGTGGCGCAAGCGCGCGGCCCGGCTGGCCCGGCGGCTCCAGGCGCTGTGCGCACAGCCCGGCAAGGGCGGCTGGCTGGCCGACCCCTACGTGATGCATGTGTCGCGCATGGCGCTGATGCTGGCGGATCACCACTATTCCAGCCTGAGCGGCAACGATGCCGGCCGCGTCGAGGTGCCCGCGGGCTACCCGCTCTATGCCAATACCCATGCCAGCAGCGACGGCGGCCCGGGCCGGTTCAACCAGACCCTGGACGAACACCTGCTGGGGGTGGCCCAGCACAGCAGCGAAGTCACCCGCACCCTGCCGCGCTTCGACGAGCACCTGCCGCGCCTGGCGCGCCACAAGGGCCTGCGCAAGCGGGCGCAGGACGAGCGCTTCCGCTGGCAGGACAAGGCCGCCGACCTGGCCGCCGGCGTGCGCAGCCAGGCGGCCGAACACGGTGCCTTCCTGGTCAACATGGCGTCCACCGGCTGCGGCAAGACCCTCGCCAACGCCCGCGTCATGAACGCCCTGGCCGACCCGGAGAAAGGCCTGCGCTGCGCCTTCGCCATGGGCCTGCGCACGCTCACCCTGCAGACCGGCCGGGCCTTTCGCGACCTGCTCGGTCTGGGCGACGACGATCTGGCCATCCGGGTCGGCGGGTCGGCCAGCCGGGACCTGTTCGAGCACCATGAGCGGCAGGCCGAAGCCTCGGGCTCGGCCTCGCGCCAGGCGCTGCTGGACGAGGACAGCCATGTCGTCTTCGAAGGCAATGCCGATGCCCACCCACTGCTCGGCCGTGTGATGCGCGACCCGCAGGTGCGTGCCTTGCTGGCCGCGCCGCTGCTCGTGTGCACCATCGATCACCTGACTCCGGCCACCGAAAGCCAGCGCGGCGGACGCCAGATCGCCCCCATGCTTCGGCTCATGAGCGGCGACCTGGTGCTCGACGAGCCCGACGACTTCGACATCGCCGACCTGCCGGCGCTCACCCGGCTGGTGCACTGGGCCGGCCTGCTCGGCGCGCGCGTGCTGCTGTCGTCCGCCACCCTGCCGCCGGCCCTGGTGCAGGGCCTGTTCGAGGCCTACCGCAACGGCCGCCAGCACTACCGGCGCAACCGCGGCGCGCCCGGCGGCGGACGCGGGCCGGCGCCCGAGATCGCCTGCCTGTGGTTCGACGAGTTCCACCAGGCCCAGGCCAGCTGCACCGATCCGGCCGCCTTCGAGGCGGCCCATCTGGCCTTTGCCACCCGCCGCCACGGGCGCCTGGGGCAGGAGGCTGCACGCCGCCGCGGTGCCTTGTTGCCGCTGCAGCTCGGCGGCCTGAATGCGGAGCAGCGCATCGAGGCCTTTGCCCGCCAGGTGCGTGACGCGGCCGTGCAGCTGCATGGTCGCCATCACGGCGTGGACGACCGCAGCGGCCGGCGCGTCAGCTTCGGCCTGGTGCGCATGGCCAACATCGAGCCGCTCTATGACACGGCACTGGCGCTGTTCCGGCTCGGGGCGCCGGCCGGGCTGCAGATCCACCTGTGCGTCTACCACTCGCAGTTCCCGCTGCTGACGCGTTCGGCCATCGAGCGCCAGCTGGACCAGGCGCTCAACCGGCGCCAGCCAGCCGCGGTGTTCGAGCTGCCCGACATCCGCCGCAGGCTGGATGGCGCGGCCGCGCCCGACCAGCTCTTCATCGTGCTGGGTTCACCCGTCACCGAGGTAGGGCGCGACCACGACTACGACTGGGCGGTGGTTGAACCTTCGTCCATGCGCTCGCTCATCCAGCTGGCCGGGCGGGTGCGGCGCCACCGCAGCGGCAGCAGCCCCGACACGCCCAATGTGCTGGTGTTCGACAGCAATCTGCGCCATTTCCGCCGGCCCGGCGAACCGGCCTTCTGTAGGCCGGGTTTCGAGACGGCTGATTTCCGCCTCGACAGCCATGCGCTGGCCAGCCTGCTGCCGGCCGGGGCGCTGGACGCCATCGACGCCCGCCCGCGCATCGTGGCGCCGGCCGCCGACCAGTTGCGCCCCACCGGTCGCCTGGTCGACCTGGAGCACCACCGCGTGCGCCACACCATGCTGGCCAGCACGGACGCGGTGGCTGCCGCGCCAGCGCCTGCACCTGCACCCGGCAAGCGCCAGCGCGGCTCGGACAAGCCCGCTCAGGCCCAAGCCCAGGCGCTGGCCAACGCGGCCAGCTGGTGGCATCTGCCCCCGGCCGATGCGTTGCTCACGGGCGTGCTGCCGCAGCAGCAGCGTTTTCGGCTGGATGTGACCGAGCGAGTCGACCTGCAGCTGCGCCCGCTCGAAGATGGCGAGGACTACGAGCTGGTGCGCCTGATGGACAAGACGGGTGGCCGGCGTGGCGAGAAGCAGTTCCTGGTCGTGGACACCTCCCTCAATCACCGCATCCCGGATGCCGTCGTGAGCGGCCCCGGCATCCAGCCCTGGGGCCAGACCGACTACATGCAGGCGCTCACCGATCTGGCCGCTGATCTGGACATGTCCCTGGCCGACTGCGCCCGCCGCTACGGCACCGTGACCTTGCCGGACAACGAACAGGGCTGGCGTTTCCACCCCGCCCTGGGCTTCGCGAAATGGAGGTGACCTGAACTAGCCGCTCTTCACCGCACCACCCATCTGGCCTATCCATCCGGAATTCACAGGGAGGATCCTGTATGCCGACCCCCGATCCGCAACGCGTCGCAGAGTTGCGGGCCCTCATCGCCGACTTCCTGAAGAAGCGGCTGGACGACAAGCTCGACAAGATCAAGGACGACGCCGAGGACGCCGCCAGCCGGCGCGCCGACCTGCTGGCGCAGTACCAGCCGTCCACCTGGCTGGAGGATGCCGCCCAGCGTGTCGCCCAGATCCAGGTCGTCACCCACACGCTCAAGCCCATCCACCCGGATTCCAAGGGCAGCAGCCTTTACAGCCCGCCCGACCTGCTGCCCGCGCTGCCGGTGGTCGCCAGCCATGTGCTCGGCGCTGACTTTGCCGGTGATGTGGTCGGCAATGCCGCGGCGCTGGATGTATACAAGCTGCTCAAGCTCGGCCATCAAGGGCACAGCCTGCTGGCCCTGATGCAGGCGAAGGACGCAGATTTGGCAGCAGCTTTCAGCAGTGAACCGGATCAGGCTCAACGCTGGATGGAGGCCTTCGCAGGCATCGTGCAGCCACGTGGCCGAGTCGCATCACACACCCATGCCAAGCAGATCTACTGGCTCGCTGCCGACAAGCTCGATCCGCATGACGACGCCAGCTTCCATCTGCTGGCCCCGCTGTATGCCAGCTCGCTGGCGCACCGCGTCTTCCTCACGGTCAACGAGCATCGCTTCGGCGACGGTGTGAAGGAGGCGCGTCAGGCGCGGCGTGAAGGTGCTCACTCGGATGTGGTGCTGCACGACTACCCGCAGATGGCAATCCAGAAGCTGGGCGGCACCAAGCCGCAGAACATCAGCCAGCTCAACAGCGAGCGGCGTGGCGAGAACATCCTGCTGGCCTCGCTGCCGCCGGTCTGGCTGTCGGCCGAGGTGGCGCCGCTGCTCAACACCGACTCGATGTTCAGGCGCTATGAACGCCGGCCGGAAACCCGCCGGCTGGTGCGCACCTTGCTGGACTTCCTCAAGTCCGATCCGGCGCCCACGGTCGAGACCCGCCAGCAGCGCACCGAGCTGGTTGATGCCCTCATCGACGAGCTGCTGCAGTTCGCCGCCGAGTTGCGCAGCAGCCTGCCGCCGGGCTGGAGCCAGCACCCCGAGTGCGATCTGGGCGCGGCGGAACGGCACTGGCTCGACCCCGAAGGTGTTGCCGCCGCCTGCGAGGCCGGCGGCCTGGCCCGGCCGGTCGACAGCGCCGAGCGCATCAGCCACGGCTTTGCCAACTGGCTGAACGCCCAGCTGCGCGACCCGCTGCCCATGGGCGATCCGGAGGCCACCGAGTGGCGCAAGCGCCTGCTCGCCGAGATCGAGTCCGACAACTGGGAAGGAGTGGCCGCATGACGCCCGACGACACGTCCGACGATAAGCCCGACCACACGCCCAGCAACAAGGCCCTGCTCGTGTTGCCGCGCCTGCGGGTGCAGAACGCCAACGCCATTTCCAGCCCGCTGACCTGGGGTTTTCCGGCCATCACCGCCTTCACCGGGCTGATGACGGCCCTCGAACGCCGCCTGGGCCGCGAGGCCGGCGTGGCCTTCTACGGCGTGGGTGTCATCTGCCACGGCTTCGAGCCGCAGGTGACGACGGGCGGTTTCACGCGCAGCTTCTGCCTCACGCGCAATCCGGTGCTGCAGGACGGCAGCACGGCGGCCATCGTCGAGGAAGGCCGCGTGCACCTGGACATCACCCTGGTGTTCGACGTCGAGCTGACCGATGCCCTGTTCGGCGACGCCGAACGCGCCGAACTGGCGCGCCGCGTGGGCGAACTGGTGGCGGGCCTGCGCATCGCCGGTGGCAGCGTGGTGCTGCCTGCGGCGGCCCTGGCCGGTGCCGACCACCCCATGCGCCGGCCGCCGCGGCCCAGCCTGGTGCTCATGCCGGACGACCCGGAGGAGCGTCGCCGCAGCTTCCGCCGCCTGAGTCGGCGCTGGCTGCCCGGCTTTGCCCTGGTGTCGCGTGACGACCTGCTGCACGCCCACCTGGGCCGGCTGCGCGAGCAGCAGCAGAACGCGCAGGCCACGCTGCTCGACGCCTGGCTGGACCTGAGCCGGCTGAACCACCGTGCGGTGGTGCCTGCAGCAGAAACCACCACAGGCGCGGCGGATGCCCCTGCCGGCTCCGCCGCCGCCAGCCCGGCAAGCTCGCCACCACCGCAGCGCGTCGAATGGCGCACCGACCGGCGCGTCGGCTGGACGGTGCCCATCCCGGTGGGCTACGCCGCCTTGTCCGAGCTGCACCCACCCGGCGCCGTGGCGGGTGCGCGTGATCCCTCGGTGCCTTTCCGTTTTGTCGAAAGCGTCTATTCCATCGGCCAGTGGGTCAGCCCGCACCGACTGACCGATGTGCGCGAACTGCTCTGGGAGCCGCAGTACGACGCCGCCACCGGCCTGTACCGCTGCACCAACGCCTTCAAGCCGTCCTCGTCCGTCTAGTTAGTTCATCGTCATTTCAAGGAGTTCACCATCATGGCCAAAGCCAGCAACAACAGCAACGCCGCCCTGCAGACCGCCTCCGTCCTGGCCTTCGAACGCAAGCTCGATCCGTCGGACGCCCTGTTCCACGCCGGCAACTGGGCCGACCGCGCCGCCGCGGCCGACACCTGGCGCCCGGTCGCCGTGCGCGAGAAGTCGGTGCGCGGCACCATCTCCAACCGCCTGAAGACCAAGGACCAGGATCCTGCCAAGCTCGATGCCGCGATCGAGAACCCCAACCTGCAGACCGTCGACGTCGCCACCCTGCCCAGCGACGCCGACACCCTGCGCGTGAGCTTCACCCTGCGGGTGCTGGGCGGCGCCGGCACGCCGTCGGCCTGCAACAGTGCCGACTACCAGCGCAAGCTGCTCGACACCGTGAAGGGTTATGTCGACAGCCAGGGCTTTGCCGAACTGGCGCGCCGTTATGCCTACAACCTGGCCAACGCGCGCTTCCTGTGGCGCAACCGGGTGGGCGCCGAGCAGATCGAGGTGCAGGTGGCGCAACTGGCCGATGGCCAGGCGGCGCGCAGCTGGCGTTTCGATGCCCTGGCGCTGTCGCTGCGCCACTTCGAGGCCGACGGCGGGGCCGCCGCGGCGCTGGCCGAACTGGCCGAAGTCATCAGCCAGGGCCTGGCCGGTGCCTCCCACACCCTGCTGCAGGTGACCGCCTTCGTGCGCGTGGGCCAGGGGCAGGAGGTGTTTCCCTCGCAGGAACTCATCCTGGACAAGGAAAAGGCCGGCAAGAGCAAGACGCTCTACACCGTGGGCGCCATCGCCGGCATGCATTCACAGAAGCTCGGCAACGCCCTGCGCACCGTCGACACCTGGTATCCCGGCGCAGCCGAGCAGGGCCCGATCGCCGTGGAGCCGTATGGATCGGTCACCACCCAGGGCAAGGCCTGGCGCCAGCCCAGGGAGAAGGCCGACTTCTACACCCTGCTCGACGGCTGGATCATCAAGGACATGGTGCCGGCTGCCGAGCAGCAGCACTTCGTGATGGCCACCCTGATCCGCGGCGGCGTTTTCGGCGACGCCGGCAAGGACTGAGCCATGCCCGCCACGATGGACCACTACATCGACATCGGGCTGCGTGCCGACCCGGAAACCGCGCCGCACCAGCTCATGAGCGCGCTGTGCACCCGGCTGCACCGCCGGCTGGTGGCGCTGCCGGCTTGCCAGATCGGCATCAGCTTCCCAGGCTTCGAGATGCGGCCGCCGGCCCTGGGCCGTTGCCTGCGCCTGCACGGCACAGCCGCGGCACTGGCCGAGCTGTTCGCGCTGGATTGGTTGCCGGCCCTGCGCGACCACCTGCAGATCGGCACCGCCGCGCCCGTGCCGGCCGATGCAGCGCACCGAGCGGTGCGCCGTGTCCAGTCCCGCAGCAGCCCGGAACGCCTGCGGCGGCGCCAGATGCGCCGCCACGGCATCGACGAGGCCGAGGCCCGTCGGCGCATCCCTGACGAAGCGGCCGAATTCCTGCGCCTGCCCTATGTGCAACTGCACAGCGCCAGCAGTGCGCAGGACTTCCGCCTCTTCATCGAGCACGGCCCGCTGCTGGCCGCCGCCGTGCCGGGCGACTTCAACCGCTACGGCCTGAGCCAGCACGCCAGCGTGCCCTGGTTCTGACGACCCTTTTCCGGCGAGCCCGGCCAGCTCCTTAAAAATCAACAACTTAGGCGACCCGCCCAGACTTGGGTCCGGGCCGCCTTTCCGGCGACAATCGCTTGCCGGTCAACGACTTGCGAGCGATCGCGTCTAGTTCACTGCCGTATAGGCAGCTCAGAAACGAGACATCGCCGGTCAGGCCCGAGACATCGCGTTCACTGCCGTATAGGCAGCTCAGAAAACGGGGCTAGCAGGGTTAGAAATAGCGGTCTAGTTCACTGCCGTATAGGCAGCTCAGAAAAGGCCCGAGACATTGCCGCGCAGGCCCGAGACGTTCACTGCCGTATAGGCAGCTCAGAAAAGTTCATGACAGCTACACCAAGCCATCGTCGCGTTCACTGCCGTATAGGCAGCTCAGAAAGGGCTATCGCGCGGGTCACG
>JBJOKY010000470.1:0-3352 GCA_046045865.1 Pseudomonadota bacterium | reverse complement strand
GGAAAACGCCATCTTCACCGCGCTGACCACCACCGGCACGCTGGGCGCGGGCAGCCTGCGCGCAGGCGCCGGCGTCACCAGCGCGGCGGACGCCGACGATTTCGTGCTCTACGACGCCACCACCGGCGCGTTGTACTACGACGCCGACGGCTCGGGCCTGGCCGTCGGCGCCGTGCAGTTCGCACGCATCGGCGCGGGGCTGCTGGTCACCAGCGCGGACTTCGTCGTGAGCTGACGGCCGGGCGGCAACAGGCCGGACAGGCGCCGGCCAGCGCTGCGACAAAGCGCCGCCGTCGCCGCCAGCCTGACCGGAGAAGACTCAGCTCAGGCTCAGGCGCCGCCCCGCTCGCCAGCCCCGCCCTGCAGGTCGCGCCGGAACACCAGCTGCGCCGGCGTCGACTCGCCCGGCGCCCAGGCCCAGCCCTCGGCGTCGAATCCGCCCAGTTCGTCCGGACGCGTCAGCCGGTTGACGATGACGTGGCGCGCCATCAGGCCGCGCGCACGCTTGGCGTTGAAGCTGATGATCTTCCAGCGCCCGCCGTGCCAGTCCTCGAACACCACGTCCACCACCAGCGCGCCCAGCGCGGCGCGGTCGACCACCCGGGCGTATTCCTGCGACGCCAGGTTGAGCACCACGGCCAGGTCGCGGCCTGCAGCACGTGCGTGGACACGCAGGCGCTTGCCCAGGTCGGCGCTGACGCGCTCGCGCCACCAGGCGTACAGGTCGGCGCCGGCCGGGTTGGCCAGGCGGGTGCCCATTTCCAGGCGATAGGGTTGCAGCGCGTCCAGCGGCTGCAGCAGGCCGTACAGGCCCGACAGGATGAGCAGGTGCTGCTCGGCCCAGTCGAGATCCTCGGCGCGCAGGGTCTGCGCCTGCAGGCCCTCGTACACGTCGCCGTTGAAGGCCAGCAGCGCCGGGCGACTGTTGACCGGCGAGGCGGTGCGCCGCCAGGCCTGGTAGCGCGCGACGTTGAGCTCGGCCAGCTTGTCGGACAGGGCCATCAGCGCGGCAATCTCGTCCACGCCCTGCTGGCGCAGCAGCTTGATCAGCTCGAGCGCCTGGCCGGCGTAGCGCGGCTGCTGCGGCGCCCGCCCGTCCAGGTGCATGGCCAGCGCAGGTGGCAGCGGGCTGGTGTAGTCGAGCGTCTTGGCGGGAGAGAGCAGCAGCAGCATCGCGGGCGGGTCGGCGTCAGGCCGGCGGGAGGGGGCGGTCAGGGGCGCGCGATCATAGTCAGAGGCCCGCGCTGCAGCGCAGGCGGGGCGGGCTGGATAGTCGTGCTGTGCCGGCGCGTCAACGCCGGGGTCAGCGCTCGGTCATGGCGGTCGAGATGCGCTTGCCCAGCGGCGCGACCAGATAGGCCAGCAGCGAGCGGTGCGCCGTGGTGATCATCACCGTGGCCGGCATGCCGGGCTGCATCACCTTCAGGCCGGCCTCGGCGAGCGCCTGGTCGCTGATCTGCACGCGGGTGATGAAATAGCTCTCGCCGCGTGCCGGGTCGATGCTGCGGTCGGCGGCGATGTAGTTGACCTGGCCCTTCACCGGCCGGGTCACGCTCTGGTCGGGGCCGGTGAAACGCACGTCGCACACCATGCCGGCGTGCAGGTTGTCGAACAGGCGCGCCGGTACCTGGGCCTCGACGATGAGCGGCTCGCGTGCCGGCACGATGTCCAGGATGCGCTGGCTGGGGTTGATCACGCCGCCCACGCCGTGCACCGCCAGGTCGACCACGATGCCCTCGCCGGGCGCGCGGATGAAGGTGCGCTCCAGCTCGTCGCGCAACGCGCCGCGCTGCTCGCGCAGCTCGTTGACGCGCGACTGCACCTCGGTCAGCTGGGTCTCGACGTCCTTGCTGGCATCGGTGCGCCGCTGGGTGATCTTCATGCGCGATTCGCTCACGCTGCCCCTCACGCGCGCGATATTGCCCAGATCCTCGCCGCGCTGGCCCTGCAGCAGCAGGATCTGGCGCTCCAGGTCCGACACGCGTGCACGCGTCACGTAGCCCTGGCGGGCCAGCTCGCGCATCGAGGTCAGCTCGACGTCCAGCAGGCGGATCTGCTCGGCCTTGGCCTCGGCCTGGGCGCGCAGGCCGCGGATGTAGGTCTCCAGCGAACTGGCGTTCGATTCCTGCATGGCCACGTCGGTGTGCAGGCCGTTGCGCCGGGCGCCGAACAGCTGCTGCTGGGTGCGCATGGCCTCGGCCGCGGCCTCGTGGTCGGGCGCGTCCTGCAGTTCGGCCGGAAAGACCAGCTGCTGCGCGCCCTGGCGTTCGGCCAGCAGGCGGGCCTGCAGCGCGATGGCGGCCATCAGGCGCGACTCGATCACCGCCGTGCGCGAGCGCACGTCCTGATCGTTCAGCCGCAGCAGCACCTGGCCGGTGCTGACATGTTCGCCCTCGCGCACCAGGATGGCGTCGACGATGCCGCCGCGCAGGTGCTGCACCGGCTTCCGGTTGGTCTCGACCTTGACGTAGCCGTCGGCCGGCACGCCCTCGGCCAGCGGCGCGGTGGCCGCCCAGGCGAAGAAGCCCGCACTGCCCAGCACCAGCACGCCCAGTCCCCACACGACCGGCAACTTCAGGTCCAGCGGCGGGCGTGGCCGGGCGGGCGCAGCAGTCTGCACCGCATGGTCGCTGGCACGCCGACGCACGGGCAGCGCCTGGTCCAGCACCGGCACGTCGCCCAGGGGCGGCGCCTGCACCGGCGCCGGGGCGGCCCCGGCGCCTGGCGCGTCGCCCGCCCGGGCCGCGTGAGCGGCACGGTGCGCGGCAGTGGCCTGCGCGCCACGCGCGGCGATCTCGGCTGCACGCGCGGCCAGGGCCTGCTGATGCTGCTCGAAGGTGGCGCGGTCGACCGCCATCCTGGCCACCGCGACGCGCGCCAGCGGCACGCCCGCGTGGGGCGCGGGCGTGCCACCCAGGTCGATGCCGCTGGGCTGCAGCTGGCCGCGCGTGGCGGTGGGCAGGGTCGACGGACCGGCCATCACCTCGGTGGCCGGGGCCGACGCCTTGGTCCAGGGCCACCAGGCCAGCCGACGCCGCAGGGCAGGCTTGAGGGGCGGCAGCTTCAGCGGCGGCAGCTTCAGGGGGGGGAGCTTGATCATGATGCTGGCGGTGCGCAGGGGCGGGCCGGTCAGGATCAGGCTGCTGCTGGTGCACCGGCCGGGGCCGGCTGCGCCGCAGCGGCGCCATGGCCGCCTGCCTGGGTGGCCTGGGCCGCCGCGGCCTGCGCCGCACGCGCCTGCAGCGCCTGCACGTGGGCCTGGGCCATGGCCTGGTTCTGCGCCTGGGCGGCGGCGCGGGCGGCGGCCTCGGCAGCGGCGCGCACCTGGGCAGCGTCGGCCGGGCTGGCCGCC
>JBJOKY010000469.1:0-3353 GCA_046045865.1 Pseudomonadota bacterium | reverse complement strand
CGGCCGGGCCCAGGCCCGACCCCTCGCCCTGCAGGCCGGCCAGGCAGCGCGACAGCACGTCCTCCTGCGCCAGGCCCAGGTCGTGGTGCAGGCGCTGGCCCTGCTCGACGAGCTGCTGCGCCAGGTCCTCGCACAACTCGTAGCGCTGGCGCAGTTCGGGCAGCGGCAGGGTCAGGCGGTGGCGCTCGTTGGTGTGCAGCGCGGTGTAGCTGTCGGGCACGTGGATCTGTGATTCGTCGGACATGTGGTCGGGGCGGGCGAAAAACGCCGGTGAGCGGCGGCCGGTGGCCGGATGTTGCATTGTGGTCGCGCCGGGCCGGTCTCCTGCCGTTGTGGATGCGTGGTTACCGCTGGACGTGGAAGTCACAGCTTGCGCAGGCGGGCGCTGCCCGGGCGGTGCAAGACTGGCCGGCATGAGACCTGCCCAGACCAGCCCGACGACTCCGCCCGGCCCCGCGACCGCGGCGCCCTTGCGCCCCGACGCGCCGCGCCCCGGCCGCAGCCTCGCGCTGGCCGGCCTGTTCCTGCTGGTGAGCGCCTGCGGCGGTGGTGGCGGCGACTCGACCGCGCAGGCCGGGGACGGCCCGGCGCCTGCACCTGCACCAGCACCTGCACCGCCGGCCACGCCCTCGTCCGACCTGCGCTGCAACGCCGCGCCGACAGCGGCGCAGATGCTGGCCGCCATCAACGCCGTGCGCGCCAGTGCGCGCAATTGCGGCGCCACGGCCTACCCGCCCGCCGCCGCGCTGGTCTGGAACGACGCCCTGGCCGGCGCAGCCCAGGGCCACAGCGACGACATGGCGCAGCAGAACTACCTGAGCCACACCAGCCGCGACGGCCGCGAGTTCGGCCAGCGCGCCGCCGCCGCCGGCTACAACGGCGGCTTGATGGCCGAGAACATCGCCGCCGGCCAGACCACGCTGCAGGGCGTGATCAACACCTGGCTCGGCAGCCCCGACCACTGCGCCAACCTGATGGGCGCGAACTACCGCGATGTCGCCCTGGCCTGCGCCAGCAGGAGCGGCGCCGACTTCGGCACCTACTGGACGTGGATGGCGGGCGCGCCACGCTGAGCCGTGTGCACCGGCAGGGCCGCGGTGGCCGTGGCCGGCCTGGCGCTGCTGCACTGGGATCCCTTCTATGGCCTGCTCGTGGCACGGGCCATGCCGAAGGCTTCACCCGGCTGGCGCCCGGCCGCGCCCCAGGTCATCCGGGCCATCAACAGGATGGTGAGCAGGTCGGCAACGAGCTGGCCGGTCGGGGCCGAGCGGGTGGAGCTGGGTGATGATGGGCATCCTTTCCTGCACCTTGCGGACCTCGACATGACGCCCTGGCTCGACCTGCTGCGCCTGAACTCCGGTGCTGCACCCCCTCCTGCCCCTCAGACCGAGTCGGCCGGCCACGCGCGCGTGCCTGTGGAGCGTTTCTTCGCCCAGGGCAGCCTGCCGCTGGACTGCCTGGCGCTGGCGGTCGAGGGCCTGGGTGAGGTGCACCAGCCGCTGCCGTCCGGGCAGGCCCAGGCGCTGCATGCGCTGAGCGAGCCGGCCCACTTCGGCCTGCGCGACCAGACCCTGCTCGACACGACGGTGCGCCACACCGGCGAGGTGGACGCCGACCTGATCGACCTGCAGTGGCAGCCCGGCGCCTTCGCGGCCCTGCAGCGCGAGGTGGCGCAGGCCTTCGGGCTGGAGACGCTGGACGCCTGGCTGCACAAGCTGCTGATCTACGGCCCGGGCCAGTTCTTCAAGCCGCACCAGGACACCGAACGCCTGCCCGGCATGGTGGCCACGCTGGTGCTGGTCTGGCCCTCGGCCCACATCGGCGGCGAGCTGCGCGTGTCGCAGCGCGGCCAGCCCGACGCCCGGCTGGCCTCGCAGCATCTGCAGGCCCGGGCGCTGCGCTGGTTCGCCTTCTACGCCGACTGCCCGCACGAGGTGCTGCCGGTCGAGGAAGGCTGGCGCGTGGTGCTGACCTTCGACCTGGTGGTGCCGCGGCGTCGGCCGGTCCAGGCCGGCGAGCGGCCGAACCTCGCCGTGCCCGCCGGCACCATCGGAGCCGAGGCGGGCCTGCTGCTGGCGCTGCAGGCCGGCCTGCGCCAGCAGTTCGAGCCCGTTGCCGCCGCGCAGGATGTCGTGCAAGGCGATGCCCACCTGCACCCCTGGGTGCTGCTGCTCGACCACGAGTACACCGAGCACGGCCTGCGCTGGTCGCTGCTCAAGGGCGAGGACCGCTGGCGCGTCGGGCTGCTGCGCGGCGCGGCCGAGGCGCTCGGCCTGGTGGTGCACCTGGCGCTGGCCGAGCTGCACGAGAACTGGTCGGCCGAGCCGGTGGTGCACACGCGCAAGAGCCGCGGCGGGCGCACCTACGACGAAGCCGCCGACGAGATCGAACCCGGCGAGCTGCTCTACGACGAGCTGTCGCTCGACTTCTGGGTCGATGCGCACGACAGGGTCGAGCCAGGCGGCAGCCTGGCCATCCGCAGCGAGGACGTGCACTGCTTCATCGAGACCGGCGACGCCCACCTGGTCAACGAGGAGTACGAGGGCTACATGGGCAACTACGGCGAGACGGTCGACTACTGGTACCGCCGCGCCGCCCTGGTCATCCGTTCGCCGCTGGCGCAGGCGCGCGACCGCTTCACGCTGGATTTCGACGGCGCGCTCGCTGCCCTGCGTCAGCTCGCGCGCGAGCCGGAGCAGATCACGCAGCTGGCGGCCCTGGTGCAGGCGGCCGCGGCCACCCTGGCCCGGCAGGCCAGCTCCGGCGCCGCGGCGCTGCAGTTCGACGCCTATGCCGAGACCGCGGCGGCACTACCCGACGGCGCGGCGGCCACCGCGCTGCTGACCCCCTTCGACCCGCGCAGCTTCGGGCCGGGTGTCGTCGAGGACCTGGCCCGCCTGGGCCGCGCGCGCGGTGCCGACTGGCTGCTCGGCCTGTTCAAGGTCTGGTACGCGCCGGACAACCACCGCTGGGGCGCGCTGGCAAGCTGGCAGCCGGGCTGGCATATCGCGCTGGAGCTGCCGCGTTTCTGGCCCCAGCCCCTGCCGGCCCTGGTGCAGGCGGCCGGGCAGGCCGGCTGGCCACCCCAGGTGCTGGACGCCTGGCTGGACGCCTGTGCCGCGCTGCTGGCGCGTTTCCACCAGGCTGGCGCGCAGATCACGCCGCTCAACCGCCTCACCCTGCAGCCCGGCCTGCTGGGCGTGGTGGTCGAGCTGGCCCAGGCCCTGGTCGTGCGTGGTGCGGCCGGCGAACGCGGGCTGCAGGGCCTGATCGCGCAGGTGCTGGCGCAGCCGCAGTTCTACCCGCCGCACAGCCTGCGCCCGCTGGTGGCGGCCATCGGGGCGCCGGCCGAT
>JBJOKY010000123.1:0-11774 GCA_046045865.1 Pseudomonadota bacterium | reverse complement strand
CCTCAGGGTTGACGGCCAGCAGGCGCTGGCTGGTGGCGTCGACGATGCAGGCCGGCTCCAGCAGCCGGGCCAGCAGCCGGCTGCACAGCAGCTGCCAGGCGGGCATGGCCGCGGGCAGGGTGGCGGGCCGGGCCGGAGGCGCGGCCGGCGCGGGTGCGGCTGCGGCCGGCAGCGTCGCGGGCTGGTCGCTGCCGGTGGGCGGGAGGGTGTCGGTCATGGGGGTGCTGCGGCTCAGGCGCGGGTGGGCGTGGGCTGGGCGACGCGGCTGGCCAGGGCGTCGAGCTCGCCGGGCAGGGTGCAGGCCTGGTCGTCGTCGTGCAGCGCCTGGGCGTGGTACCAGCTCGGGCGCTCGGTCGGTGCCAGGTAGTCCAGCGTGGCGCGTGGCAGCTGCCGCGGTGGCAGGCTGCGGCGGATGGCCAGGCCCGGGGTGGTGTGCAGGTGCACGAGCACGGCCTCGTCGCGCGGCACGCCGGCGTCGTGCACCAGCACGCTGGGTGCCAGCGGCTGGTCCGGGTGGGCCGCCACGACCATGGCGTGCCTATCGTCGCTGAGCTGGACGACGCTGCCGGGCGGGTACACGCCCAGCAGCTTGACGAAGGCGGCCAGGATGACCGGGTCGAGCTGGGCGCGCAGCTGGGCGTAGAGCAGGGCCTGGGCCTCGTGCGGCGTGCGGATGACGCCCGGGCCGGCGGGGTTGCACAGGCGCTCGTAGCTGTCGACCAGGGCGACGATGCGGGCCGGACGGCTGATGTCCTCGCCGCGCAGGCCCTGCGGCAGGCCGCTGCCGTCGTGCAGCTCGTGGTGCTGGGCGATCACGCGCAGGGCGGCCGGCGGCAGGCCCATGGCCAGGCCCAGGCGCACGCCATGCAGCACGTGGTCGCGCCGGGCGCGCAATTCCAGGGCGGCGTGGCCGGGGCCCCCCTGGCGCAGCGGTTCGGGCAGCAGCAGCTTGCCGATGTCGTGCAGCAGCGCACCCAGGGCGACGGCCTGCTGGTCCTCGGTCGGCAGGCCCAGGCGGCGCGCCAGCAGCAGCGCCAGCACGGTGACGTTGACGCCGTGCAGCGCCGCCGCCGGGCCGCCGCCGTGGTGCAGCACGCGCAGGCAGGTGTCGGCATCGCTGTCGAGCTCGTCGACCAGGCGGGCGGCATAGCTGGTGGCGGCCTGGCCGGTGGCGACGGGGTCGTCCTGCGCCGCGCGCGCCAGGGCCTGCCAGGCCCGCACGGCCTGGCCATGCTGGCGTTCGCTGCGCGCCAGGCTGCGGCGCTGGCGCGCGAGGCTGGCGCGGCGCCGGATGGTCTCGTCCGGTGCCGGGTCGCAGCTTGCGGCAGGCGGCGCCGGAGCGGTGGCTGCGGCGGTGTCGCGCGCCTGGGTCAGGGTCAGTGCGGCCACGGCGGCCGGCTCGCTCAGGTCCAGGCGCACACGCACCTGGCTCAGGCCCAGGCGCGCGAGGGTGGCGATCTGGGCCTGGTCGCGCAGGCGCAGGCGGTTGCCGGGGAAGGGGTGGTCGAGCCAGCCGAGGTCGAGCTCGACATGCAGGCCGGGCTGCAGCGCAGCCACATCGACCAGGCGGGTGCGTACGGCGCCGGCGGAAGGGTCGGTGTCGACCCCGGGGGCTGGGGCAGGCTGGGCCGGGGTAGATCGGGCAGGGGTGGGCATGGCGGCGCTTTCCACCCGGACGGGCCCGGGCATGTGGCCATATCGGGCCCACCCGGCACGACTTGAGCCAGGCCAAGTCTGGCCGTGCGACGGCCGGCGTGCTGGCCCCGGCAAAGCGCCACAAATGCGCAGCGCGGCGCCTCGCGGCTCATGCGGCATGCGGCGTGGCCTGGTGCCGTGGCGCTCAGCGGTCGTTGGGGTTGAAGCTCAGCAGCATGACGGGCGGCACACGCCCGTCGGTGTCGCGCGGCAGGATCTCGGTGCGCTCCAGGCCGCGCAGCACCTCGCGGTCCCACTCGACCACGCCGCTGGAGCGCAGCAGGCGGCTGCTCATGATGCGGCCGTCGGGCGCGACGCGCACCTCGACCTCGGCGCGCTGGTTGCCCACCGGCGGGCCGCTGTAGATGATGCGAGGCAGCACCCGGGCAATGATGCGTCCGGCATATTCGGCCGAGGGCGCGGCGCTCTGCGCTGCCGTGCCGGTGCCCGGGGTGCTGCCGCTGCCGCGCCCGGGCTGGGGCAGCGGCTGGGCGTTGGCGGGCGCGCTGGCGGCGGGCGGGGCACCCGTGAGCTCCTTGCGCATGCGGGCCAGATTGGCCTCGCGCAGGCGCTTGAGCTGCTCCTCGGCGGCCTTCTCGGCCTTGGCGGCTTTCTCGGCCTTGTCCTTCTCGGCCTTGGCCTGCGCAAGCCTGTCCTCGGCCGCCTTCTCCTGGGCGGCCTTGGCCTTGGCCTCGGCGGCCTTCTTCTCCTTCTGCAGCTGGGCCTGCTGTTCGGCTTCCTTCTCGCGCGCAATGCGGGCCTGGCGTTCACGCTCCTGGGCCTTGCGCTGCTCGACGGCGATCTGGGCGTCACGCGCCGGGGCCTGCGGTGGCGGTGCCGGGGTGGGCGCAGGTGGCGGCGCAGGCGGGCGTGGTGCCGGCGGCGGGGGCGCCGGTGGCGGCAAGGCGGCGTCGGCCGGGGCCGCACCGGCCACACGCGGCACGCTGGCCCAGAGCTCGGCGGCCACGACGGGCGGCGCATGGCGACGCCAGCTCACGCCGGCGGCCAGGGCGGCGAACAGCCCGGCGTGCACGAGCAGGGCGAGCAGGAAGCCGCCGCCCAGCCGGTCGGCACCGGGCGGGCGCAGCGACACCCGGGTAGGGGGCCGGGCAGTACCGGGCGTGGACATGACCGCGACGGGGGGCGGGCGGTCGGGGGCGCGGGCGGCTCAGTTGGCAGCGGCGTCGCTGCCGGTGGTGCGCACGGCCAGGCCGACCCGGGCCACGCCGGCACGCTGCAGCGTATCCATCACCTTGATGACCAGGTCGTACTGCACACCCTTGTCGGCCGAGATGACCACCGGCGTGTCGACCGTGGCCGCTCCCACGATGCCCTGCGCAGCACCCGGGCGGGTGCCCGGCGCGGGCCGGGCGGCGGCGCCCTGCAGGCCGAGCACCTTCTGCGGCAGCTGCTTGAGGGTGACGCGTTCGGTCTCGCTGCGGTTGTCCAGGCGCAGGCGCACCTGGCCGCCGGCATCGACGATGACCTCGACCACATGGTCGGGCGCACGCTGGGCCTGGCCCACGCTGGGCAGGTCGACCAGGCCGGGCGTCATGAGCGGCGCGCAGACCATGAAGATGATGAGCAGCACCAGCATCACGTCGATGAAGGGCACCATGTTGATCTCGTTGATGGTGCGCCGGCGTGAGCCGTGGCGGCGGGCGGCGACGGCAGCCATGCGTGCAGCCCGCTGTCAGCGTGCGGCGGCGGCCGGGGCCGGCGCCGGGGCGGCGGCACCGGTGCTGCGCGCCAGGATGTTGGAGAACTCCTCCATGAAGCTCTCCATCTGGTTGGCGACGCGGTCGATGTCGCGCGCGAAGCGGTTGTAGGCGATCACCGCCGGGATGGCGGCGAACAGGCCGATGGCGGTGGCGACCAGGGCCTCGGCGATGCCGGGCGCCACGGTGGCCAGGGTCACCTGCTGCAGGTTGGACAGGCCGGTGAACGCATGCATGATGCCCCACACGGTGCCGAACAGGCCGATGTAGGGCGAGACCGAGCCCACCGTGGCCAGGAAGGACAGGCGCGACTCGACCATGTCGAGCTCGCGCTGCAGGCTGGCGCGCATGGCGCGGCGCGCGCCGTCGAGCAGGATGCCGGGGTCGCTGCCGCGGCGCTCGCGCAGCTTGAGGAACTCGCGCATGCCGGCGATGAAGATGCGCTCCATCGGCGCCGTGCCCTCGGTCTTGCGCTCGCTGCCGGTGTAGAGCTCGTGCAGGTTGCGGCCCGACCAGAACTCGCGCTCGAAGCCGTCGTTGCCGCCCCGCACGCGCGCCAGGCCGGCGATCTTGGCGAAGATGACCGCCCAGCTGGTGAGCGACACGCCCATCAGCAAGGCCATGACGAGCTGCACGACGAGGCTGGCCTGGGCGACCAGGTGCAGGATGTTGAGGTCCTGGTTCATGGATGTGTGCTCGTGCGCGCGGCAGGGGTTGGGGTGGACGGATGGAGCGGTACCAGCTCGGGGGGGCGTGCCGCGGCCGGCGTGACCAGGGCGGACAGGGTGGCGAGCAGCTCGCGTGGCATGGCGCCGGGGCGCAACTGCTGCGCGTCGACGCAGGCGATGCGGATGCGGCCTTCGGCCAGGCGCCGGCCATCGCACCAGGCGACCTGGTCGAGCGTCAGGCGCACGCGGCTGGCCTGGACCAGCTGCACGGTGACGGCGATGTGGTCGTCCAGCCGCGCCGGCGCCAGGTAGCGCACAGCGGTGTCGGTGACGACGAAGATCAGGCCGCTGTCCTCGCGCAGCTGCTGCTGCTGCACACCGAGCGCGCGCAGCCATTCGGTGCGGGCGCGCTCGAAGTACTTCAGGTAGTTGGCATAGAACACGATGCCGCCGGCATCGGTGTCTTCCCAATAGACCCGCACGGGCCAGCTGAACAGACTGGCGTCGGCGTGGTTCGGTGTGGTGGTGGCGGCTGGGGCGCTGGGCATGCGCGCGATTATCGTGACGCGCCTTCGGCGGCCGCCGTCACCGAGGTGCTGGTGGTGACGCCCGAGCCGCTGGGAGCACGTTCCACCGGCGAGCCGGCGAACAGGGCGACCACCAGGCCGGCCGCACCGAGCACGGCAGCCAGCGCGTACAGGCGGCGCTGGCGCTGGCGCGCCCAGGCCGGAGGGTGCTGCTCGGGCGCCAGCGCGGCGCTGGTGTGGCTGGTGCCGCCGGTATGCACGCCGCGTTCCTGCAGCCAGGTCTCCAGTGCCCGCGACAGCGCTCCGGCGGAGCGGAAGCGCTGGTCGCTGTCGCGCGCCATGGCGCGCATCGCGATGCCCACCAGGCTGGCCGACACGCCGGCACGCAGGCGCTGGATGGGGTAGGGGCGCGCGGCGTTGACGGCCGTGGTGACCTCGTCGAGCGTGCGCCCGGCGTAGGGGCGCTCGCCGGTGAGCAGTTCGTACAGCACCACGCCGAGCGCGTAGACGTCGGTGCGGCGGTCACCGTGCTCGCCCGCGAGCTGCTCGGGCGCGGCGTAGTAGGGCGAACACAGCACGCTGGCGCTCGGGCCGGCGCTGTGGTGCATGCCGCTGTGGGCGATGCCGAAATCGAGCACCACCGGGCGGCTGCGGTCGACCATGAAGATGTTGGCCGGCTTGATGTCGCGGTGGATCACGCCCTGGCCGTGGGCATAGTCGATGGCCTCGGCCACCCGCTGGATGATGCTGGCCGCATGCTGCGGCGAAGGCCGCCAGCCGGCCTTGAGCAGCTGGCTGAGGTCCTTGCCGCGCAGCAGTTCCATGACGATGTACGAGCCCTCGGCGCTCACGCCGGCGTCGTAGACGGTGACGATGTGCGGGTGGCTCAGGCGTGCGGCGGCGCGCGCCTCGTCGAGGAAATCCTGCGCCGGGCGCGAGCGTGCGTCGCTGCCCGGGCGGTGCGGCAGGGTCTTGATCGCGACCACGCGCGACAGCATGGGGTCGTGGGCGGCCCAGACGGTGCCGATGCCGCCCGCACCCATGCGCAGTGTCAGCACATAGCGTCCGACGCGCCCGAGCGCGGGGGCGGGTGGCAGCTCGCGGCCCTGGCCGCCTTCCTCGGCGCTGAGCTGCTGGGTCGAGGCACCGTCGAATTCGCGGCGGGTGTGGCCGACCTCGAGCGGCGCGTGGAATTCGCCGCTGCCGGCTTCTGCTGCCGGACGGGCCGCGCGAGGGCGTGTGTCGGGCAGGCGCAGGTCCGCCTGACGCTCGCCCTGGCGATCGACCTGCCGAAGGTCACCCTGGCGCTGCTCGTGCAGATCCCACGGAGCGCTGTCGTGCGGCGGCGGCAGCAGGGGCTCGTTGTCGTCGAAGGGGTCGCGCGTATGCATGCGGCGGGCCTGGCCGCGTTTGCCGATGCTGCCCGGGCCCGGCGAGCGTGTGTCCCTGCGCAGGCCGGACAGGTCGCGCGGCTGCGGTGGTGGTGCGGGCGGGGTGTGCCTCATGGGTGCGACCTCTTCAACGGCTGAGTTCTCGACCGAGGCGCCCGACGGCAGCTTCGAGCGTGTCCATCGAGCAGGCAAAGGACAGCCGCGCGTGGCGGCCGGTGTCGGCGCGGCCGAAGTCGCGGCCCGGGGTCAGGGCGACATGGGCGCGGCGCATCATGTCGAAGCAGAAATCCCAGCTGCCGCCGGGGCCGCTGCCGGTGTGGCGGCCGATGTCGGCCCAGACATAGAAGGCGCCGTCGGGCATCACGGGCACATCCAGGCCGAGCGCGCGCAAAGACGGCACGATGTAGTCACGCCGCCGGCGCAGCTCGGCCACGCGCTGCTCGCACAGCGCCAGGGTGGCGGGCTCGAAACAGGCCAGCGCGGCATGCTGGGCGATGCTGGAGGCGCAGATGTAGAGGTTCTGCGCCAGCTTCTCGACCGCCGGCACCAGTTCGGGCGGCAGCACCAGCCAGCCCAGGCGCCAGCCCGTCATGCCGAAGTACTTGGAGAAGCTGCCGACGCAGATGACATCCTCGCCCAGGCCGGCGGCGCTGCGCGCGGGCTCGTCGCCGTAGCTCAGGCCGAGGTAGATCTCGTCGACGATGGTCAGGCCACCGCGTGCGCGCACCGTGTGCACCAGCTCGCGCAGCGCGTCGGGCGCGATCGAGGTGCCGGTCGGGTTGGACGGGCTGGCCAGCATCACCGCGCGCGTGCGCGGCCCCCAGGCGGCATCGACCGCGGCGGCGTCAAGCTGGAAGCGCTGCGCCGCGCCGCTGGGCAACAGGCGTGCGCTGCCACCCGTGGCCGTCACGAAGTGGCGGTTGCACGGGTAGCTCGGGTCGGGCATGAGCACCTCGTCGCCCGGGTCGATCAGCGCCGTGCACAGCAGCTGCAGCGCGGCGCTGGCGCCGGCAGTGACGACGATGCGCGCCGGGTCGATGTGCAGGCCCTCGCGCGTGGCGTACCAGCTGGCGATGGCCGCGCGCAGTGCGGGCAGTCCGGCGGCATGGGTGTACTGGGTGCGCCGGCTGGCGATGCAGGCCTGCGCCGCCTGGTTGACCGCATCGGGCGCGCCGAAGTCGGGCTCGCCGATGTTGAGGTAGAGCATGCGCTCGCCTCCCAGCGCCGGGTCGCAGGCCGGGCTGCGCGCGATCTCGTCGGCCGCCTTGGCGCACTCCATGACCCAGAAGGGCTCGATCTGTTCGACGCGCTGGGCCAGGCGGATCATGGGGGTGGCCGGTCAGTCGGTCAGGCGGGCGCGGTGCTCAGCGGCGCTGGGTGCGTGCCAGGGCCACCTCGGCCGGTCGCAGCAGGGCGGCGGCCTTGTCGAGCACGCCGTTGACGTACTTGTGGCCGTCGGTGCCGCCGAAGCTCTTGGCCAGCTCGACCGCCTCGTTGATGGCGACGCGGTAGGGCACGTCGACACAGTGCTTGAGCTCGTAGGTACCTATCCACAGCACGCCATGCTCGACCGGCGAGAGCTCGCTGGTCTTGCGGTCCAGGTGGCCGGCCAGCACGGCGTCGAGGTCGGCCGCCTCGGCGATGCAGCCGTGCAGCAGGGCGTCGAAGTGGGCGGCGTCGCAGCTGCCCCACTCGTCCAGCTCGCGGATGTGGGCGTCGACCTGGGCGACCTCGGACTTGCCGAGCTGCCATTCGTACAGGCCCTGCAGGGCGAATTCGCGCGCGCGCCGGCGGCCCGACTTGGGGCGCGGCTTGCCGGCGTGCTTGTCGTTGCTGCGCGCTCCGCCGGGCTGGGCAGCCGTGGCGGGTTTCGTGGGTGTGTTCAAGTGATGTCTTCCATCAGATTGGCCATCTCGATGGCCACCTGGGCTGCGTCGCGCGCCTTGTCTTCCACCCGGGCCAGGGCCTGGGCTTCGTTCTCGACGGTGAGGATGGCATTAGCCACGGGCACGTTGTGGTCCAGTGCGACGCGGGTGACGCCGGCGCCACTCTCGTTGGCCACCAGCTCGAAGTGATAGGTCTCGCCGCGGATGACGCAGCCGATCGCGACCAGGGCGTCGTATTCGTCCAGGTCGGCCAGGGCATTGAGCGCAACCGGCACTTCCAGCGCACCGGGCACGCTGACGTGCCGGATGTGGCGGGGCTGCACGCCCAGACGCTCGAGTTCGGCCACGCAGACCCGGGCCATGCGGTCGGTGATGTGGGCATTGAAACGGGCCTGCACCAGCGCGATGCGCAGGTCGGCACCATCGAGGCTGGCGGGGCGGCCCTTGTCGGCGGCTTGCATCGTGCGAAATGCTCCTGAATCGCGGGTTGCGTGGGTTTTAACCTGTGTAGGCGCGAAAGCCGGTCACTTCCAGGCCGAAACCGGTCATGCTTGGCATCTTGCGCCGGTTGCTCAGCAGGCTCATGCGGCGTATGCCGAGCGCTCGCAGGATCTGTACCCCCACGCCGTAGGTGCGCAGGTCCATGGTGGGGCGCGGCGGTTCGACCGCAGGCAGCAGGTCACCCAGCAGGGCCTCGGCGTCACGCTGGCAGTTCAGCAGCACGGCCACGCCGCGTCCGGCGTTGTGCAGTTCCTGCAGCGCCTGCGGCAGCGGCCACGAATGGGCGTGCCCGCCAGCGTCGAGCAGGTCGAGGATGGACAGCGGCTCGTGCACGCGCACCAGCACCTCGTCCTCGGGCTGCCACTGGCCGGTGCTCAGCGCCAGGTGGATCTGGCCGGTGCGGTCGCGGAAGATGCTGCAGTCGAAGCGCCCCTGGGCGGTCTCGATGCTGCGCTGGCCCAGGCGCTCGATCAGCGTCTCGTTGCGGCTGCGGTAGGTGATGAGGTCGGCGATGGTGCCGATCTTCAGGCCGTGCTGGGCCGCGAACACCTCCAGCTGCGGCAGCCGGGCCATGCTGCCGTCGTCGTTCATGATCTCGCAGATCACTGCCGAGGGCCCCAGGCCGGCCATGCGCGCCAGGTCGCAGCCGGCCTCGGTGTGGCCGGCGCGCATGAGCACGCCGCCGTCCTGTGCCTGCAGCGGGAAGATGTGGCCGGGCTGCACCAGGTCCGCCGGCCGGCTCTCGCGTGCCACCGCCACCTGCACGGTGCGGGCGCGGTCGGCGGCCGAGATGCCGGTGGTGACGCCGGTGGCCGCCTCGATCGACACCGTGAAGGCGGTGCCGTGCTTGGTGCCGTTGCGCGTGGCCATGGGTGGCAGGCCGAGGTATTCGCAGCGTTCGCGCGTGAGCGTCAGGCAGATCAGGCCACGGCCGTAGCGGGCCATGAAGTTGATCGCCTCGGGCGTGACGAGATCGGCGGCGAGCACGAGGTCGCCTTCGTTTTCGCGGTCTTCCTCGTCCACGAGGATGACCATGCGGCCGGCCGCCATCTCGGCGACCAGTTCAGGAATGGGAGAAATGGGCATATTGCTCATTGTAGGCGGGGGTGCAGACGTCACGCCTGCATCACAAACCGCTGCCTCGGGGCTGGCGCAAGCGTTGTGCTTGTGGCACGAGCCGGTCCCGCGCCGCAGGGTGTGACAGGGTGCCGTCAGCCAGCGGGCAGCCAGCCAGACAGTCGGCCGGGCGGGCGGGCACGCAGGCGCAGGTCGGCACCGACGCTTGCCACGTCGACGAACTCCAGGGTCTCGGCCTCCGCCAGGGCGTCGTGTGGTCCCAGCGCGGCCATGCCTCGCCCGGCGCCGACCAGCTTGGGCGCCAGGTAGACCAGCCATTCGTCGACCCAGCCGCCGCGCACCAGGGCGGCGTTGAGCTCGGCGCCGGCCTCGACGTGCAGCTCGTTGATGCCGCGCCGGCCCAGTTCGGCCAGCAGCGCGGCCAGGTCGACGTGGCCGGCCGCGTCGGGTGGCAGTTGCACGATCTCGGCGCCGGTGGCGAGCACGTCGGCGCGTCGCGCCCTATCGTCCGGGCTGATGGTCTCGGTACCGGCCTGGCCCGTCGTCCGGCCTGCGACCTGGCAGGTGCAGACCAGGCAGGCGCCGGGCGGTTGCAGCAGGCGCGCCGTGGCGGGCACACGCAGGCTGCTGTCGAGCAGCACGCGCAGCGGCTGCACCCGGGTGGCCACCAGGCGCACGTCCAGGCGCGGATCGTCGCCCAGCAGCGTGCCCATGCCGGTCAGCACGGCGCCGGCGCGGCGGCGCCAGGCATGGCCGTCGCGGCGCGCATCCGGGCCGGTGATCCACTGGCTCGTGCCGTTGTGCAGTGCGGTACGGCCGTCCAGGCTGGCGGCAGCCTTCACGCGCACCCAGGGCCGGCCGCGCAGCATGCGCGAGAAGAAGCCGATGTTGAGCTCGCGCGCCGCATCGGCGAGCAGGCCGCTGTGGACCTTGATGCCGGCGTTCGCCAGGCGCGCGAGGCCTAGGCCGGCGACGAGCGGATTGGGGTCGCTGCAGGCACACACGACGCGGCCGACGCGCGCGGCGACCAGCGCGTCGCAGCACGGCGGCGTGCGCCCGTGGTGGGCGCAGGGCTCCAGCGTGACGTAGGCTGTGGCGCCGGCCACGTCATGGCCGGCGGCGGCGGCGTCACGCAGCGCCATCACCTCGGCATGCGGGCCGCCGGCCTGCTGGGTGTGGCCCTGGCCGATGACCTGGCCCTGCGGGTCGACGATGACGCAGCCGACGCGTGGATTGGGCTCGCTCAGGCCGACCGCCAGCTCGGCCAGGGACAGGGCGGCCTGCATGTGCAGGGTGTCGGTGGCGCTGAAGCCGGTTGCGGGTGCGCTGGTGGCGCCGGGTGCGGTGTTGGTCATGCGGCGGGTGCAGCGCCGCGCGGCGAGGCCGCGGCAGCGCAGGAAGGACGGCGGTGATGGTGTTCAGGGCTGGTGAGCCCGCGTGCTGTAGTCAGCCAGCGGCAGGCCGGTGCTGATGCCGGCACTGCCCGGGGCGGCGGGTGTGTCGACCGGACAGCTCGCCACCAATGGCACGACCAGGAAGTTCTGGTTGCCCAGCGGTGCGTCGACGTCGACATAGGCCGCCGGGTGCTCGGCATTGTCGGTGCGGCCGTTGCCCACGCGCATGGCCTCGGCCGCGGCGCTGCCGATCTGCCAGCCGAGCGGCACGACATCGAGCCTGCCAGACCAGCGCAGGGATGTGCCGGCGGGCTGCACAATGCAAAGATACCGCACCGCGCCAGGCTGCTGCGCCGCCGCGACGGCAGCGGCCGAGTTGTCCTCGCACTCCCAGCCCGGCGTCGGGTGGCCCGTGCTGCTCAGGGTGACGCGCAGGTCCAGGTCGAGCGCGGCCGAGGGCGGCTCGGCCGCCTCGGCGCTGCCGGGCGTCAGGCTGGAGGTGGAGAAGCGCACCACGCCCCAGACGACCATGCCGCTCAGCGCGGCGCAGCTGCCCAGGCTGTCGGCACTCAGTGCCGTGCCGGCCAGGCCGGCGTTGCCGCTGCAGCGGGCCGTGAGACGGCCGCTGCGGCGGTCGAACAGCCAGGCCAGGTCGGACGCCGGGGCGACCTTCCACGCCAGGCGCCCGTCGGCCAGGCTGGCGGCGTCGGGCGGCAGACCCGGGTGACGCGCAGGCATCTGGTCGACGTCGTCCGCCGACATGCCGCCGTCGCCCGCTGCGACCAGCACCGCGCCGGACCAGTAGGGGTCGAGCGAGCCGATCAGGCTGGCCAGGGCGAGTTCGTGCGCCACGCCTTCGCGGTCGCGCCAGCGCAGCCAGGTGCCGACCGCCTTGTAGCGCGGCGCGCCCGGGGTGG
>JBJOKY010000468.1:0-3364 GCA_046045865.1 Pseudomonadota bacterium | reverse complement strand
AGCGCTACCGGCTGGTGGCATCGGCGCGCGGACAACTTGTCGCGGTGCCAGGACAGAGCGTGACGGGCGCTGATGCCAGTCTGCCCCTCGGCGTCGTCGCCCCGGCCAGCCTGCCGGCCGGGGTGAGCGCCCGCTACGCCTGGTTGCCCGACGGCCTGGTGCTGAAGGTGGCCGGCGCTGACCGGGCGCGCCTGAAGGCCCTGCACCGCAGCCAGCTGCTGCTGGTGCACGAGAACGCCGCCGGCCAGGTGCTGGACGCCACCGCGCTGCAGCACGCCCTGGCGCTGGACGAGCTGTACGCCGCCGCCACCCAGGTGAGCGACCTGGGCGCCAGCGTGCTGCACGGCGGGCGGCCGGCCGCGGCCGAAGTGACGACCGCCCCGGCCAGGAAGGCCGCCCCGACCGCGCGCCGAGGCAGGCGCGTCGGCGCCGGGCCCGACCCCGCCGGCCCGGGTGGCGTGATCGAGAACACGCGCAGGCCGCCGGCCAACGTCAACAGCAGCCGCACGCGGTTCCGGCTGTGGGCGCCCACGGCCCAGGCGGTCGCGCTGTGCATCCACCCCGGCACCGAATCACCCGCCCGCCACGCCCTGCCACTGCGCCGCGACGAGGCCAGCGGCGTGTGGACGCTCGACCGCCCCGGCACCCTGCACGGCCAGGCCTACACCTACCTGGTCGACGTGGTCGTGCCTGGCGTCGGCCTGGTGCGCAATCGCGTGACCGACCCCTACTCGCTCGCCCTCACGCCCGATTCGCGTCGCAGCGTGGTGGCGGACCTGGACGCCCCCGACCTGGCGCCACCCGGCTGGGCCGGCGATGCACCGCAGCGCCGGCTCACGGCGTCCACCGAGATGGTGATCTACGAACTGCACGTGCGCGATTTCTCGCTCACCGACGACAGCGTGCCGGCCGAGCGGCGCGGCCGCTACCTGGCGTTCACCGAGGCCGGGTCGCGCGGCATGCGCCACCTGCGCGCGCTGGCGCAGGCCGGCCTGACCGACGTGCACCTGCTGCCGGTGTTCGACTTCGCCACCGTGCCCGAACGCGGCTGCGCCAGCCCGGCCACCGACGGCAGCATCGCAGCCGCCACGCCGGACGACCCCGCACCCCAGGCCGTGAGCACCCGGCTGGCCGACGCCGACTGCTACAACTGGGGCTACGACCCGCTGCACTACAGCGCGCCCGAAGGCAGCTATGCCAGCGCCGGGGCCGATGCGCTGGCGCGGCTGGTCGAGTTCCGCCGCATGGTCATGGGCCTGCACGGTGCCGGCCTGCGCGTGGGCATGGACGTGGTCTACAACCACACCAGCGCCTCGGGCCAGGCGGTGAAGTCGGTGCTCGACCGCATCGTGCCGGGCTACTACCACCGGCTGGACGCACAGGGCCGGGTCGAACGCTCGACCTGCTGCGACAACACCGCCACCGAACACGCCATGATGGCCAAGCTCATGATCGATTCGGTCGCGCTGTGGGCCGCCGCCCACCATGTCGACAGCTTCCGTTTCGACCTCATGGGCCACCAGCCGCGCGACGTGATGCTGGCGCTGCAGAAGAAGGTCGACGCCGCCGCCGGCCGGCCGGTGCAGCTGATCGGCGAGGGCTGGAACTTCGGCGAGGTGGCCGACGGCCGACGTTTCCCCCAGGCCGCCCAGGGCGTGCTCAACGGCAGCGGCATCGCCACCTTCAGCGACCGTGGCCGCGACGCCCTGCGCGGCGGCGGCGCGGGCGACGACGGCCAGGCCCAGGTCAGCCGCCAGGGCTGGCTCACCGGCCTGGGCTACGCGCCCAACGAGCTGACCGCCGCGGCGCCGGACGCCGCCGCCCTGCGCACCGATCTGCAGCATGCGGCCGACCTGGTGCGCGCCACCATCGCCGGCTCGGTGCGCGACTACCCCCTGCCGCTGGCCGACGGCCGGACGCAGCCCCTGCACGAGCTGCGCTACGGCGACCAGCCGGCCGGCTACGCGAGCCAGCCCGGCGAGGTGGTGAACTACGTCGAGAACCACGACAACCAGACGTTGTGGGACGCGCTGGCCTTCAAGCTGCCGCTGCACACGACCGCGATGGAGCGCGCCCGCGTGCAGCTGCTGGGCGCTGCGGTGGTGGCCCTGAGCCAGGGCGTGGCCTACTTCCACGCCGGGCAGGACGTGCTGCGCAGCAAGTCCATGGACCGCAACAGCTACGACTCGGGCGACTGGTTCAACCGGCTGGACTGGAGCTACGGCACCAACCACTTCGGCACCGGCCTGCCGCCGGCGCGCGACAACGCCGCGAGCTGGGAGCTCATGCGCCCTCGCCTGCTCGCCCCCGGACTGGCGGCCGGGCCGGCCGAGATCGAGTTCATGCGCCGCGGCTTCCTCGACCTGCTGGCGATCCGGGCCAGCTCCAGCCTGTTGCGCCTGGGCAGCGCGGCACAGATCGCCGAGCGGCTGGAATTCGTCAGTGTCACGCCGGCAGCCGGACCGACCGTGGTGGCCTGGCGCCTGAAGGGCGAGGGGCTGGCGGGCGCCGGCTGGCGCGAGCTGCTGTGCATGCTCAATGCCGGCACGCAGGCCGAATCGCTGGCGCTGCCCGCCCTGGCCGGGCAGGACTGGGCGCTGCACCCGGTGCACCTGTCCGCCGACGCGGGCGACCCTGTGCCGGCGGCCCAGGCGCGCCATGACGCGGCCGGCGGGCGCTTCGAGCTGCCCGCGCGCAGTGCGGTGGTCTGGGTGCGACGCTGAGCGGCCGGCACAGCCCGCAGACCGCCCGCACCACATGCGTCAGGGCACGCGACTTGCAACGCGGTTTGCCCGTATCGGTGACCACGTCATGAGCTGATACCCTGCGGCGCACGGACGCGGTGGCAGGGCTCAAGCATTGACCGCAGCTCGCTGATGTACGAAAGTTACATCATCTGCGCACTCGATGCGTGGCTCCGGCCAGGCATCGGACGATCCATCGCAGGATGGTTCCATGATGGATGACAAGTCGCTGGGGTTTTCACCATGCAGATGGTGTAGTAAAACTCCAATAATCTCATCGTCACCCTGGTGCGCACCCACGCGCCCATGCGCCCGGTTTTCCTTCATCCCGTTGCCACGGAGTTCTTTCATGTTCAGCCAACTTGCATCCCGCCTGCGCCTGGTCCTGGTCAGCGCCGTGCTGGGTCTGTCCCTGGCGCAAGGCGCCGTCGCCCAGGGCACGGCACCCGCCTCCGCCCCCGAGGCTGCCACGGCGGCTGCCGTCGCACCGTCGGCCAAGCCCGCCACCGCCAAGGTCGACAACCCCTACGGCATCGGCGCGCTGTGGGAGGGCTCGGACTTCGTCGCCAAGGGCGTGCTGCTGATCATGGCCGTCATGAGCATGGGCTCGTGGTACATCA